>NZ_AKJQ01000035.1:0-351265 GCF_000282255.1 Pseudomonas sp. GM25 | reverse complement strand
GGCGGGCCGCCGCTTCGAATGCGCGCAGGGCATACAAGGGTGGAAGACGACGGGACATGCACAGCGCTCCAATGGCGGGATTGCGCCAACTTAGCAGAATCGCGGCAGGATGAGTTTTAATCATGCCACCCATCCTTTTTATCCCTTTGTGCAACCCGCGCCAAACCCTGAGAATCGACGGTCTCTTGCTCCCTCTTTTATAAGGATGTGAAAACATGCAGCGTCCTGTGCGTACCGAACTCTGGGCCATCCTGCGGCTGGCGGGGCCGTTGATCGCCTCGCAGTTGGCGCACATGTTGATGGTGCTGACCGACACCCTGATGATGGCCCGCCTCAGTCCCGAAGCGCTGGCCGGCGGCGGTCTGGGCGCGGCGAGTTATTCGTTCGTGTCGATTTTCTGCATCGGCGTGATCGCGGCGGTCGGCACTCTGGTGGCGATTCGTCAGGGTGCCGGTGACATTATCGGCGCCGCGAAACTGACCCAGGCCGGACTGTGGCTGGCGTGGCTGATGGCGCTCGGTGCCGGGCTGCTGTTGTGGAACTTGAAACCGGTGTTGCTGCTGTTCGGCCAGACCGAGACCAACGTCAACGCCGCCGGGCAGTTCCTGATCGCCCTGCCCTTCGCCCTGCCCGGCTACCTGAGCTTCATGGCCCTGCGCGGTTTCACCAGCGCCATCGGCCGGGCAACACCGGTGATGGTCATCAGCCTCGCCGGCACGGTGGCCAACTTCCTGCTCAATTACGCGCTGATCACCGGCATGTTCGGCCTGCCGAAACTCGGGCTGACCGGTATCGGCCTGGTCACGGCGATTGTCGCCAACTGCATGGCGCTGGCACTGGCCTGGCATATTCGCCGGCATCCGGCCTACGACGCCTACCCGTTGCGCGAAGGCCTGTCGCGGCCGAACCGGCAGTACCTGAAAGAACTCTGGCGCCTGGGCCTGCCGATCGGCGGAACCTACGCGGTGGAAGTCGGGCTGTTCGCCTTCGCGGCGCTGTGCATGGGCACCATGGGCAGTACGCAACTGGCGGCGCACCAGATCGCCCTGCAAATCGTCTCGGTGGCGTTCATGGTTCCGGCGGGGATGTCGTATGCGATCACCATGCGCGTCGGCCAGCATTACGGCGCCGGGCAATTGAGCGATGCGCGGATGTCCGGGCGGGTCGGCATCGTCTTTGGCGCAGTGGTGATGCTGGGGTTTGCGATGGTGTTCTGGTTGCTGCCGAATCAGTTGGTCGGTTTGTTCCTCGACCATAACGACCCGGCGTTTGCCGAGGTGATTCGTCTGGCGGTGAGCCTGCTGGCGGTGGCGGCGTGGTTCGAACTGTTCGACGGCACGCAGACGATTGCCATGGGCTGCATTCGTGGACTCAAGGATGCCAAGACCACGTTTCTGGTCGGGCTCGGTTGCTACTGGCTGATCGGCGCGCCGGCGGCGTGGCTGATGGCGTTCCATCTGCACTGGGGGCCGACCGGCGTCTGGTGGGGTCTGGCGCTGGGGCTTGCCTGCGCGGCGGTGAGCCTGACGCTGGCGTTCGAATGGAAAATGAAGCGGATGATTCGGCTCGAGCCGCAACCTCAAGGCTTCAAGATCGCTCAGCCGGAATGACAGGTCGGCGGGAGCAACCTTGCTCCCGCTTACTTGTTCGTCAGACCACAATTCCCAGCGGAGGCTGACTGGCATCAGCCACCAGATAATCAACCAGCTCCGCCAACGGCAACGGCTTGCTGATCAGGTAACCCTGCACCTGATCGCAGCCGAACCCTCGCAGCAGATCCAGTTGCTCGCGGGTTTCTACCCCTTCGGCCACCACTTCCAGATGCAGGTTGTGCGCGAGGTTGATCATCGCGTGCACCAGTTTGCGGTTCTCTTCGCGCTGCTCCATGCCGCCGACGAAGCTCTTGTCGATCTTCAGCAAGGTGATCGGCAGGCTGTTGAGGTGCACGAACGACGAGAACCCGGTACCGAAATCATCCAGCGAAAAACGCACGCCGAGGCGACCGAGCGCGTCCATGGTCTGCTTGACCAGATCGCTGCGGCGCATCACGGCGGTTTCGGTGAGTTCGAATTCCAGCCACTGCGCCTCGACCCCTCGCTCGGCGATCAGACGGCTGAGCGTCGGCAGCAACTGGCTGTCCTGAAACTGGCGGAACGACAGGTTGATCGCCATGTGCAGCGCCGGCAGACCGCGTTCGCGCAACGCCTGCATGTCCCGCAGGGCCCGGGAAATCACCCAGTAACCCAGCGGCACAATCAACCCACTTTGCTCGGCCAGCGGCACGAATTCGCTCGGCGGCAGCAAGCCGCGTTCGCTGTGACGCCAGCGGACCAGCGCTTCGAGGCCGACGATCTGGCCGTCCTGCAGGTTCAGACGCGGCTGGTAATGCAACTCCAGCTCATCGCGACGCAAAGCCCGGCGCAGCTCGCTTTCGAGGTCGGCCATGCTTCGCGCGTTGCGGTTGATTCGTTCGTTGAAGATGTGAAAGGTGCAGCCCTGAGTACTCTTGGCCTGCTGCATGGCGATGTGCGCGTGCCACATCAGCGGATCCGCACCGCCTTGGGCCCGGGCATGGGCGATGCCGAGGCTGGAGCCGATCAACAGGCTTTCGCCGTCAACCCAGTAAGGTTCAGCCAGAGCTTCGGTGATGCGTTCGGCCATCCATTCCGCCCGTTGCGGGGCGCGGCGGGTATCGATCAGCAGGGCGAATTCATCGCTGCCCAGGCGCGCCAGTTGATCGCCGACTTCCAGCTGACTTTTCAATCGTGCGACGACTTGCAGGATCAGCCTATCGCCGGCCTGGTGGCCGAGGGCATCGTTGGCGTGGCGGAAGTTGTCGAGGTCGAGGTGCCCGAGGGCCAGGCCGCGGCCGTCGTTTTCGGCGAGGCGCGCCGTGAGCAGGGTCTGGAAGCCCTGACGGTTGGCGATGCCGGTCAGCGGATCCTGTTCGGCCAGGCGTTGCAGGGTGTTTTCCAGCACGCCACGTTCGCGCACATGCCGCAGGCAACGCCGGAGCATGCCGGCATCGAGGGCATCGAATACCAGCCAGTCGCTGACGCCGTCGGGCGCGGTCGCCGGTTCGTGTTCCAGAAGCAATACCGTCGGCAGGCTGCAACGGCCGGGCGCCGGCTGCAACGCGGGAACGGTCAACAACACCGCGTGGCGGTTGTCTTCGAACAGACTGCTGACCGACTCCCAGTTCGGCGCGCTGATCAGCACCACCGCACTCCCCAACGGAGCCAGACACTCGCGCAATAACGCTGTCCACGCTGGCTCTTCGGCCAGTAGCAGCAAACGCAAGGGTTCGACAGGCGTAGTCAAGCTGACTCCCTAGACTCTGCAATGATGTGGGCGGCGGGCATTATGCCGTTGCGGCTACCAATGACCAAACGACAACGGTTATCAAAACGTTATTTTGTGTCACGAATGAGAACATTAGCCGCAAAATCACCGCGCATCCTGCGTGAAAGTAACAAAACCGGCAAATTTGAATCGCGTGCTGCGTCACAAGTCGGAGAGAGCAGCACAAATCGCTGAGCCTGTTAAAATGCCGGCCCATTTCGTCAACGACTCCCGAATTTTCGTATGTCCCGACTCAATCCCCGGCAGCAAGAAGCCGTGAACTACGTCGGCGGCCCTCTATTGGTGCTCGCCGGTGCTGGCTCCGGCAAGACCAGCGTGATCACGCGCAAGATTGCGCACCTGATCCAGAACTGCGGCATCCGTGCCCAGTACATCGTCGCCATGACCTTCACCAACAAGGCCGCGCGCGAGATGAAGGAACGGGTCGGCACGCTGCTGCGTGCCGGCGAAGGTCGCGGCCTGACGGTCTGCACCTTCCACAACCTGGGCCTGAACATCATCCGCAAGGAACATGAACGGCTGGGCTACAAACCCGGTTTCTCGATCTTCGACGAAACCGACGTCAAGTCGCTGATGACCGACATCATGCAGAAGGAATATGCAGGCGACGACGGCGTCGACGAGATCAAGAACATGATCGGCGCCTGGAAAAACGACCTGATCCTGCCGGCCCAGGCCCTGGAAAACGCCCGCAACCCCAAGGAGCAGACCGCTGCCATCGTCTACACCCACTACCAGCGCACGCTCAAGGCGTTCAACGCGGTGGACTTCGATGACCTGATCCTGCTGCCGGTGAAACTCTTCGAAGAGCACGCCGACATCCTCGAAAAGTGGCAGAACAAGGTGCGTTACCTGCTGGTCGACGAATACCAGGACACCAACGCCAGCCAGTATTTGCTGGTGAAAATGCTCATCGGCAAGCGCAACCAGTTCACCGTGGTGGGCGACGACGACCAGTCGATCTACGCCTGGCGCGGCGCGCGGCCGGAAAACCTGATGCTGCTCAAGGACGACTACCCGTCCCTGAAAGTGGTGATGCTGGAGCAGAACTACCGCTCCACCAGCCGCATCCTGCGCTGCGCCAACGTGCTGATCTCGAACAACCCGCACGAATTCGAAAAGCAGCTGTGGAGTGAGATGGGCCACGGCGACGAGATCCGCGTGATCCGCTGCCGCAACGAGGACGCCGAAGCCGAGCGCGTGGCCATGGAAATCCTCAGCCTGCACTTGCGCACCGACCGCCCGTACAGCGATTTCGCGATCCTCTATCGCGGCAACTACCAGGCCAAGCTGATCGAGCTGAAACTGCAGCACCATCAGGTGCCGTACCGTTTGAGCGGCGGCAACAGCTTCTTCGGCCGTCAGGAAGTGAAAGACCTGATGGCCTACTTCCGCCTGATCGTGAACCCGGACGACGACAACGCCTTCCTGCGTGTGATCAACGTGCCGCGCCGTGAAATCGGCTCGACGACCCTGGAAAAACTCGGCAACTACGCCACCGAACGCAAAATCTCGATGTACGCCGCCACCGACGAACTCGGCCTGGGCGAACATCTGGACAGCCGCTTCACCGATCGCCTGTCGCGCTTCAAGCGCTTCATGGACAAGGTGCGCGAGCAGTGCGCCGGCGAAGACCCGATCTCCGCCCTGCGCAGCATGGTCATGGACATCGACTACGAGAACTGGCTGCGCACCAACAGTTCCAGCGACAAGGCCGCGGACTACCGGATGAGCAACGTCTGGTTCCTGATCGAAGCCTTGAAGAACACCCTGGAAAAAGACGAAGACGGCGAAATGACCGTCGAGGACGCCATCGGCAAACTCGTCCTGCGTGACATGCTGGAACGTCAGCAGGAAGAGGAAGACGGCGCCGAAGGCGTGCAGATGATGACCCTGCATGCGTCCAAGGGCCTGGAATTCCCTTACGTGTTCATCATGGGCATGGAAGAGGAAATCCTCCCGCACCGTTCCAGTATCGAAGCCGACACCATCGAAGAAGAACGCCGCCTGGCCTACGTGGGCATTACCCGCGCGCGCCAGACCCTCGCGTTTACCTTCGCCGCCAAGCGCAAACAGTACGGCGAGATCATCGACTGCGCGCCAAGCCGCTTCCTCGATGAACTGCCGCCGGACGACCTGGCCTGGGAAGGCAACGACGACACACCGACCGAAGTCAAAGCCGTGCGGGGCAACAGCGCATTGGCTGATATACGCGCGATGTTAAAGCGCTAGAATTGACCACTTTTTACTAGACCTTCGACGCACAAAGCGTCAAATGAGGACAGCTTCATGGAAGCATTGCACCAGAAAATCCGCGAACTAGGCATTGTGCTTTCCGACCAGGTCCTGAAGGTCGACGCCTTCCTGAACCACCAGATCGACCCGGCCCTGATGAAGCTGATCGGCGACGAATTCGCCACGCTGTTCAAGGATTCGGGCATCACCAAGATCGTCACCATCGAAGCGTCGGGCATCGCTCCGGCGATCATGACCGGTCTGAACCTCGGTGTGCCGGTGATCTTCGCCCGCAAGCAACAGTCCCTGACCCTGACTGAAAACCTGCTGTCGGCAACCGTTTACTCGTTCACCAAGAAGACCGAAAGCACCGTGGCCATCTCCCCGCGTCACCTGACCAGCAGCGATCGCGTGCTGATCATCGACGACTTCCTGGCCAACGGTAAGGCGTCCCAGGCGCTGATCTCGATCATCAAGCAGGCCGGCGCCACCGTCGCGGGCCTGGGCATCGTGATCGAGAAGTCGTTCCAGGGCGGCCGTGCGGAGCTGGATTCGCAGGGTTACCGCGTCGAGTCGCTGGCTCGCGTGAAGTCGCTGAAGGATGGCGTGGTTACTTTCATCGAGTAATCGCTAAAGGCGCAAGCTTGCCGCCGCATCCCCGGGATGCGGCGGATGCTACTGCGCGGTGGCCTTCAGGCCAGTGAGCAACAACCGCTGAAACAGGTCTTCCTTCAGACCCTCCGGATCGGTGAGCTGCATGCGCGCCAGATGCTCCGGATACAGCGAAGCCTCAGGCGCGTCCAGCGCTGCCTTGCCCAGTTCCAGAATCTCCGTCAGCTTGAACTTGCTCTTGAGCCAGTTCAGCGCCCGCAACAGATCCTTCTCGACCTCCGTGAAATCGCAGCCCAGCGGATACTCCGGAAACAGGTTCGGATGCCGCGCGGCAATCGCCTGCAAGCGTTGCGGGGTGTTGTCGGTAAAGCGCGGATCGAGACGGAAATCCTTCGGCAGCTTGCCGACCTTCTGCGCCTGCTCGATCAGACCCTGCTGAAAGCGCGAGTCGCTGATGTTCAACAGCGCCTCGATCACCACCGCATCCGACTTGCCGCGCAGATCGGCGATGCCGTACTCGGTCACCACAATGTCCCGCAGGTGCCGTGGAATCGTGCAGTGGCCGTACTCCCAAACGATGTTCGAACTGACATCGCCGCCGGATTCGCGCCAGCTGCGCAGCAGCAGGATCGACCGCGCATCGTGCAGCGCATGGCCCTGGGCAACGAAGTTGTACTGCCCGCCGACGCCGCTGAGCACCCGCCCGTCTTCCAGTTGATCCGCCACCCCGGCGCCCAGCAGGGTCATGGTGAACACGGTGTTGATGAACCGCGCATCCAGACGCTGCAGGCGCTTGAGCTCTTCCTGACCGTACAGCTCGTTGATGTAGCTGATGCGGGTCATGTTGAATTCAAGGCGTTTGCTCAGCGGTAATTCACGCAAGCGCTCATAGAAGCTGCGCGGCCCGAGGAAGAAACCGCCGTGGATCGACAGGCCATCGGTTTGCGCCGCCTCGTCGAGAGTCCCGGCGTTGGCCTGCTCCTGGGTCTGCACATCCGGGTAGACCTTGCGCCGGATGATCCCGGCTTCGGCCAGCACCAGCAGGCCGTTGACGAACATTTCGCTGCAACCGTACAGGCCTTTGGCGAAGGGCTCGATGCCGCCCTCGCGCTCGATCAATTGCGCCCACTGGCTGAGGTTCACATCGGCCAGCAAGTCCAGGTATCCGGCGTTGTCGGCCTGACGCGCCAGCAACGCAGCAGTCAGCGCATCGCCCATCGAGCCGATGCCGATCTGCAAGGTACCGCCATCGCGTACCAACGTACTGGCGTGTAATCCGATGAAGTGATCCTGAAAGCCGACGGGCATGTTTGGCGTGGAAAACAGCGTGCTGCTGTCCTTCTCGTCGATCAGCAGGTCGAAGGTATCGATATCGACTTCGGCATCGCCCGGCATGTACGGCAGCTCGGTGTGCACCTGGCCGACCAGCAGAATGGTCTCTCCCGCTGCCCGGCGTTTGGCGATCATCGGGAACAGGTCGAGAGTGATGTCCGGGTTGCAACTGAGGCTCAGGCGATCGGGATGTTCGCTGCTGCTGGCGAGCAACTGCGCCACCAAATTCAGCCCGGCGGCGTTGATGTCGCGGGCGGCGTGGCTGTAGTTGCTGCTGACGTAATCCTGCTGGGCCGGCGCGCTGTTGAGCAGGCTGCCGGGCTGCATGAAAAATTGCTCGATGCGGATGTTGGACGGCAGGCTGTCGCGGTGCAGGTCGGCGAGAAATTCCAGTTCCGGGTAATCACCGAACACCCGCTCGACGAAGGGTTCGATGAAGCGCTTCTGCAAACCGTCGCCCAGGGCCGGACGGCCGAGGCACAGGGCGGTGTAGATCGTCAGCTGCCGGTCGGGCAACCCGGCAACCCGCCGGTACAGCGCGTTGACGAAGGGATTGGGTTTGCCCAGCCCCAGCGGCAGGCCCATGTGGATATGCGCCGGCAACCGCGCCAGCACGTCATCCACTGCCTGTTCGATCGAACACAACTGCACCATCTGAAGCCTCCTGCCCGTTCCGTGAATAGAGGTACGACCGAGATTGCCGGTTGTTTGCTGCAAAGAACAGCCTCAGGCCCAAATCGCGGGCACAAAAAAACCGTCCGAAGACGGTTTTTTTCGTCAGAAGCGCGGCTTATTTCAGGCCGGACATCTTCTGGATCGCACCTTTCAGCTCGTCGTCCGAGCAATCAGCGCAGGTGCCTTTCGGCGGCATGGCGTTGATGCCGGTGATGGCCTTGGCCAGGATGCCGTCGAGGCCGCCCTGGTGATCGGCGCGCTCTTTCCAGGCGGCGGCGTCACCGATTTTCGGTGCGCCCAGCAGGCCGGAGCCGTGGCAAGCGTTGCAATGTTTGGCAATCACTTCGTCCGGCGTCTTGGCGCCGCCACCGCCGCCTGCCGAAGCAGCGACTTCCATCCCCTTGCACTCTTGCCCTTGAACACACACCTGGCCGACAGGCTCGAGGCGTTTGGCAATGTCGTCATTCGTCGCAGCTTGAGCGCTGACAGCCCAGAGGGCCAGTACGGTTGCTGGTGCAGCCAGCATTTTCATAATTAGGTTCACGCGTTCACCCTCAATGGTGGCTATTCACGCCTGCGGCCACGGTTCGCAGGCGGGCGCAAGTATAGCGGTTAGCCCGCTTCACTGAAACAACCCCAAAGTCGAAGGGGTTATATCGCGCTGTGGAAAAACGTTTCGGGTGCCTTCGCCGGTATGGCCTGGCGCCTCTTTGTTTAAAAATTCGCCGGCGTGGCTGCGCTGATTAGTCGCGCCGGTGCATCGAACGGATTACGGAAACGATGCGGCTTGGTACTTTCAAAGTAGTAGCTGTCGCCGGCTTCGAGGATAAAAGTTTCAAGACCCACCACCAGCTCCAGGCGCCCTTCCACCAGAATCCCGGTTTCCTCGCCTTCGTGGGTGAGCATTTCCTCGCCGGTATCGGCACCCGGCGGGTAGATTTCATTGAGGAACGCGATGGCCCGGCTCGGGTGCGCGCGGCCGACCAGTTTCATGGTCACCGCGCCGTCGGAAATGTCGATCAGCTCGTTGGCCTTGTAGACGATCTGGGTCGGTTTTTCCTGCAGGATCTCTTCGGAAAAGAACTCGACCATGGACATGGGAATCCCGCCCAGAACTTTCCTCAGCGAACTGATCGAAGGGCTGACGCTGTTCTTTTCGATCATCGAAATGGTGCTGTTGGTGACGCCCGCGCGCTTGGCGAGTTCACGCTGGGAAAGCCCTTTGAGCTTGCGGATCGATTGCAGTCGTTCACCGACGTCCAAGGCTGGAGCCTCCTGATGCTGTAGAAATATTGAGCGTTATCATGGCGACAGCGTTCAGTATTTACAACACTTGGGCCCCGCTTGCGCTTCAACCCTCGGAATAGAGCCTTGGCACCCGGCGCAGGTTGCAGAAGATCTGGTACGGAATGGTGTCCGCCCACTTCGCCACGTCGCTGGCGAGTATGTTCTTGCCCCACAACTCGACGGTCGAACCGAGGCCGGCTTGCGGCACGTCGGTCAGGTCGATGCACAGCATGTCCATCGACACCCGGCCAAGAATGCGGCTGCGCTGACCGGCCACCAACACCGGGGTGCCGGTCGGCGCCTGACGCGGATAACCGTCGGCATAACCCATGGCGACCACGCCGATACGCATCGGCTTGTCGGTGATGAATTTGGCACCGTAGCCCACCGGCTCGCCGGCCGGCAGCTCGCGCACGCTGATGACTTTCGATTCCAGCGTCATCACCGGTTGCAGGCGCTCGGCCACGGCGTTGGCTTCTTCGAACGGGGTGGCGCCGTAGAGCATGATGCCCGGGCGCACCCAGTCGCTGTGAATCTGCGGCCAGCCCAGCACCGCCGGCGAGTTGCGCAGGCTGACTTCGGCCGCCAGGCCCTGACGCGCGGCTTCGAACACTGCGACCTGATCGGCGCTGCTCTGCTCGTGCAGCTCATCGGCCCGGGCGAAGTGGCTCATCAGCACGACTTTCGCCACGTTGCCGCTGGCCAGCAAACGCTGGTAAGCCGCCGGGTAATCCTTCGGATGTAGGCCCACGCGATGCATGCCCGAATCGAGCTTCAGCCACACGGTGATCGGTTTGCTCAACGCCGCCTGCTCGATCGCTTCGAGCTGCCACAGCGAATGCACCACGCACCAGAAATCGTGCTCGACGATCAGCGCCAGCTCGTCCGCCTCGAAAAAGCCTTCGAGCAACAGCACCGGCGCGCGAATCCCGGCGGCACGCAGTTCCAGGGCTTCTTCGATGCACGCCACCGCGAAGCCGTCCGCTTCAGCCTCCAGCGCCTGGGCGCAACGCACGGCGCCATGGCCGTAGGCATCGGCCTTGATCACTGCCAGTGCCTTGGCACCAGTGACTTCACGGGCGATACGGTAGTTGTGACGCAGGGCTTGAAGGTCGATCAGGGCACGGGCAGGACGCATGGCAGCAGACTTCTTGGCGGTCATGGGAATAAAAACCGGTGCTGGCCGGCGGCGTGAACCGCCAACAGCACCGGGAGAGGGATCTTTACAACGGGTTACGGCAACGCGGCGACGATGGAGATCTCGACCAGGATGTTCGGCTTGGCCATCTTCGCTTCAACCGTGGCACGGGCCGGGGCGGCGCCCTTGGGCAGCCACTGATCCCACACCGAATTCATGCCGGCAAAGTGCGCCTCGATGTCGTTCAGGTAGATCGTCGCCGACAGCAGATGCTGCTTGTCGGTGCCGGCCAGATCGAGCAGGCGCTCGATATTGGCGAGTACGTCGCGGGTCTGCTGTTCGACACCGGCGTTGAAGTCATCGCCGACCTGCCCGGACAGATACACCGTACCGTTGTGGCTGACGATCTGACTCATGCGCTCATTGGTGAGCTGGCGCTGGATTGCCATGCTTTGCGGACTCCTGGGTGGTGTTGCCATAACGGGAAATATCGAGGCCTTCGGCGCTGATCTGTGGCTTTTTCTTCGCCATCAAGTCAGCCAGCAAGCGACCGGAGCCGCACGCCATGGTCCAGCCGAGGGTGCCGTGACCGGTGTTCAGGAACAGGTTCTTGAACGGGGTGGCGCCGACGATCGGCGTGCCATCCGGGGTGGTTGGACGCAGGCCGGTCCAGAAACTCGCTTCGGCCAGATTGCCGCCCTGAGGATAAAGGTCGTTGACGATCATCTCCAGGGTTTCACGCCGACGCGGGTTCAGCGACAGGTCAAAACCGGCGATCTCCGCCATGCCGCCAACGCGGATGCGGTTGTCGAAACGGGTGATCGCGACTTTGTAAGTCTCGTCGAGAATGGTCGAAGTCGGGGCCATCGCCGGGTTGGTGATCGGCACGGTCAGCGAGTAACCCTTCAACGGATACACCGGAGCCTTGATGCCCAGCGGCTTGAGCAGTTGCGGCGAGTAGCTGCCGAGAGCGAGCACGTAGCGGTCAGCGGTTTCCAGCTTGCCGTCGATCCACACGCCGTTGATGCGATCACCGGCGAAATCGAGGCGCTGGATGTCCTGGCCGAAACGGAATTCCACACCCAGTTTGGTGGCCATTTCGGCGAGGCGGGTGGTGAAGATCTGGCAGTCGCCAGTCTGGTCGTTCGGCAGGCGCAGGGCACCTGCGAGGATGTCGGTGACACCGGCCAGTGCCGGTTCGACGCGGGCAATGCCGGCGCGGTCGAGGACTTCGAACGGCACGCCGGATTCTTTCAATACGGCGATGTCCTTGGCGGCGTTATCCAGTTGCGCCTGGGTGCGGAACAACTGGGTCGTACCGAGGCTGCGGCCTTCGTAGGCAATGCCGGTTTCGGCGCGCAATTCGTCGAGGCAGTCGCGGCTGTACTCGGACAGACGCACCATGCGCTCCTTGTTCACCGCGTAACGATTGGCGGTGCAGTTGCGCAGCATCTGCGCCATCCACAGGTACTGGTCGATGTCGGCGGTGGCCTTGATCGCCAGCGGCGCGTGGCGTTGCAACAGCCACTTGATGGCCTTGAGCGGCACGCCCGGCGCAGCCCACGGCGAGGCGTAGCCCGGCGAGACCTGGCCGGCGTTGGCGAAACTGGTCTCCATGGCCGCGGCGGGCTGTCGGTCGACCACCACCACTTCAAACCCGGCACGGGCCAGATAGTAAGCACTGGCGGTACCGATGACGCCGCTACCCAAGACCATAACGCGCATTTTTGTATCCCTCATCGCGGCGTGCCGCGTACGTCTGTTGTTAGAGCAATGATGCGCGCAGTGTAAAAAAGATTTGCCAGTGCTTTTCACTGTATAAGCGCCTATATTTGGCGACAATTCTCGGCAAAAACCCTTTTCACGGAGGCGCATCCCCTATGCGTACCAACACTCAGACCAAACGTGAGCTGGACAAGATCGACCGCAACATCTTGCGGATCCTGCAGGCGGACGGGCGGATTTCATTCACCGAACTGGGCGAGAAGGTCGGGCTCTCCACCACGCCATGTACCGAGCGGGTGCGGCGCCTGGAGCGCGAGGGGATCATCATGGGCTACAACGCCCGCCTGAATCCGCAGCACTTGAAGGGTAGTCTCCTGGTGTTCGTCGAGATCAGCCTCGACTACAAATCCGGCGATACTTTCGAAGAGTTCCGACGCGCGGTGCTGAAATTGCCCCACGTGCTCGAATGCCACCTGGTGTCAGGGGATTTCGACTATCTGGTGAAGGCGCGGATTTCCGAGATGGCTTCGTACCGCAAGCTGCTGGGCGACATCCTGCTCAAGCTGCCCCACGTGCGCGAATCCAAGAGCTACATCGTGATGGAAGAAGTAAAAGAGAGCCTGAGCCTGCCGATTCCGGACTGAACGCTCAGACCAGCACCTGCCGGTTTTCGGCCATGTACTCGAACACCTGCTTCTCGACCCGTGGGTGAATCAGCTCCACCGGCCGCCGGCCGTTGGGGCACGGCAAGGTCTGGGTGGTGCCGAACAACCGGCAGATCAGCGGCCGCTCGTCATACACCGTGCAGCCATTCGGCCCCAAATGCACACAGTTGAGCTCTTCCATCGCTGCGTCCTGCTCGGCGCGGGTCTTGCGCGGCAGGCGGGACATTTCCTCAGGCGAGGTGGTCACCGGCCCGCAACAGTCATGACAGCCCGGCACGCATTCGAACGTGGGAATCTGCTGACGCAGGGTGCGGATTTTCTGACTGTTGCAGCTCATTGAAGCGGTAACCGGAGCGAAATAGGCGGCAATTGTGCCGCAAAAGCCGTGATCCAGACACCGTGGGCCGACCAATGTTGCCCGGCCTCGGGCCTGCGGCTTATGCTCCGTCAAATTTTCTCGACACCCGCTCAGGATGACGCCCATGAATGCCCGCGCCCAAGCCACCGCGAGCCAACCCCACGTTGCCTCTTATTACGCCGCCAGCAGCCTGCCGCAGCCCGATCATCCGGTGCTGCAAGGTGAACAGATCGCGGACGTGTGCGTGGTCGGTGGCGGTTTCTCCGGGCTGAACACCGCGCTGGAACTGGCTGAACGGGGTTTGAGCGTGGTGTTGCTGGAGGCGCACCGGATCGGCTGGGGCGCCAGCGGCCGCAACGGCGGGCAACTGATTCGCGGGGTCGGTCACGGCCTCGATCAGTTCGCCAACGTGATCGGCGCCGACGGCGTGCGTCAGATGAAACTCATGGGCCTGGAAGCGGTGGAAATCGTCCGCCAGCGCGTCGAAAAATTTCAGATCCCCTGCGACCTGACCTGGGGTTACTGCGATCTCGCGAACAAACCTTCCGACCTTGAAGGATTTGCCGAAGACGCCGAAGAACTGCGCGGCCTCGGTTACCGCTACGAAACCCGTCTGCTGCAAGCGAACGAGATGCACACCGTGGTTGGCTCCAAACGCTATGTCGGCGGTTTGATCGACATGGGTTCCGGGCACCTGCACCCGTTGAACCTGGCGCTCGGCGAAGCTGCGGCAGCGCAGCAACTCGGGGTGAAGCTGTTCGAGCAATCGGCGGTCACCCGCATCGACTACGGCCCGGAAGTCCGGGTGCATACAGCGCAAGGTTCGGTGCGGGCGAAGACCCTGGTGCTGGGCTGCAATGCCTATCTCAACAATCTGAATCCGCAACTCAGCGGCAAGGTACTGCCGGCCGGCAGCTACATCATCGCCACCGAACCCCTGAGCGAAGAACAGGCCCACGCCCTGCTGCCGCAGAACATGGCGGTCTGCGACCAGCGGGTGGCGCTCGATTACTACCGCCTCTCGGCGGACCGTCGCCTGCTGTTCGGCGGCGCCTGCCATTACTCGGGGCGTGATCCGAAAGACATCGGCGCGTACATGCGGCCGAAGATGCTCGAAGTGTTTCCGCAGCTCGCTTCAGCGAAGATCGCTTATCAGTGGGGCGGGATGATCGGCATCGGTGCCAACCGTCTGCCACAGATTGGCCGGCTCGCGGATCAGCCGAATGTGTATTACGCCCAGGCTTATTCCGGTCACGGCGTGAATGCCACGCACCTGGCGGGCAAGCTACTGGCCGAGGCCATCAGTGGTCAGCACAGCGGCGGCTTCGACCTGTTCGCCAAAGTGCCACACATCACCTTCCCCGGCGGCAAGCATCTGCGCTCGCCGCTGTTGGCGTTGGGGATGTTGTGGCATCGGCTTAAAGAGTTGGTCTGATGTTTTTGTCGAGGCCCTGAATACGCCTTCGCGAGCAAGCTCGCTCCCACAGGTGACCGCGCTCCACCTGGAGAACACGGTCGAATGTGGGAGCGGGCTTGCTCGCGAAGGGGCCGAAACAGGCACCGAAGATTTCAGATCCGCCAGAACGGCTTCAACCCCTCCTCCAGCGCCTGCTCGCGGGTCAGCCCGATGTCCTTGAGCTGTTCCGGCGTCAGGCGCAACAACGCCTTGCGCGTGTGCAGACGATGCCAGAACAGGCCCCAGCGACTCAGGCCGGACGGCGCGTTGCGCATGATCTCGTTGCGCGCGTTGTCCTGTTGCCCTGCCTCCAGTTCCTGACTGTGTAACGTCAGCCGCACATCGCTCAAACCGTTCATTTTCATTGCTCCTGTTTACTTGGGTAGCCAGAGATTCCATGATGCGCGGGCGAGCAAAAGCATTACAGATTCAACACATCTGTATTATTTCCATACAGATTTGCTGTCTCTGAGACTGAATTGTCGATTTACGCCGCATCTGTACTGGTTTAACGAATCATCTGCATCGAGGCAGTGCCATGACGCTCTATGTGAATCTCGCCGAACTGCTCGGCACCCGCATCGAACAAGGCTTCTACCGTCCTGGTGATCGCCTGCCGTCGGTGCGCGCCTTGAGCGTAGAACACGGGGTCAGCCTGAGCACGGTGCAGCAGGCCTATCGGATGCTGGAAGACAGCGGCCTGGCCACGCCGAAACCCAAGTCCGGGTATTTCGTGCCGGTGGGGCGTGAGTTACCGGAGCTGCCGGCAGTCGGACGCCCGGCGCAACGGCCGGTGGAAATTTCCCAGTGGGATCAGGTGCTGGAACTGATTCGCGCCGTGCCGCGCAAGGACGTGGTGCAACTCGGTCGCGGCATGCCGGACATCTCGTCACCGACGATGAAACCGCTGCTGCGCGGGCTGGCCCGTATCAGCCGCCGTCAGGACATGCCCGGTCTGTATTACGACAACATTCACGGTACCCTCGAACTGCGCGAACAGATCGCCCGGCTGATGCTCGATTCCGGCTGCCAGTTGAGCGCCAGCGATCTGGTGGTCACCACCGGTTGCCACGAAGCGCTCTCCACCAGCATCCACGCGATCTGCGAACCCGGCGACATCGTCGCGGTGGATTCGCCGAGCTTCCACGGCGCCATGCAAACCCTCAAAGGCCTGGGCATGAAAGCCCTGGAAATCCCCACCGACCCGCTCACCGGCATCAGCCTCGAAGCCCTGGAACTGGCGCTGGAACAATGGCCGATCAAGGTCATCCAGCTCACGCCCAACTGCAACAACCCGCTCGGCTACATCATGCCGGAGTCGCGCAAACGCGCCCTGCTCAACCTGGCCCAGCGCTTCGACGTGGCAATCATCGAGGACGATGTGTATGGCGAACTGGCCTACACCTACCCGCGTCCGCGCACGATCAAATCCTTCGACGAAGACGGCCGTGTCTTACTCTGCAGTTCGTTTTCCAAGACCCTCGCGCCGGGGCTGCGCATCGGCTGGGTCGCGCCCGGTCGCTACCTCGAGCGGGTGCTGCACATGAAATACATCAGCACTGGCTCCACTGCGCCACAGCCGCAGATCGCCATCGCCGAATTCTTAAAGGCCGGGCACTTCGAACCGCATTTGCGGCGGATGCGCACGCAATACCAGCGCAATCGCGACGTGATGATCGACTGGGTAACGCGCTATTTCCCGGCCGGGACCCGCGCCAGCCGCCCGCAAGGCAGCTTCATGCTCTGGGTCGAACTGCCGGAAGGTTTCGATACCCTGAAACTGAATCGTGCGTTGCACGATCAGGGCGTACAGATTGCTGTCGGCAGCATCTTTTCCGCCTCGGGCAAGTACCGCAATTGCCTGCGCATGAACTACGCGGCCAAACCGACAGCACTGATCGAAGAGGCCGTGCGCAAGGTCGGCGCGGCCGCGATCAAACTGTTGGCCGAGGTCGATTAGCCCACCGTAAATGCGCCCTGACCTTCAAACCGCTCCGGATCGACGGGGCGGCTTGAGGCGTCATCGACCCGCGCATCCAGTTCCATCTCCACTTCCAGCAGGCTGCCCCGGGCACCGGCGTCCGCCTGCCACGGCACAACATGAATGCCCGGTCGCAGGAAATCACCTTCGACCGGTTGGCCGCTGTCCAGCCGCCAGTTCACCGCCGCACCGTCGAGACGCACAGCCACGATACGCAGTTGCAACGTGCCCGCCGCCCAACGGAAACGTTGCGGATCAGCCGGGGGCGCGGCGAAAGCCCAGCGCATCAAGCGCACGTCGGGACAGTGCACCCGCAAGTGCACGCTGCGCAGACCAAAGCCCGGGCCCCGGCCATCAAGCGCCGTGCGTTGCAGCAGGTCGGCGCGCGTTACGCTACCCAGGTTCACGCTCGCGGGCGACAGGCTCGACTGACACGCTTCGGCGCCCGACGCCGGTTCAAATACCAGGCACAGCAGCACGACCAGGACCAGCAGAAATTTCATCAGATGCACTCGTTCAGGACAGCTCGGCCGGCGCGCAGGTGGCATCGACCCGCTCGATGAGCGCACTGTCGTCAGGGGATTCGGAAAGCGGGAAACGCAACTCGCACTGCGTGTTGTCAGGGAGCTGCACATGCAGGCGCTGACCCGCTTTTGCGTCCGGCAGAAAAATCGTTCCGGCGTCCTGGACCGTTGTCAGGTAGCGGCCCTGCTCATCGTGAACACTCAACCCCTTGGCCAGCCATTGCCGGTCGACGGTCATGGCGTTGAGCAACAATCGCCGGACGGTGACGAGGGAAAAGTCCAGATGCTGCACCGACCCACGGGCCGGCTGCACTTCCTTCACCCCGTCGAGCACTTCGACGTTGCGCGACAGGCTGAGCGGGTCGACTTCCAGCCGTGCCGTCGACCAGGCCGGCAGGCTCGCCGCGACTGCGTGACCCGAACCATCGGTCCAGACCGGCCCTTGAGGCGTGTTCAGTTTTAAACCCGATCGATCACCGGCCTTGAGTACGCCGAAGGTGTCGCGCAGGGGATAAGGCGACAAGGTTGCGCCGTCGCGATGCAGCGCCACACCACCGCGCAGCCCCACATCGTAATCGGTCGCGCCGGATCGCTGGCCGACGCCAACGTCCAGGCTGGTGTAGCGCGGCAGCGCATTGAAACGCACGCCGTAACTGGCCGCAGTCTCATCGCGGTACTCCGCGTTGGCGTTGTAGGCCAGGTTTTCACCCAGTACGTCGCTGACGGCCACGCCCCGGCGCAGGCCGGATCGATCATCACGGCGCAAATAGCCGCGCAGCCTTCGCTGGCCACCGAGCGCCATTCCCAGCGTCAGGTAAGCGGAGTTGCCCAGGCGATCAGATGCCGTGTCGCCGATGGCACGTTCCAGGTTCAACGACAGGCTGATGCGCTCAGGTAATGTGCGCGACCACGACAGGCCAAGACGCGACTGCGACGGTTCATTCTGGGTCGAATATCGCGACCAGGTCGCCCCGAATGCCCCCCATTGATCCACCGATCCGGTGAGAGAAAACACCAGGTGATCGCGACCGGGGGATTCGGCCCGGTGGAGCTCCTGATCCCAGCCGGTGTCTGACAGCGTGCGAAAATTCCGGCTCTGTCGCACTGCGACCAGGCTCGTCGACAGGCTCTCGGACAGCGGCGCACTGAGCGTCAGTTGTGTCTGGCTGCCTCCCGCGCCACTGGAGCGGTCATCGGACAGCACCTGTCGCAGGCCCATTGCGTAGCCGCCGGCCCACTGCCGCTGCAGGCCCCAGCCTGTCGACAGGTAGTCGGTTGCCGCGAGCAAACCGGCGCTCAGTCGGGTGGCCTGCCCCCAATCCCAATCCTTGCTGAGCGCCGTGAAAGAAGGCGTCTTTCGGTCGTCCGAGCCCAGCCGTCGCACCGTGCCCAGCGCAAAGTTGAACCCGCTCGGCCCGGCCCATTGTGCTTCGTGGAGGCTGGCCGCCGGCACGCGCAAGCGCCGCGCCTGCCCATCCTGTTCGTGGACAGTCACCTCCAGATCAATCCGGTTGCTCAGCAGCGGCAGTGCTCGCAGCGTGAACGGCCCACTCGGCACCATGGTGGTGTAGATCAACACGCCGTTCTGCCGGACTTCAATGCGGGCCGGCGAATACGCGACACCTTCCACCTGCCCGCGCGCGCCGTCCTGCGCCGCGCGCAACTGGGTGAATGCCGCTTCCGGCACGATCTGCACGCCGTTGAAGGATTCGCCGGCAAACAAGCTCGACGCGAGATTCAATTGCCCGACCTGCAGGCTGGCTTCGGCGTCCTCCAGGGTTCGCGCACCGTAGGCATACAGGTGCTCGAACCGTGAGTTGCCGGAGGTCGACGTGTAAGACTGCCGGCTGCGCAACACCCAGTCCCCGGCATTCAGGCCGACCTCCGAACCGAGGCTTTGAAACCTGTCGTGCCGACCTTCATGCTGACTGCCGACCATCAACGCGTCGTAATTGAAAACGCCGGCCGTACCACCATGGGCGAAGTTGTTTGGCGCACGCTCCGCCAGCATCAGACTGTCGGTCGGTACCAGCAGGTCAATCCGTTCGCGTCCCGGGTCCAGTCGCACGATTGCTTCGGGAAATCCCTCCGCCAGCGTCATGCACTGCTCCGGTCGCAACTTGTCCATCGAGGTTGGCGGGCGTACTCCAGCAACGTTCAGCCATTGGGGGTGCAGGCACAGTTCACCGCGCTCGTTGAACGATACCCGCACACGGCCTCTGGCCTGTCCGTTGACCTCAAGCGCCACGGAATGCTCGCCTTGGATGAAGCGCGGCGCCTCACGAAAGTACGCCGCCAACGCGGGATCGATGCCACGGTCTCTCAACACACGGGCGTCGAACTCCAGTGACTCGGCCGCCAGCGCACTGCAGTGGGCCGCAAGCAGCAACACGCTCCAACGAACGCAGACCTTCATCAGCGGGTAACCGGCGCGTCGTAATGGTCGACCGCAAAGCCGTAGGTGGTGGCCGGGAAGATCCTCACCGCCATCGTCTGGGCCGAGGTGTGCAAGGGCAACTCGGCGTGCATTCGCTCGCCGGGCAGGATGTAAGTCTTGGGCAGGTTCACCGAGCGGGTGCCCGGCAGAGGCACAATCGTTTTCGCCAGCCGCACCACGTAGGGGCTCGAATTGACGACCTGTACACCGTTGGCATCCATTGACCAGGTCAGCCGCTTCCAGGGTTCACGTTCGACCGGCAACCCGGCAGGGCGCAAAATCACTGGCAGGTTCTGGCGTACACCGAGAGCAACCCGGGCTCCGGCAGCGTCACTGGCCGGACTGATCCCCTCAAAGATCACCCGTTTGAGGCGTTCGGTTTTCAACGGTTGCCGGTTTTGCAGAATGAATCGCACTTGCTGAATACCGCCCGGTTCGACCCGGGCAATGGGCGGGGTGAAGATCAGCAGTACATCGTCGCGGTCCTCGATGTTCTCAACAGTGGTGTGCAGCAGTGCGGGATGCGTGTCGGTATTGCGCACGTTCATCACCGCCTCACCCATGCCCTCCTCGACCAACAGCACGGGCGTCTGCGGAACCATTCCGGCGGCGTGGGCCAGCGGCATTGAAAACCATGCGGACAGGCACAGCGGCGCCGTCCTGAGAACAGACTTGAAAGAAATGAGCATCGGGATAATCCGTGAAATCCTGGATGCGATCCGGCAGATGCCGGACCGCGCTCGCGTGCGTCAGTCAGTCCCGGTGCGTGAGAGGCACCGGGACGCCGCCGTCAGAGGTAGAACATGTCGAATGTCACGGAGCCGTCCAGCGGGATTTCGTTGGCAATCGGTAGAGCGTTGCTTGGCCCGATGATCGGCAGCAGGTGCATCGGGAAACCGTGGTGACGGGCGGCAACCGGACCGGTCGCGGCGCTGGCGCCCCACGAGTACAACTGCGGTGCATTGCTGACCAGCGTACTGGTCGGCACACGCCATGTCGGGACCGCCAGCGTCCGGGTCAGCAATGTCTGCGCATTGCCGTCAGTCTCGGGAATGCCGTGACGCAAGGCGAAACCACCAATGGGCGTACCGTTGATGTCACCCAACCCGTAGAACAGCGCCGGATCACTCTGCCCGGCACCATCACTGATGCCCGGCAGCTTGGTGCCGGCTCGGTTATCGCGCACCGATACTTCCACAGGAGCCGGTGCATCGCAATTGATGTGCAGGGACACATCGCGACCGGCCAGCAAGGTCTGGGTGGTCGGATTCAAAGTCGCCGCCGAAATCTTGCGCAGATCCACCGTGCTGCCACCGGCGAAGGCCGGAATGCAGGACGTCGGAATAATGGTGCCGATGACATTCAGGTCAACGCTTTCTGCCATTGCCATTGTTGGCAGCAGCGCCGCCGCCAGTACTGCAAGACGGTATGTCTTTTTCATAAGCCGTAATCTTCCATTTGATTGACAGTTCAGTCCCTACAAACTTGGTATGTAAGTAAGCGGGCTGATGATTGCGGCTTATGAGAGATAAATCTGTAGGAAACGGGAGCGCTTAAACAGCGAAATCACGACTGGTTCAATAGGTAATTTGAGCTTGGTGGCGGGATCCTACGCTGCCGTGGCCCGATGCTTTGAACCGCCATGTTTCCGGGGTCCGAGATTCAGTACGCCTGAAAGCGCAGATCGATCCCGAACCGGGTCAGATCGGCAACCCGGGTCTGCGCTGACCCTACCCGTCCTTCAAGTTCCACTTCGACGTCCATGCGCTGACCTTCCAGTGCAACGCCCGCCCGCGCGGGAATCAGGCTTTGCCCGGCGGGCCAGACAGCCGCGCCGGATGCGACACCCGGTTCAAATCCAAGCCACTGCACGGCCTTGCCATCCACCCGGACAGCCATCACATGGACCCTCAACGCCCCCGCGCCAAACCGATAGTCCACGGTATCCGCGGCCGGCGCCGCCAGGTCGAGTCGCAGCGCAACTGTCCGTTCACACTGAACGGTGATCTGCACCCGTCGGCGCCCGAAACTCAGCTGGTCATTGTCCAGGGGCTGCTGCAGCAACTGACCGCGCGTCATCGCTCCAAAGTCGATGGAAGGCTGCCCCAGCCTGACTGCACAGCCCGACTGCGCCTGTGCCTGATCGGCGATAAACACGGCACTGAGCAATGCCAGACCAATCGTGCCGGTATTCAAACGATGCATGGTGACTGACTCCTAAACCGCGTGGCAGGTGGCTTGAGCTGTTTCGTACAGCGATTGGGTGTCGGGGGGTTCGCCGAGGCTGTAGACCAACCGGCAGCGAATGCCATCGGGCAGCACCACGTGCAAACTCGTGTCTGGCCGGACATCGGGCAAGAAGATCGTGCCGGCCTCCAGTACGTTGGTGATGTACTGTCCCTGCGCGTCGAAAACGGCTCCGCCCTTGCGCAGAAGAACGTTGTCGGCGGTGCGCGCCTGCAACAGCACGCGCCGCGCGGTGACCATGTCGAACGCCAGATGCGCGAAGGCGCCACGCCCGGCTTCGACCTCTTGAAAAGCGTTGTGCACATCGACATTGCGCCCCAGGCTGGCCGTGTCCAGCTCGACCCGCCCTTTGCTGTACGCCGGCAGACTCGCTGCCACGGCGTGCCCGGAATGATCGGTCCAGACCGGGCCACGCGGGGTGTTCAACCTGACGCCGGCGCTGTCGCCGGCCTTGAGCAAGGCGAAGGTTTCGCGCAGCGGATAAGGCGACAGCGTTACGCCACCACCGTGCACCAGCGCACCGCCACGCAGGCCGATGTCATAGTTCTGGCTATCCGCATCACTGCGCGAATAGCCCATATCCAGCTGGCTATAGCGGGGCAACAGATTGACCCGTCCGTTGAACCCGGCGCTGCCGTCATCCGGTCGCTCGGCGCCGATGCTGTAGGCCAGGGTGTCGCTGAGCTGTTCATTGAATCGCAGACCGCTGCGAGTGCCGCTCACGTCGTCGTTACGCACGTAACCGCGCAAGGTCTGGCGCGCGCCCAGAGGCAAGCTGACACTCAGATAGGCTGCTGTGCCACGGGCATCGTCGGAGGCCCCGGCGACATCCCGTTCAACCGTCAATGTCACATTGGCCCGCCGAATGCTCTGCGACCAGGCCAGGGCGACTCTGGACGTGGCCGTCCCATCAAACATGGAGAAGCGCGAGTAGCTGGCAGAAAAGCCTCCGTACACCGGACTGCTGGTGCTGAGGTTTGCCGTCAGTTGATTGCGTACTCGCTGGAACGGTCGATCATTGCGCGAATCCCAGGTGGTGTCCGACAGCGTGCGGAAACCCTGGGTCTGCTGGGTCAGCGCAACACTTGTCGACAACCGTTCACTCAACCGACCGCTGGCCGTCCACTGCAATTGCGTGCCGGACACGGCCTGATCCTGTGCCCGGGAAATCACCTGGCGCCCACCGAGTATCAGCCGATCACCGATGCCGCCCTGCATTGCCCAGCCCAGCGACTGATAGCCTGTGCCAAACATGGCGCCGGCCGTGACCTGCCCGCGCGAGCCCAGCCGCCAGTCCTTGCTGGCAGCGGCAAAGGACGGCGCATCACGCTCGTCACCGGCGTAGCGCCTCACCTGACCGACCGCCAGCCCATAGCCTGCCGCCCGGCCCGTCATCCCGCCCCGCAACTGCGTCGCCGGCACAATGAAACGCCGCTGCTGACCGTCCTCTTCGTGCACCGTCACTTCCAGGTCCACGCTCTGGCTGAGCAGCGGCAAACCCACCAGCGTGAACGGCCCACTGGGCACCACCGTGGTGTAGATCAACGCACCGCTCTGGGTGACTTCGATTCGCGCGGCGGAATAGGCAATGCCTTCAACCCGCGCACCGGAGCTGTCATCGTCCAGCGCCATCAGGGCCAGTTCCGGTTGCACCTGGAAGCCGTTGAAGGCCTCACCGGAAAACAGCGGCGAGACCATGTTCAACTGACCCAGTTGCAGGTTGGCCTGATAGCGTTCCGAAGTGTGCGAGGCGTAGGCATACAAATGCTCGAGGCGATTCTCTCCGGCGAACTCGCTGTACACCTGGCGACTGCGAAACGACCAGTCCGCCGCATTCAGGCCCAGCTCGGCATTCAGATTGCGGAACTGCGAAGACTGGCCGGCGAAACGGCTGCCCAGCAGCAAGGCGTCGTAGTTGAACAGACCTGCCGTACCCCCGTTGAGGAAGCTGCGACGAACCGGGCGATCAGGCACCAGCGCATCGGTGGGCAACAGCAGCGAGATATGTTCCTGCGACGGATCGGCTTGTACCACCGCACCCGGAAAGTACCGGGCGAACAGTTCGCATCCCGAATCACCCGTCGACTCGACGTGATCCGCCGCCCGAAATCCGCCCCGCTCCGGAAGTGAAGGCGTGAAACACAACTCGCCTTCGGCATTGAACGTCACCTGCACCCGCCCCTTCGGCACACCGTTGACCGACAGCGCAACCGCCTGCACGCCCTCGCGAAAGCGCGGCGCCTGGCTGAAATATTCGGCCAGGCGCGGATCCAGCCCACGGGATTTCAGTACATCCGGATTGAACTGCACGGATAGCCCTTCGGCGCTTCTGGCGACAGGGGCGGTGCCGAGAACGATGATCAACGCGGCGCCGGCCAGACAACCTCGGTGCATCAATCCGTCACCAAAGGAGCATCGAAGTGCGCAATGGCGAAACCGTAGGTGGTCACTGGAAACAGCCGTACCTGAAGCGGTGCATGACCCGGATCAGGCGTTCCGCTCAAGGTCAGCTGCTCGCCGGGCAGCACATAGGTGCGGCCCAGATCCATCTCTTTGTTGTCGGGCAGCAGCGTCACCGAATGGCCCAGCCGCACCACGTACGGGCTGGGATTGCGCACCTGGATATCAGTGCCTTGTCGCGTCCACACCAGATGCTTCCAGGGCTCGCGGTCGACCGGCAGATTCGCCGGACGCAGGATCGCCGGAATGTTCTGGCGCAGGCTCAGACTCACCTGCGCCTTGCCCGTCGAGTCCTGCGGAGCGATCCCCTCGAAGATCACGCGCTTGAGACGCTCGGTCTTCAAAGGCTCCGCACTGCGCAGAATGAAACGCACGCGCTGCGTTGCCCCGGGCTCGACCCGTGCCACCGGCGGTGTCAGCAGCAGCAATGACTCGGTATCTTGCGGCACGTCTTCGACAGACGTGTGCAGGAGCGCGGGATGCGACTCGCTGTTGAACACATTGATACCGGCCTCACCCACGCCTTCGTCGAGCACAACGACAGGCGTCTCGGGAACCATTCCCGCCGCCCGGATCGGGCCGGGCACCCAAAAAGAAACCAGCAGCACACTGGCGATGGCTTTTCGCACAAAGGCGTTCATGACGTTGTCCACGGGCGAGCGCGCAGCCGGCATCCGTGCCGGGCCACAGGCCAGCCGATAACATTGATTGGAAAGGACAGGCCCCGGAAGCGACCGGTGCCTGTCGATGATTGGCGCGTTGCGCGCTCTGTCAGAGGTAGAGCAGCTCGAACGTTGCCGAGCCGTTGAGCGCGATTTCAGAAGTAATCGGCAGGTTCGCCGACGGGCCGATGACCGGCACCAGCGTCATGGGAAAGATGTGCACGACGCCCGGCGTCGGGCCTGCGGCCAGGGATCCTCCCCACGAATAGCGAAGATTGCCGCCATCCGCATTTTTTCCGACCAGCGTGGCCGTATCGGGGGTGTCCCAGTTGGCCATGCCCCCTTGCTTGTACATGATCATCGACGGCTTGCCATCGACGGTGGGTGTACCGTATCGCAGGCCGTAACCACCGATCTTGGCGCCCGCGACTTGTCCGATTCCGTAGATGTACATCGCCCAATCGGTGCCATCCACGACGATACCGGGCAGTTGGGTATGTGCCTGGTTGTCATGCACTTTGATGGCCATCGGCGCATTTGCCGAACAACGGATGCTCAGCGTTACATTGCGGTTTTGCAGCTCGGTCTGCCGGTCGCGATTCAGTGACCCGGCGGGGATATCCCCTAACTCGACCGTATTACCGTCAGCAAAGGACGGCGTACACGAGGTCGGGATGATGGTGCCGGTGATGGTCAGGTCTGCACCATCGGCCATGGCCAGTGCCGGACACAGGGCGCTTGCGACAGCGATTGCACGAAAGGTCTTGCGCATGAAAATTCTCACTCCATAAGAATCGAAAGATGACAGCCAGCTGCGCTTCTTCTGCTGAAAAACAGGAAACGTCCTGCTTCAGAATCAGCGTTGTCATTATTCCGATTGCCTCCCGGCAGTGATGTAAGGCGAGGGTGTATTGCGCGCTGGAAAAATCGCTGCGGGGCGTAGCTGATGAGAGCCGGAAAAATCCGCCATTTGTTTAAAAAACTGCGTCCTGCCGACAGCCATGAGCTACAAACCGCTCTGCTTCAGGGATCGGATTGACTGCTCTTTCGAACAGGCAACAGGCGGCGTGCGCCGTGCCATACTCCTGACCTCGCCCACACCCGGAACGACCCGACTTGAGCCCCAGACATTCCCTGCCATTTGCACTGATGTTCGTCCTGCTGCTCGCCGGGTGCGCTTCGCTGGATGTCCCGCGCGAACCGAGCCAGGCACTGCCGGCGTCCGACTCCGCGTTCGGTCGTTCGATCCAGGCCCAGGCGGCGCCCTACAAGGGCCAGTCCGGTTTTCGCCTGCTGTCCAACAGCACCGAAGCCTTCACCGCCCGCGCCGAGCTGATCCGCAACGCGCAACGCAGCCTCGACTTGCAGTACTACATCGTCCATGACGGCATCAGTACGCGAATGCTGGTGGAAGAAGTATTGAAGGCCGCCGACCGGGGCGTGCGGGTGCGGATCCTACTGGATGACACCACCAGCGACGGCCTCGACCTGATCATCGCCACCCTGGCGGCACATCCGCAGATCCAGATCCGCCTGTTCAATCCGCTGCACCTGGGGCGCAGCACCGGCGTGACCCGGGCGGCCGGGCGACTGTTCAACCTGTCGCTGCAACACCGGCGGATGCACAACAAGCTGTGGCTGGCGGACAACAGCGCAGCCATCGTCGGCGGGCGCAATCTGGGCGACGAATACTTCGATGCCGAGCCCAACCTGAACTTCACCGATATCGACATGCTCAGTGTCGGGCCGGTCGCCGAACAGCTCGGGCACAGTTTCGATCAGTACTGGAACAGCGCCCTGAGCAAGCCGATCGACGAGTTCCTCTCCAGCAAACCCTCGGCCAAAGACCTGCAGAACACCCGCACGCGCCTGGAAGAATCACTCGAAGAAACCCGCAAACAGAATCACGCGCTGTATCAGCAGTTGATGACCTATCGCACCGATCCGCGCATGGACATCTGGCGCAAGGAGCTGATCTGGGCGTGGAACCAGGCGCTGTGGGATGCGCCGAGCAAGGTGCTGGCCAAGGGCGAACCCGATCCGCAACTGCTGCTGACGACCCAACTGGCACCGGAGCTGACCGGCGTCAGCAAAGAACTGGTGATGATTTCTGCCTACTTCGTGCCGGGGCAGCCGGGGCTGGTCTACCTGACCGGCCGCGCCGATGCCGGTGTGTCGGTGAGCCTGCTGACCAACTCGCTGGAAGCCACCGACGTGCCGGCGGTGCACGGTGGTTATGCGCCGTACCGCAAGGCGTTGCTGGAACATGGCGTGAAGCTGTTTGAGCTGCGGCGCCAGCCTGGGGATAACTACGGCAGCGGCCCGCACCTGTTTTACAGCAAGTCCTATCGCGGCTCGGACTCGAGCCTGCACAGCAAGGCGATGATCTTCGACGGGAAGAAGTCGTTCATTGGCTCGTTCAATTTCGACCCGCGCTCAGTGCTTTGGAATACTGAAGTCGGCGTGTTGGTGGACAGTCCCGAACTGGCAGCCCACGTGCGCGAACTGGCCTTGCAAGGCATGGCGCCGGCGCTCAGCTACGAAGCGAAACTGCAGGACGGAAAAGTGGTGTGGGTCACCGAGGACAATGGCCAGATGCACACGCTGACCAAGGAGCCGGGGAGTTGGTGGCGGCGCTTCAATGCGTGGTTCAGCACCACCGTGGGACTGGAGCGGATGCTGTAGCAGCCCGCTCCAACCGTATCAAGCAGGCTCCGGCACCTTGCCGAACGCCCCTTGCCGCGACAGCAGTATCACCAGCCCGAATGCACCGGCCGCCATCAACCACGGCAACGCATGCCCGCTGATCCACTGACTGCCGGCCCCCGCCATCAACGGCCCGATCAGACAACCGACGCCCCACAGCTGCGCGACATGGGCGTTGGCGCGCACCAGCGCATCATCGCGGTAGCGCTCGCCGATCAGGATCAACGACAGGGTGAACAGGCCACCGGCACTGGCGCCGAACAACACCCACAGCGGCCAGATCAGCAAAGTGTCGAGCAGCATCGGGATCGCCAGACTCGACAGCATCAGCACCACAGCGCAGCCGGTGAACAGGGTCCGCCGTGACAGATAATCGGCCAATGCGCCGATGGGCAATTGCAGCAGTGCATCACCCACCACCACGGTGCTGACCATCGCCAGCGCGATTTCGGCGGTGAAGCCTTGTTGCAGGCAATACACCGGCAACAGGGTCAGGATCATTGCTTCGAACGCGGCGAACAGCGACACCGCCCAAGCGATGGCCGGCAGCTCTCGAGCGAAACCCCACAGATCGCCGAAGGTCACGCTGCTGGCCTCGCTGCTGGGCGCGCCGCTGCGACCCAGCAGCAGAAACGGCGAAGCGATCAGCAGACCGACACCCACCCAGAAACCATAATCGTGATCGGTGCCCAGTGCGCCCAACAGCAACGGACCAGACAGTTGGCTCAACGCATAACTGCTGCCATACAGCGCCACCAGTCGCCCGCGCCAGTGCTCGACCACCAGTTGATTGATCCAGCTCTCGCCAAGGATGAACACGATGGTCAGGATCACGCCGATCATCAGCCGCAGCACCAGCCAGATCGGGTAGCTCGGCAGCAGCGCCAGCAGGCCGATGGACAGTGCCCCGGCCCACAGGCACAGGCGCATCAGGTTCGCCGTGCCGAAACGCGCCGCCAGATGACTGGAAATCTTCGCCCCCAGCAACACGCCAATGGCCGGCATTGCCGCCATCACACCAATGGCGAACGAGCCGTAACCCCAGCCCTCCAGGCGCAACGACACCAGCGGCATGCTGACACCGAGGGCCAGGCCAACACTCAAGACAGACGCCAACACGGCGAAATACGTCGCCCAACGCATGGTCCACGCTCCTGTGGATAATTTTTATGTGCACCACAAAACACTGTGGGAGCGAGCTTGCTCGCGATAACGGTTTCACATTCAGCAAATGTGCTGACTGATACACCGCTTTCGCGAGCAAGCTCGCTCCCACAGGGATCTTTGTATCGTTCGGGAGCCCGCCTCGGCAGGCTCCCTCAGCGATTTACAGCTTGATCCAGGTCGCCTTCAGCTCGGTGTATTTGTCGAACGCGTGCAGCGACTTGTCGCGGCCGTTGCCCGACTGCTTGAAGCCGCCGAACGGTGCGGTCATGTCGCCGCCATCGTACTGGTTGACCCACACGCTGCCGGCACGCAGCGCCTTGGCGGTCAGGTGCGCCTTGGAGATGTCCTGAGTCCACACCGCTGCCGCCAGGCCGTAAGGCGTGTCGTTGGCGATGTTGATCGCTTCCTCGGCTGTGTCGAAGGCAATGACCGACAGTACCGGGCCGAAGATCTCTTCCTGGGCAATCTTCATCGCATTGCTCACGCCGTCGAAAATCGTCGGCTCGACGTAGGTGCCACCGGTTTCCTGAAGAATGCGCTTGCCGCCGGCCACCAGTTTGGCGCCGTCGGTGTGGCCCGACTCGATGTAGGACAGCACGGTGTTCATTTGCTGGGTGTCGACCAGCGCGCCAACGTTGGTGGCCGGGTCCAGCGGGTTGCCGGGTTTCCAGGTTTTCAGCGCCTCGATCACCATCGGCAGGAATTTGTCCTTGATCGAACGCTCGACCAGCAGACGGGAACCTGCGGTGCAGACTTCGCCCTGGTTGAAGGCGATGGCGCTGGCGGCGGACTCGGCGGCGGCCTGCAGATCCGGGGCATCGGCAAACACGATGTTCGGGCTCTTGCCGCCGGCTTCCAGCCAGACGCGTTTCATGTTCGATTCGCCGGAATAGATCATCAGCTGCTTGGCGATCTTGGTCGAACCGGTGAACACCAGCGTGTCGACGTCATTGTGCAGCGCGAGCGCCTTGCCGACGGTGTGGCCATAGCCCGGCAGCACGTTCAGCACGCCTTTCGGAATGCCGGCCTCGACCGCCAGTTCGGCGATACGGATGGCGGTCAGCGGGGATTTTTCCGACGGCTTGAGGATCACCGAGTTACCGGTCGACAGGGCCGGGCCGAGTTTCCAGCAGGCCATCATCAGCGGGAAGTTCCACGGCACGATGGCGCCGACCACGCCCACTGGTTCACGGGTTACCAGACCCAGCTGATCGTGCGGGGTAGCGGCGACTTCGTCGTAGATCTTGTCGATCGCCTCACCGCTCCAGCTCAACGCCTGCGCAGCGCCCGGCACGTCGATGTACAGCGAATCGCTGATCGGCTTGCCCATGTCGAGGGTTTCTAGCAGGGCCAGTTCTTCGGCGTGCTGCTTGAGCAGGCCGGCGAAACGGATCATGGTGGCTTTGCGTTTGGTCGGCGCCAGGCGCGACCAGACGCCGGAATTGAAGGTGGCGCGGGCGTTTTCCACGGCGCGCTGGGCGTCGGCGGCGTCACAGCTGGCAATCTTGCCCAGCAGACGGCCATCGACCGGGCTGATGCACTCGAAGGTCTCGCCGGAGACGGCATCGGTGTACTCGCCATTAAGGTAGGCGCGGCCTTCGATCTTCAGGTCGCGGGCGCGTTGTTCCCAGTCGGCACGAGTCAGGGTGGTCATTCGAGTGTCCTCCTCTTGTTCAATACGAGCGCCGCGATCGTCGCGGTCGTCCTCAGGAATACTGCCCGGCCAGCCTGCTTTTCGGCCCAAGGCATCCGCCACCCTAAACCAGCGGCCGGGGTTGTTTCAATATATTTGACATAAGCTCGCCATACGGCCTTGCGGCGTTCAATTTAATCAACATAGACTTTGGCCCTTTCACGCCATCGCGCCGTCATCACGGGAGAAAACAACAATGAACATCCAGAACGTCGTCGACATCAGCCTGACCACAACCGAAGCCGAACGCTATCGCCCGGACCCGGCCAAAGTGCTCAAGGGCGATCCCGAGCAAGCGGTGTTCAATCAATACGACAGCCCATGCGGGCAAATGGGCGTCGGCGTTTGGGAAGGTGCGGTGGGTCAGTGGACGGTGAATTACACCGAACACGAATACTGCGAAATCCTGCAAGGCGTTTCGGTGCTGCGTGATGGCGAAGGCAATGCCAAGACCCTGCGTGTCGGCGACCGCTTTGTGATTCCGGCCGGTTTCCGTGGCACCTGGGAAGTGCTGGAGGCTTGCCGCAAGGTCTATGTGATCTTCGAACAGAAGGCCTGATCCGACACAAGTGGTGACTACGCGAGTAAGACGCGTGCAGTGCTTCTGAGTGAAACTTCGCGGCAGCGCTCATACATCGGGCAATTTCCTACCGAGGCAGGATGTCTCGGCAGGACTGACCGGCGAGCGCTTCCAACCGAATGAAACGCAAGGAGGCACCGTGCCTGATTTCTGCAATATCAACGCCGCGCAATTCGCTGTCGGCCAAGTCGCAACCCCTGAAACCCTGAGCGCCATCCGTATTGCAGCCGGGGTGCAAAAGCATCGGCTGGAACGGCCGGAGGATCTGTTCAATCTCCTGCCCAAACCTGACCGGATCAGGGTACTGGTCAACGAACGCAATGAGATCGATGAACTGATCTGCGGTTGATCATCTGGCAACAAAAAAGGCCCGTATTTTCAGATACGGGCCTTTTTTGTTGCCAGATGATCCGCACAGGGAAGCACCGCGGGCGCAAAAAATAACTATATACCGCAGCCCCTGCCGAAGCCGGCCACACACTTGGTGAGTTCAGCCAATGGACATCTCAATCACGCAAAGGAAATGCGAACATGAACAATGAACAAGTAACTCACCAGGTACGCCATATGATTGGCAGTCGCTACGTAGCCAGCGTCAAAGCTTATCTTGCCGAGCTGACCGGCCGGGACGTACGCGGTGGTACCGGGTATCTCACCGCAGATCTCAGCCCTGGACGCCTGACAATTCACCTTGATGCTCAAGGCAACATCGAGGCGATCGAAATTGATCGCTCCAACGAGCAAAAAGCGTGAAGCTTCGGATCAACCGGGCAAGACCAGCTGGAGCGTGAGTCGACTGCACTGAATCACGCGTAACAAAAAAGGCCCGTATCGTGAGATACGGGCCTTTTTCGTAAGTCGGGAAAAATCAATTACTTGATTTTGCCTTCCTTGTAGATCACGTGCTTGCGAACAACCGGATCATATTTCTTGATCTCGATTTTGTCCGGGGTAGTACGCTTGTTCTTGTCGGTAGTGTAGAAGTGACCAGTACCGGCGCTCGAGATCAAACGAATCAATTCACGCATGATTAGCTCCCTTAAACCTTGCCGTCGCGACGCAGCTCGGCCAGCACAACGCTGATGCCACGCTTGTCGATGATACGCATGCCTTTGGCGGAAACGCGCAGGCGTACGAAACGTTTCTCTTCTTCAACCCAGAAGCGGTGATGCTGCAGGTTCGGCAGGAAACGACGACGGGTTTTGTTGTTTGCGTGGGAAATGTTGTTCCCAGTCACCGGACCCTTACCGGTAACTTGACATACTCTAGACATGCCTCAGCCCTCTAAAACCACATGCCCAACCCGGCATGGGTTGGCCGCTTAATCTCTAGTCATTGTGGCGCCAGGCGCCGCGATTCTTTAGAGGTCTTACCGGCTACACCTACAAGCGAAGGAACCGGGCCCCTAGAAAAGAGCGCTGCTTTATACCAGAAAGACCACGGAGCAACAACTTTCCGTGTGCAAAGAATGGCTAAAAAGCCGCTTTTTCTGGCTGGGAGCGCCTTAGGCAAAGGCTGCCGGCAATTTTTACCATTCGTCGCAGAGAACCAGCTTCGACAGTGATTGCGGATTTTAACGCAATCGTTTCCTACAGATCTCGCCAGCGTCACGCCCCGAAAATGCAAAAAGGGGATAGTCATTTGCAATCGCGACCACTAGGGTAGGCCTTTTCCAGACTGCACTTGCAGATGGGCCTTCGATCTGTAAAGGAAGCCGACCATGCGCCTCGCTGCCCTCCCCCTGCTCTTCGCCCCGCTGTTACTGAGTCCACTGGCCCAGGCCGCCGCCCTGAGCGTCTGCACCGAGGCCAGTCCCGAAGGCTTCGACGTGGTGCAGTACAACTCGCTGACCACCACCAACGCATCGGCCGACGTACTGATGAATCGCCTGGTGGACTTTGACACCGCCAGCGGCAAGGTCGTCCCGAGCCTGGCCGACAGCTGGGAAGTCAGCACCGATGGCCTGACCTACGTATTCAAGCTGCACCCGCAGGTGAAGTTCCACACCACCGACTACTTCAAGCCGACCCGCGAACTGACCGCCGAAGACGTCAAGTTCAGCTTCGACCGCATGCTCGACCCGGCCAACCCGTGGCACAAAGTCGCCCAGAGCGGCTTCCCGCACGCCCAGTCGATGCAGTTGCCGAGCCTGATCAAGAAGATCGACGCGCTGGACCCGCTGACCGTGCGCTTCACCCTCGATCACCCGGACTCGACGTTCCTCGCGACCCTGAGCATGGGCTTCGCCTCCATTTATTCTGCTGAATACGCCGACAAGCTGCTGAAGGCCGATGCCACCGACAAGCTCAACAGCCAGCCGGTCGGCACCGGACCGTTCGTGTTCACCCGGTTCCAGAAAGACGCGTCGATCCGTTACAAGGCCAACCCGGACTACTTCCGCGGCAAGCCTGCGGTGGACCCGCTGATCTTCGCCATCACTCCGGACGCCAACGTGCGCCTGCAAAAACTGCGGCGCAACGAGTGCCAGATTGCCCTGTCGCCAAAACCACTGGACGTACAGGCGGCGAAGCAGGAGCCGACGCTGAAAGTCGAAAAGACTGACGCGTTCATGACCGCATTCGTCGGCATCAACAGCCAGCATCCGCCACTGGACAAACCGGAAGTGCGCCAGGCGATCAACCTCGCCTTCGACAAGGCCAACTACCTCAAGGCTGTATTCGAAGACACCGCCGAAGCCGCCAACGGTCCATATCCGCCGAATACCTGGAGCTACGCGAAAAACCTGCCGGGTTACGCCCACGACGTGGACAAGGCCAAGGCACTGCTCGCCAAGGCTGGATTGAAGGACGGTTTCCAGACCACCATCTGGACCCGCCCGTCCGGCAGCCTGCTGAACCCGAACCCGAGCCTCGGCGCGCAATTGCTGCAATCGGATCTGGCGGAAATCGGCATTCAGGCAGAAATCCGCGTGATCGAATGGGGCGAACTGATCCGCCGCGCCAAAGCTGGCGAGCATGACCTGCTGTTCATGGGCTGGGCCGGCGACAACGGCGACCCGGACAATTTCCTGACCCCGCAGTTTTCCTGCGCGGCGGTGAAGTCCGGCACCAACTTCGCCCGCTATTGCAACGCCGATCTGGACAAACTGATCAGCGCCGGCAAGACCACCAGCGAGCAAGGTGTGCGCACCAAACTCTACGAACAGGCGCAGGCGCAGATTCAGCAGCAGGCGCTGTGGCTGCCGCTGGCTCATCCGACGGCATATGCGCTGACGCGTAAGGACGTGCAGGGTTATTCGGTGAGCCCGTTCGGGCGGCAGGATTATTCCAAGGTCACCCTCAAATAACCCGCCACAACACAGAACCTTTGTGGGAGCGGGCTTGCCCGCGAATGCGGTGGATCAGCCAACACAGTTGTCGACTGACACTCCGATTTCGCGGGCAAGCCCGCTCCCACAGGGATTAGCGTTTGTACTAGAAAGCTACATCCAGCCGCACTCCGCCATCGACAACGGTTCCCCATCGCCAACGATGAAGTGATCCAGCACCCGCACATCGATCAACTCCAAAGCCTTCTGCAAACGCTTGGTCAATAATCGATCAGCCTGACTCGGATCGCTGTTCCCCGACGGGTGGTTGTGGCACAGGATTACCGCCGCCGCATTGTTGGCCAGCGAACGCTTCACGACTTCTCGGGGATGTACGGCGGTGTTGTCGATCGAGCCGCGAAACAGCGTCTCGAAGGTCAGTACCTGGTGTTTGGAGTCGAGAAACAGGCAACCGAACACTTCGTGCGGTTCGTGGCGCAGCATGGCTTTGAGGTAATCACGGACCACCTGCGGGTTTTCCAGCGCCGTTTTCTGGCGCATGCGCTCGGCCAGGTGTCGCCGGCCCATTTCCAGCACGGCCTGCAACTGGGCAAACTTCGCCGGGCCCAGGCCCAATTGCTCACTGAACGTTGCGAGATCAGCCTCAAGCAAGGCTCGCAAGCTGCCGAACTGACCCAACAGGTGTCTCGCGACATCCACTGCGCTTTTGCCGGATACACCCGTGCGCAGAAAAATCGCCAGTAATTCGGCATCGGAAAGACTTCCCGAGCCCTGTTCCAACAGCTTCTCCCGCGGCCTTTCCGCCGCCGGCCAATCGCGAATACTCATACACCTTCCTTGTCTGTGGGCGCCGCTGTTCCGTAGCGGTCGCTGTGATATCGTAGCCCATCTTTTTTGCGGGCGAATTCACCCTGGGGAGGGGGTTTCGCCACGTATGTCACCAACGAAATGAAAGGCAGACCTATGCAGCGGCTGTATCGGAAACGCATCGTTCTGGGCGTCGGCGGCGGTATTGCTGCCTACAAGAGCGCCGACCTCGTGCGCCGCCTGATCGATCAGGGCGCCGAAGTGCGCGTGGTCATGACCCGTGGCGGCAGCGAATTCATCACCCCGCTGACCATGCAGGCGCTGTCCGGCCACCCGGTTCACCTGGATTTGCTCGACCCGGCTGCTGAAGCCGCGATGGGCCACATCGAACTGGCCAAATGGGCCGATCTGGTGCTGATCGCCCCGGCCACCGCCGACCTGCTGGCCCGTCTGGCCCAAGGCATCGCCAACGATCTGCTGACCACGCTGGTGCTGGCCACCGACGCCATCGTCGCTGTCGCTCCGGCCATGAACCAGGCCATGTGGCGGGATCCGGCGACCCAGGCCAACCTGCAACTCCTTGAAAGCCGTGGCCTGAAAACCTTCGGCCCGGCCTCCGGCAGCCAGGCCTGCGGCGACGTCGGCATGGGCCGCATGATGGAAGCCACCGATCTGGCCCAGCTCGCGGCGGACTGCTTCCAGCGCCAGGCGCTGACCGGCAAGCACGTGGTCATCACCGCCGGCCCGACCCAGGAAAACATCGACCCGGTGCGCTACATCACCAACCACAGCTCCGGCAAAATGGGCTTCGCCCTGGCTGAAGCGGCGGTGGAAGCCGGCGCCCGCGTGACCCTGATCAGCGGCCCGGTACACCTGCCGACCCCGGATCGGGTCACCCGGATCGACGTGGTCAGTGCCCGCGACATGCTCGCTGCGTGCGAAGCCGCGATCCCTTGCGACATCTTCATCGCCTCGGCGGCGGTGGCGGACTACCGTCCGGAAGTCGTCGCCCCGCAAAAATTAAAGAAAGACCCTACGAGCGGTGACGGCTTCGTCCTGCAAATGGTGCGTAACCCGGACATCCTGGCCACCATCGCGACCCGTCCCGACCGTCCGTTCAGTGTCGGCTTCGCCGCCGAGACCGAACACCTGCTCGACTACGCTGCACGCAAGCTGAAGGGCAAGAATCTCGATCTGATCGTCGCCAACGACGTCGCCAACCCGAGCATCGGTTTCAACAGCGAAGAAAACGCCTGCAGCGTCATCGACCGTGCGCTGCACGCCACGGTTTTCGCCCAGACCAGCAAGAGCAAGATCGCTCGCCAGCTGGTCACTTTTATCGCCGAACGTCTGAACCAGGTTTAATTTACATGCACGCTTTGCAAGCCAAGATCCTCGACCCACGCATCGGTACCGAATTCCCGCTGCCGCAATACGCCACACCGGGCTCCGCCGGCCTCGACCTGCGCGCCATGCTGCAAGAGGACATCGTGATCAAGCCGGGTGAAACCGTGCTGATCCCGACCGGTCTGTCGGTCTACATCGGCGACCCAAACCTCGCCGCGCTGATCCTGCCGCGCTCGGGCATGGGCCATAAGCACGGCATCGTGCTGGGCAACCTCGTCGGTCTGATCGACTCCGACTACCAGGGCCCGCTGATGGTGTCCTGCTGGAACCGTGGCCAGACCGAATTCACCATGCCGGTCGGCGAGCGCCTGGCGCAGCTGGTGCTGGTGCCGGTGGTACAGGCGCACTTCGAGATGGTTGAAGAGTTCGTCGAAACCGAGCGCGGCGCTGGCGGTTTCGGCCATTCCGGCACCAAGTGATTGGTTTTGTGGCGAGGGAGCCTGCTCTCTCGCCATAAAAATACGCAGAATCATCTGGAAGCTTTAACGCTGAAAATCAAGGCATTGGCTGGCCAAAGCCAGGCCGCACAAGGCGTCATGGCCCTTTCACACCACGAACTCTCTGTGAAAACCGCCGTCATACCCTTCAGTTTGAGCTTGCCGTCGAATGAGTCGTCGGTGTGTCCAGCCACTTTCGAGATGGAGCATTTTCGCAGATGAGCACCCCCGCCCAAGTCGCCCCGAAGCTTCCCGACAGCATCTTCCGCGCCTACGACATTCGCGGCACCGTGCCGGAATTCCTCAATGCCGAAACCGCCTACTGGATCGGCCGCGCCATCGGCTCCCAGAGCCTGGCCCAGGGTGAACCGAACGTGTCCGTCGGCCGTGATGGCCGCCTGTCCGGTCCCGAACTGGTTGCAGAACTGATTCGTGGCATCGCCGAAAGCGGCTGCCATGTCAGCGACGTCGGCCTGGTGCCGACGCCTGCGTTGTACTACGCCGCCAACGTGCTGGCCGGCAAATCCGGTGTGATGCTCACCGGCAGTCACAACCCGTCGAACTACAACGGCTTCAAGATCGTGATCGCCGGCGACACCCTCGCCAACGAGCAGATCCAGGCCCTGCACGAGCGCCTCAAGACCGGCAACCTGAGCAGCGGCACCGGCAGCGTGACCCAGGTTGAGATCCTCGACCGCTACAACACCGAAATCGTCCAGGACATCAAACTGGCCCGACGCCTGAAAGTCGTGGTGGATTGCGGCAATGGCGCGGCCGGCGTGATCGCCCCGCAACTGATCGAAGCGCTGAACTGCGAAGTCATCCCGCTGTTTTGCGAAGTCGACGGCAACTTCCCGAACCACCACCCGGATCCGGGCAAGCCTGAAAACCTCGTCGACCTGATCGCCAAGGTCAAGGAAACCAATGCTGACATCGGCCTGGCCTTCGACGGCGACGGCGACCGCGTCGGCGTGGTGACCAACACCGGCACCATCGTGTTCCCGGACCGTCTGCTGATGCTGTTCGCCCGTGACGTGGTGGCGCGCAACCCCGACGCGGAGATCATCTTCGACGTCAAATGCACCCGTCGCCTGATCCCGCTGATCAAGGAATATGGCGGTCGGCCGCTAATGTGGAAGACCGGTCACTCGTTGATCAAAAAGAAAATGAAACAGTCCGGCGCACTGTTGGCCGGCGAAATGAGCGGGCACATTTTCTTCAAGGAACGCTGGTTCGGTTTCGACGACGGCATTTACAGCGCCGCACGGCTGCTGGAAATCCTCAGCAAGGAAAAATCTTCGGCCGAGGAGCTGTTCGCGACCTTCCCGAACGATATTTCCACGCCGGAAATCAATATCCATGTGACCGAAGAGAGCAAATTCAGCATCATTGATGCACTGCACGATGCGCAGTGGGGCCCAGGCGCCGACCTGACCACCATTGACGGCGTGCGGGTCGACTACGCCAAAGGCTGGGGCCTGGTGCGCGCGTCCAACACCACACCGGTGCTGGTGCTGCGCTTCGAGGCCGATGACGAGGCTGAATTGCAGCGCATCAAGGCTGTGTTCCATGCCCAACTGAAACGCGTTGCACCTGATCTCCAACTACCGTTCTGATTGCTGATTCACCCGGAGCCCTGAATGACCCTCGAACGCGATGCCGCCGCCAACACTGCCAAGGTCCTGTCCGAAGCGCTGCCTTACATCCGCCGATACGTCGGCAAGACCCTGGTGATCAAATACGGCGGCAACGCGATGGAAAGCGAGGAGCTGAAAACCGGCTTCGCCCGCGACATCGTGCTGATGAAGGCCGTGGGCATCAACCCGGTGGTCGTGCACGGCGGTGGCCCGCAGATCGGTGATCTGCTCAAGCGCCTGTCGATCGAAAGCCATTTCGTCGACGGCATGCGCGTTACCGACGCCGCGACCATGGACGTGGTGGAAATGGTCCTCGGCGGTCAGGTCAACAAAAGCATCGTCAACCTGATCAACCGTCACGGCGGCAGCGCCATCGGCCTGACCGGTAAAGACGCCGGGCTGATTCGTGCGAAGAAGCTCACCGTCACCCGCCAGACCCCGGAGATGACCCAACCGGAAATCATCGACATCGGCCATGTGGGCGAAGTGGTCGGGATCAACACCGAACTGTTGAACCTGCTGGTCAAAGGCAACTTCATCCCGGTGATCGCGCCGATCGGCGTGGGTGAAAACGGCGAGTCGTACAACATCAACGCTGACCTGGTGGCCGGCAAGGTTGCCGAAGCGCTGAAAGCCGAGAAGCTGATGCTGCTGACCAACATCGCCGGCCTGATGGACAAGTCGGGCACCGTGCTGACCGGCCTGAGCACCCAGCAGGTCGACGACCTGATCGCCGACGGCACCATCTACGGCGGCATGCTGCCGAAGATCCGCTGCGCACTGGAAGCGGTTCAGGGCGGTGTCGGCAGCTCGCTGATCATCGACGGCCGCGTACCGAACGCGATCCTGCTGGAAATCTTCACTGACACCGGTGTGGGTACGCTGATCAGCAATCGCAAGCGTCCGTAAGCGTTCGCGCAAACAAAAAGACCCCGCTCAGCCTGGCTGAGCGGGGTCTTTTTTTTGCCTGAAGCTGCGATCAGACGCCGAACTGGGCGCGATAGGCTTCAACGGCTGGCAGGTGCTGCTTGAGCTGCGGATCGTCAGCCAGGAACTCCAGCACCTGGTTCAGCGACACGATGCTGATGACCGGGATGCCGAAATCACGCTCGACTTCCTGGATCGCCGACAGCTCGCCGTTGCCGCGCTCCTGACGGTTCAGAGCGATCAGCACACCGGCAGCCTTGGCGCCGTCCTGGGAAGCGATGATCTGCATCACTTCACGGATCGCGGTGCCGGCGGTGATCACGTCGTCGATGATCAGCACTTCGCCGGTCAGCGGCGCGCCGACCAGGCTGCCGCCCTCGCCGTGGGCCTTGGCTTCCTTGCGGTTGAAGCACCATGGCAGATCACGGTTGTGGTGTTCGGCCAGCGCCACGGCAGTGGTTGCCGCCAGCGGGATGCCTTTGTAGGCCGGGCCGAACAGCACGTCGAACGGAATGCCGCTCTCGGCGATGGCTGCGGCGTAGAAACGACCCAGCTGCGCCAGTGCGGAACCCGAGTTGAACAGGCCGGCATTGAAGAAGTAAGGACTGGTGCGCCCGGACTTCAGGGTGAACTCACCGAAGCGCAAAACGCCGCGATCGATGGCAAAACGAATGAAATCGCGCTGATACGCTTGCATGAAAAAAACCCCAAATACCACGGATTTAGCTAATTAGCTTGACGCCGTGTATCATACACGCACGCGATTTTTGGGGCCATTTATGCGGATCATCAGTGTGAACGTCAATGGTATTCAGGCTGCAGTCGAGCGCGGTTTGCTCAGTTGGCTGCAGGCACAGAATGCCGACGTCATCTGCCTGCAGGACACCCGTGCCTCCGCCTTTGAACTGGACGACCCAGCCTTCCAACTGGATGGCTACTTCCTTTATGCCTGCGATGCTGAAGTCCCTGCCCAAGGCGGTGTGGCTTTGTATTCGCGGTTGCAACCGAAGGCTGTCATCAGCGGTCTCGGATTCGAGACGGCCGACCGCTACGGGCGCTACCTGCAAGCAGATTTCGACAAAGTCAGTATTGCCACCTTGCTGCTTCCTTCGGGAATGAACGGCGATGAGGACTTGAACCAGAAGTTCAAGCTCATGGACGACTTCGGCAAGTACCTGGACAAACAGCGGCGCAAACGTCGCGAGTACATTTATTGTGGCTCGCTGTACGTCGCGCAGCAGAAGCTCGACATCAAGAACTGGCGCGACAGCCAGCAATCCCCGGGTTTCCTGGCGCCGGAACGCGCCTGGATGGACGAGATTGTCGGCAACATGGGCTACGTAGATGCCCTGCGCGAAGTCAGCCGCGAAGGCGACCAGTACAGCTGGTGGCCGGACAACGAACAGGCCGAGATGCTGAATCTGGGCTGGCGCTTTGACTACCAGATCCTGACCCCGGGCCTGCGGCGCTTCGTGCGCAGTGCACGCCTGCCGCGTCAGCCACGGTTCTCGCAGCACGCGCCGCTGATCGTCGACTACGACTGGACGCTGACCATCTAAGCGGCCTTTCGCAGACACAAAAAAACCGACATCTCTGTCGGTTTTTTTGTGGGCGATCGTTCGTTATTTGATCAACCGCCAGGTGAACGGATAACGGTACGGGAAACCTTCGTTGGCTTTCACCCCGCCGATAATCGTCAACACCAGCGCCGCAATGGCCAGCAGGCCAAACAGCACGAACCCGATAAGCAACAGCATCAGCACGAAGCAGATCATCGAAGCGATCGCCACGGTGATCTGAAAATTCAGCGCTTCTTTACCCTGTGCATCGATGAACGGATCCGTCTCGCGCTTCATCTGCCACAGGACCAGCGGCCCGATCAGCGTACCGAACGGAATCCAGATCCCCAACAAGGCGGACAAGTGACAAAACATGGCCCATTGGCGAACCTCCTGGCTCGGCTTGGGCAGCAACTCTTGCTCATCACTCATCGCGTCCTCCTTGCGGGTTACGAACCTGCTCAGTCGGCCAGTGCAGCCTTTTGCAGTTCGAATATCTCGTTCATGCCTTTCTTGGCCAGTTCCAGCATCGCGTTCAGCTCTTCAGGCTGGAACGGCGCGCCTTCGGCGGTGCCCTGCACCTCGATGAAACCACCGGTGCTGGTCATCACCACGTTGAGGTCGGTCTCGGCAGCGGAATCTTCAAGATAGTCCAGATCCAGCACCGGCTCGCCCTGGTACATGCCCACGGAGACGGCGCCGATCATTTGCTTGAGCGGGTCGCCACCTTTCAGGCCGCCACGCTTCTTGATCACTTTCAGTGCATCGACCAGCGCAACCATGGCGCCGGTGATCGACGCGGTGCGGGTACCGCCATCGGCCTGGATCACGTCGCAGTCGACGTACAGGGTGACGTCGCCCAGCTTGGACATGTCCAGCGCGGCGCGCAGGGAACGACCGATCAGGCGCTGGATCTCCAGGGTACGACCGCCCTGCTTGCCACGGCTGGCTTCACGCTGGTTACGCTCGCCGGTGGCGCGCGGCAGCATGCCGTACTCGGCGGTCAGCCAACCCTGGCCCTGGCCTTTGAGGAAACGCGGCACGCCGTTTTCGACGCTGACGGTGCAGATGACTTTGGTATCACCGAATTCGACCAGTACGGATCCCTCGGCGTGTTTGGTGTAGTTGCGGGTAATGCGGATCGAGCGGAGCTGATCGGCAGCGCGACCACTTGGACGTTTCATAGGAGATACCTGTACTGGGGACGGAAAACTGCGGAGCATTATAGAGCCGCGCACCGCGCCTGGGCACTCGTTAAAAAATCCGGCCGACGACCGAAGGCCCTGAAACGCACTTCGCCGACGGCCTGCAGCCCTTTGTCACACCGTGTGTTTGGGCGCATCTGCCGCACTGCGCTACAATCCTGCGCCTTTGCTGCCAGTCGGCTTAAATTCATTGATATCGAGCTGCGGAGCTTCAATTCGCGCCGATCTGTATCGCGAGGTCACCCCATGGTGCACAGCATGACCGCCTTCGCCCGCGTCGAAAAAGCCGGCGTTCAGGGCACCCTGAGCTGGGAGCTGCGCTCGGTCAACAGCCGCTACCTGGAACCCCACCTGCGCTTGCCGGAGTCGTTTCGCGACCTCGAAGGCGCCGTCCGCGAAGCCCTGCGCCAGGGCCTGTCGCGCGGCAAACTGGAATGCACCCTGCGCTTCACCGAGGAAAGCACCGGCAAGCCGCTGCAAGTGGATCGCGAGCGCGCTGCACAACTGGTCGCAGCCGCCGAAACCGTCGCCGGCCTGATCAAGAACCCGGCCGCGCTGAACCCACTGGAAGTGCTGGCCTGGCCGGGCGTACTGGTCGCCGACGCCACCGACCCGCAGGCGTTGAACGCCGAGGCGCTGGCCCTGTTCAATCAGGGCCTGAAAGACCTCAAGGCCGGCCGCGAGCGCGAAGGCGCGGAGCTGGCCCGCCTGATCAACGATCGCCTGACCTCCATCGAGGAAGACGTGGTGACCCTGCGCGAACTGGTTCCGCAGATGCTCGCCACTCAGCGCCAGAAAGTCCTCGACCGCTTCGCCGACATGAAGGCCGAGATGGACCCGCAGCGCCTGGAACAGGAAATGGTCATGCTCGCGCAGAAGAGCGACGTGGCTGAAGAACTGGATCGCCTGAGCACCCACATCATCGAAGTTCGCCGGGTGCTGAAATCCGGCGGCGCCGCCGGTCGGCGCCTGGACTTCCTGATGCAGGAGCTCAACCGCGAAGCCAACACACTGGGCTCCAAGGCCTTCGACCCGCGCAGCACCCAGGCGGCGGTCAACCTCAAGGTGTTGATCGAGCAGATGCGCGAACAAGTGCAGAATATTGAGTAAGGCTACCCCGACATGACCCACAGCACCGGCACCCTGTACATCATTTCCGCCCCTTCGGGCGCGGGCAAGAGCAGTCTGGTCAAGGCCCTGACCGACGCCAACCCGGAAATCCGCGTCTCGATTTCCCACACCACCCGCGCCATGCGCCCGGGCGAAGTGGACGGCGTGAACTATCACTTCGTGACCCGCGAAGAGTTCGTGAAGATGGGCGAACACGGCGATTTCCTCGAACGCGCCGAAGTCTTCGGCAACTTCTACGGCACCTCGCAAAGCCGCCTGCAGCAGACCTTGGACGAAGGCCACGACCTGATTCTGGAAATCGACTGGCAAGGCGCCGAGCAAGTGCGCAAGCTGATGCCGCAGGCTCGCTCGATCTTCATTCTGCCGCCATCGCTGCAGGCCCTGCACCAGCGCCTGACCAACCGTGGCCAGGACAGCGACGAGATCATCGACGGCCGGATGCGCGAAGCCGTCAGCGAGATGAGTCACTACGTCGAGTACGACTACCTGATCATCAACGACGATTTCGCCCACGCGCTGGACGATCTGAAGGCGATTTTCCGCGCCAATCAGCTGCAACAGAAACGCCAACAAGTGCGTTTCGGCAAATTGCTGGCGGAATTGCTGGGCTGAAACAGCACTTCCCAAAACCGCTGCAAGGGCTTTACATTGGCACTTGCAGCGCGTTGAAGAGTCTGGTCAAAAAATCAGCGCTTCCCTAATCGCTGGTGATTTTTTAAACTGTTGAGTCCGCTCGCCCAACCGGGCAGCGCGCATATTGCATTCGCTCCGAGGAATACCATGGCCCGCGTAACCGTTGAAGACTGCCTAGAACACGTGGAAAACCGCTTTGAGCTGGTCATGCTCTCTACCAAGCGTGCCCGTCAACTGGCCACCGGCGGCAAAGAGCCCCTGGTTCAGTGGGAAAACGACAAACCGACCGTAGTTGCGCTGCGTGAAATCGCTGAAGGCCTGATGAGCTACGAGTTCATCGCCGAGCAGGAAATCGTCCACGAAGACCCTGTCTTCGCTGCGTTCGAGGACGAGTCCAACGAGGCCGTCTAAGCCTATGCCTGGTCGACGTAGCACGGCGCGGGATCACAGCCTACGGCAGGAGACATCATGCCGAGCATAGACGCCCTCGCCGATCGCTTATCGACCTACCTCGGCAATGACCAGGTCAACCTGGTCCGCCGAGCGTATTTCTACGCCGAACAAGCCCACGACGGCCAGCGCCGCCGCAGCGGCGAGGCGTACGTCACGCATCCTCTTGCCGTGGCGAATATTCTTGCCGACATGCACATGGACCATCAGAGCCTGATGGCCGCGATGCTGCATGACGTGATCGAAGACACCGGTATCGCCAAGGAAGCGCTGCAAGCGCAGTTCGGTGAAACCGTGGCCGAACTGGTCGACGGGGTCAGCAAACTGACCCAGATGAACTTCGAGACCAAGGCCGAAGCCCAGGCGGAAAACTTCCAGAAAATGGCCATGGCCATGGCGCGCGACATTCGCGTGATCCTGGTCAAGCTTGCCGACCGCCTGCACAACATGCGCACGCTGGAAGTGCTGTCCGGCGAAAAACGCCGGCGCATCGCCAAGGAAACCCTCGAGATCTACGCACCCATCGCCAACCGATTGGGCATGCACGCGATCCGCATCGAATTCGAAGACCTCGGCTTCAAGGCGATGCACCCGATGCGTTCCGCGCGGATCTACCAGGCCGTCAAACGCGCCCGGGGCAACCGCAAGGAAATCGTCAACAAGATCGAAGAATCCCTTGGCCACTGCCTCGCCATCGACGGCATTCAGGGTGAAGTCAGCGGTCGCCAGAAACACCTCTACGGCATCTACAAGAAAATGCGCGGCAAGCGTCGGGCCTTCAACGAGATCATGGACGTCTACGCGTTCCGGATCATCGTCGACAAGGTCGATACCTGCTACCGCGTGCTGGGTGCTGTACATAATTTGTACAAACCGTTGCCGGGACGCTTCAAGGATTACATCGCGATCCCCAAGGCCAACGGCTATCAGTCGCTGCACACCACTCTGTTCGGCATGCACGGTGTACCGATCGAGATCCAGATCCGCACCCGTGAAATGGAAGAGATGGCCAACAACGGCATCGCCGCCCATTGGCTGTACAAATCCAGCGGTGACGAGCAGCCGAAAGGCACTCACGCCCGCGCCCGTCAGTGGGTCAAGGGCGTGCTGGAAATGCAGCAACGTGCCGGCAACTCGCTGGAATTCATCGAGAGCGTGAAGATCGACCTGTTCCCGGACGAGGTCTACGTGTTCACGCCCAAAGGCCGGATCATGGAGCTGCCCAAAGGCTCCACGGCGGTCGACTTTGCCTACGCGGTGCACACCGACGTCGGCAACAGCTGCATCGCCTGCCGGATCAACCGTCGTCTCGCACCGCTGTCCGAACCGCTGCAAAGCGGCTCCACGGTCGAGATCGTCAGCGCTCCCGGCGCACGACCGAATCCGGCGTGGCTCAACTTCGTGGTCACCGGCAAGGCGCGCACGCACATACGCCATGCGCTGAAACTGCAACGCCGCTCCGAATCCATCAGCCTCGGCGAACGCCTGCTGAACAAGGTGCTCAACGGCTTCGACAGCGCGCTGGAACAGATTCCGGCCGAACGAGTGAAGGCGATGCTCACCGAGTACCGCCTCGAACTGATCGAAGACCTGCTCGAAGACATCGGCCTGGGCAACCGCATGGCCTATGTCGTGGCACGCCGCCTGCTCGGCGAAGGCGAGCAACTGCCAAGCCCGGAAGGCCCGCTGGCGATTCGCGGCACCGAAGGCCTGGTTCTCAGCTACGCCAAATGTTGCACGCCGATCCCGGGCGACCCGATTGTCGGTCACCTGTCGGCAGGCAAAGGCATGGTCGTGCACCTGGACAACTGCCGCAACATCAGCGAAATCCGTCATAACCCGGAAAAATGCATCCAGCTCTCGTGGGCCAAGGATGTCACCGGCGAATTCAACGTCGAACTGCGCGTCGAGCTGGAACACCAGCGCGGCCTGATCGCCCTGCTGGCCAGCAGCGTCAACGCAGCCGACGGCAATATCGAGAAAATCAGCATGGACGAACGCGATGGCCGCATCAGCGTTGTCCAACTGGTGGTCAGCGTCCACGACCGTGTGCACCTGGCCCGCGTGATCAAGAAACTGCGCGCCCTGACCGGGGTGATCCGCATCACCCGCATGCGTGCATAACCACCCCATTACAAGGAGTCATTCATGACCAAAACCGTTATCACCAGCGACAAGGCCCCGGCCGCCATCGGTACTTACTCTCAGGCGATCAAGGCCGGTAACACCGTTTACATGTCGGGTCAGATTCCCCTCGATCCAAAAACCATGGAACTGGTCGAAGGCTTCGAAGCCCAGACCGTCCAGGTGTTCGAGAACCTGAAAGCCGTGGCCGAAGCCGCCGGCGGTTCGTTCAAGGACATCGTCAAGCTGAACATCTTCCTGACCGACCTGAGCCACTTCGCCAAGGTCAACGAGATCATGGGCAAGTACTTCGACCAGCCGTACCCGGCGCGCGCCGCCATCGGCGTGGCAGCCCTGCCAAAGGGTTCGCAGGTTGAAATGGATGCCATTCTGGTCATCGAGTAATGCGCACGGCGCGGCCTCAGACGCCGCGCCGACTGCTCTGCGGTAAAGAAAAGGTTTTGAAAGGATTCCACCATGCGCAAAGCGCTTGCTCTCTCGCTGCTCGCCATTTTCCTCGGCGGTTGCGCCAGCAACCCTGCCGACCGTGACATCAGCGGCACCTGGATCAATCAGGTCGCCATTGATGCCGCTGCCAAGGGCGGCCCCCTGCGCGAAGCGCTTCAGGCTTACGGCCCGAACCTGGAGTGGGACGTCAACACCAAGGCCGGCCAGGCCCGCTACACCAACGGTTTCGAAAACGTCGAAGGTCGCTTGCTCGGCGAACAGTCCGGTGCCTGGAAAGTCGACTTCTATGGCAGCTCCGCCAGCGAGCTGAAACGTGACGGTGGCCAACTGCAACAAGCCGCCAACGAAAACGAACCGGAACAGGTCTTCGATCGCGCGCAGATCCCGGTGCCGGAAGGCGCACCGATCGGCGCCAGCTTCGAACGCGCGCTGTATTCCGCTTATCTGGGCGGCAACTGGACGATCACCAGCGGCCAGGGCGAAGGCGCCACCGTGCAATTCCAGGCGGACGGTCAAGTCTCCGGCCTGCCGGGTGCCGACCGCTATGCGCTGTGCCTCGCAGGCGATTGCGCATCGATGAGCAGCGGCAACGACAGCATGTGGTTGCAGCAGAACGGCCAGGGCAATAACTGGATCTTTGTGCGCAAGGGCAAAGAGCTGGAAATTCTGCAGGCCGTGAACACCGCGCTGGCGGACGAACAACCGCAGTTCACCCCGGGTGAACGCAAGTGGTTGCTCGAGAAGCAATAACCCACCTTTGAAAACACAGTAAATCGAATGTGGGAGCGGGCTTGCTCGCGAATGCGGTCTGTCAGGCAATCAAGATGCCGCCTGACACGACGCCTTCGCGAGCAAGCCCGCTCCCACATTTACTGTGCAATGCCTGAAAGTCAGCAGCGCCCCTCAAGAATCGCGGCATACCCCTCGCGATAACTCGGATACTTCGGCACCCAACCCAGCGCCTTCGCCCGGGCATTGCTGCAACGCTTGCTGCCGGTGCGACGCACGCTCTCGTCTTCCGACCATTCGGTGACGCCGAGATACTCACGCAACCACGCCACCACTTCGGCCAGCGGCGCTGGCGCATCGTCAACGCCGATATAGATGTCATCCAGCGACCCGCCTTTGCGAGCTGCTTCCAGCAGAAACGCCATCAACCCCGCCGCATCATCGGCATGGATGCGATTGCCATACAGCGGCGGCTCGACCGCAACGCGATAGCCACGACGTACCTGAGTCAGCAGCCATTCACGGCCGGGGCCATAAATACCCGTCAGGCGCACGATACTCGCCGGAATGCCGCTGTTGAGCGCAACCTGCTCGGCCTCCAGCATCACCCGACCGGAATAACCCGCAGCGACGGTTTCGGATTTTTCATCAACCCATTCGCCGTTCTGCTGGCCATAAACACTGCTGCTGGAAACGAACAGCAGCCGCTCAGGCTCCTGACCGTAATCGTTCAGCCAACCCAGCACATGCTGCAAACCCTGCACATACGCCGCGCGATAACCGGCCTCATCGTGATCGGTGGCCGCCGCGCTATACACCAGGTAATCGATAGCACCCACTGGCCACGTCTCGGGGCAATCCTCATTGAACAAGTCACCGGCCACACCGATAACGCCGTCCGGCAAACGCGAAATATCACGGCGCAGGCCATAGACCTGGAAGCCGGCAGCCAGCAATTGCGTGGCCAGACGGCTGCCGACATCACCGCAACCGGCGATCAAAACAGAAGGCGCGGACATCAAAAATCTCCCATCGGAAAGCGACAGACTAGCCTCGGCAAGGGACGAGCGGCTAGCAATGAAGGAAAAAAAGCAACTCTATTACTTCTGTTAACAAGAATTACTTGCAATAATGCACGCCACTTTTGTTCTCGGCCTCACGAGGCCTGGAAGAGCATTACCGTTTTTCTATCTCAGGTCCGGCCAGCATGACACGCATTCAAAACTCCGCTTCGCCAACCAACCGACCTCGCGCCTGGAGCGCCGTGGCTGCCCTGCTGCTCAGCCTGATGCTGGCGCCAGTTGCCGCATTCGCTGACGCCCAGGCCCCGGCCGCGCCAGCCGCCACCGAGCAAAGCGCTCCGGCCGCCGCACCTGCCGCGACCGACCCGGTGCAGGCCGTAGAGGCCAGCGCCGCCGACGCGCCGGAAGTCCTCGAAGCCGACAACACCCTGGGCATGGCCCACGACCTGTCGCCATGGGGCATGTACCAGAACGCCGACGTGATCGTTAAAGCCGTGATGATCGGCCTGGCCATCGCCTCGATCATCACCTGGACCATCTGGATCGCCAAGGGCTTCGAGCTGATGGGCGCCAAACGCCGCCTGCGTGGCGAGATCGCCGCCCTGAAAAAAGCCGCCACCCTCAAAGAAGCCAGCGCCACCGCCGCGAAGGAAGGCACCCTCGCCAACCTGCTGGTTCACGACGCGCTGGAAGAAATGCGCCTGTCGACCAACGCCCGCGAGAAAGAAGGCATCAAGGAACGCGTCAGCTTCCGCCTCGAGCGTCTGGTTGCCGCCTGTGGCCGCAACATGAGCAGCGGCACCGGCGTTCTCGCCACCATCGGTTCCACCGCACCGTTCGTCGGTCTGTTCGGCACCGTGTGGGGCATCATGAACAGCTTCATCGGCATCGCCAAAACCCAGACCACCAACCTTGCCGTCGTAGCACCGGGTATCGCTGAAGCGCTGCTGGCTACCGCACTGGGTCTGGTTGCCGCGATTCCTGCCGTGGTCATCTACAACGTCTTTGCCCGCTCCATCGCCGGTTACAAGGCTCAGGTGTCCGATGCGTCGGCTCAGGTGCTGCTGCTGGTCAGCCGCGACCTCGACCACCAGCCTGAGCGCAACAGCTCGCAACCGCACATGGTGAAAGTGGGGTAATCGGCCATGGGCCTGCATTTGAAAGAAGGCGCAGACGACGATCTGGCCGAGAACCACGAAATCAACGTCACGCCGTTCATCGACGTGATGCTGGTGCTGTTGATCATCTTCATGGTGGCCGCGCCGCTGGCCACCGTGGACATCAAGGTTGACCTGCCTGCCTCGACCGCCAAACCGGCGCCGCGGCCGGAGAAACCGGTGTTCCTCAGCGTGAAGGCTGACCAGCGCCTGTTCCTGGGCGAAGACGAAGTGAAAGCCGAAACCCTCGGCGCCGCACTCGACGCCAAGACCCAGGGCAAGAAAGACACGACGATCTTCTTCCAGGCCGACAAAGGCGTGGATTACGGCGACCTGATGAGCGTGATGGATAACCTGCGCGCCGCCGGTTACCTGAAGGTCGGTCTGGTCGGACTCGAGAGCGCAGTCAAGAAATGATCACGACGCGCCATAAGCTGACGCGTTACAGCGGTAGCCTGGCCGTGGTGCTGGGTGTTCACGCGCTGGCCATCGCGCTGGCGCTGAACTGGACCGCCCGCCCGCCCATCGAATTGCCGCCGCAGGCAATGATGGTCGAGCTGGCACCGGTTCCGGCCCCGCCACCGCCCGCACCGCCGAAAGTCGTCACGCCACCGCAGCCACCGGCTCCGGTTGAAGAACTGCCGATCCCGAAACTGGCCGAAGCGCCAAAAGCCGAGATCGCGGTGCAGAAACCGAAACCCAAGCCGAAACCAAAACCGCCGAAGCCGATCGAGAAAAAACTGCCCGATCCGCCGAAGGAGAAACCGTCCGAAGAGAAGCCGGCCGATACCCAGCCGACTCAGGCCCCGACGGAGAAATCCGCCCAGCCTGCACCGGGCCCGTCGCCTGCACAAATGGCCGCCAAGGCCAGCTGGCAAGGCACCCTGCTCGCGCACCTGGCCAAGTACAAGAAGTACCCGGCCAGCGCTCAGGCGCGGGGCAAGGAAGGCTTGAACCGGTTGCGTTTCGTGGTCGATGGCGAAGGCAACGTGCTGTCGTTCGAACTGGTGGGCCGCTCCGGCAACGCCGATCTGGACCGGGCCACCCTGGAAATGATCCGCCGCGCCCAACCGCTGCCCAAGCCACCGGCCGACATGCTGACCAATGGCGCGATCGAAATCGTTGCGCCGTTTGTGTACTCGCTGGAACGCCGCCGCTGATCCGCACCCGTGGAGCCCGGCCTGATCCAGCCAAAAAGGCACCGAAAGGTGCCTTTTGCTTATCCATCCACGGCAAACCGGCATTGCCCGGTGTCGCATTCATCACTCAGTCTGATAACGTGCGTCTATCGATTGCAGCCGGTATGCTTGGCCCGCATCTTCATGGACGCTTGCTATGACCCTCACAGAATTACGCTACATCGTTACCCTCGCCCAAGAGCAGCATTTCGGCCACGCGGCCGAGCGTTGCCACGTCAGCCAGCCGACCCTGTCGGTGGGCGTGAAAAAGCTTGAAGACGAACTCGGTGTGCTGATTTTCGAGCGCAGCAAAAGCGCCGTGCGCCTGACCCCGGTCGGCGAAGGCATCGTCGCCCAGGCGCAGAAAGTGCTGGAGCAGGCCCAAGGCATCCGCGAACTGGCCCAGGCCGGCAAGAACCAGCTGACCGCCCCGCTGAAAGTCGGCGCGATCTACACCGTCGGCCCGTACCTGTTCCCGCACCTGATTCCGCAACTGCACCGGGTCGCCCCGCAGATGCCGTTGTACATCGAAGAAAACTTCACCCACGTGCTGCGCGACAAACTGCGCAACGGCGAGCTGGACGCGATCATCATCGCCCTGCCGTTCAACGAAGCCGACGTGCTGACCCTGCAACTCTACGACGAGCCGTTCTACGTCCTGATGCCGGCCCAGCACCCGTGGACCCAGAAAGAATCCATCGACGCCGCCCTGCTTAACGACAAGAGTTTGCTGCTGCTCGGCGAAGGCCACTGCTTCCGCGATCAAGTGCTGGAAGCCTGCCCGACCCTGACCAAGGGCAACGACGGCGCCAAGCACACCACGGTCGAATCCAGCTCGTTGGAGACCATCCGCCACATGGTCGCGTCCGGTCTGGGCATTTCGATCCTGCCGCTGTCGGCGGTCGACAGCCATCACTACGCCCCGGGCGTGATCGAAGTGCGTCCGTTGTCGGCACCAGTGCCGTTCCGCACGGTGGCCATCGCTTGGCGCGCCAGTTTCCCACGGCCGAAAGCCATCGAGATCCTCGCCGACTCCATTCGCCTGTGCTCGGTCGCCAAACCTGCCGCGCCGGTCACGGCCGGTTAAGCCAGCGTCATGACTGAGCTGTCGCAGGTCTCGGTAACCGCACTCAAGGGTGTCGGTGAGGCCATGGCCGAAAAACTGGCCAAGGTCGGTCTGGAAAATCTCCAGGACGTGCTGTTCCACCTGCCGCTGCGCTATCAGGATCGCACCCGCGTGGTGCCGATCGGCGCGTTGCGGCCGGGGCAGGACGCCGTGGTCGAAGGCACCGTTAGTGGCGCCGACGTGGTCATGGGCCGGCGGCGCAGCCTCGTCGTGCGCTTGCAGGACGGCACCGGCGGACTGAGCCTGCGCTTCTATCACTTCAGCAATGCGCAGAAAGAAGGCCTCAAGCGCGGCACGCGGATTCGTTGCTACGGCGAAGCCCGGCCCGGCGCCTCGGGGCTGGAGATCTACCACCCGGAATACCGTGCCATCAACGGCGACGAGCCGCCGCCGGTGGATGAAACCCTGACCCCGGTCTACCCGCTGACCGAAGGCCTGACCCAAGCCCGTTTGCGCCAGTTGTGCATGCAAACCCTGACCCTGCTCAAGCCGGCCACCCTGCCCGACTGGCTGCCGACCGAACTGGCCCGCGACTACCAATTGGCGCCGCTGGCCGACGCGATCCGCTACCTGCACAACCCGCCCGCCGATGCCGACGTCGACGAACTCGCCCTCGGTCATCACTGGGCCCAGCATCGCCTGGCCTTCGAAGAACTGCTGACTCACCAGTTATCGCAGCAGCGCCTGCGCGAAAGCATGCGCTCCCTGCGCGCACCGGCGATGCCGAAAGCCACGAAGCTGCCAGCGAAATACCTGGCCAACCTTGGCTTCAACCCGACCGGCGCGCAACAGCGAGTCGGCAACGAAATCGCCTACGACCTCAGTCAGCACGAACCGATGCTGCGGCTGATTCAGGGCGACGTCGGCGCGGGCAAAACCGTGGTCGCCGCCCTCGCCGCGCTGCAAGCGTTGGAAGCGGGTTATCAGGTCGCACTGATGGCGCCGACCGAGATCCTCGCCGAGCAGCACTTCATCACCTTCAAGCGCTGGCTCGAACCGCTGGGCATTGAAGTGGCGTGGCTGGCCGGCAAGCTCAAGGGCAAGAACCGCGTCGCCGCGCTGGAACAGATCGCCAGCGGCACGCCGATGGTGGTCGGCACCCACGCGCTGTTCCAGGACGAAGTGCAGTTCAAGAACCTCGCGCTGGTGATCATTGACGAACAACACCGCTTCGGCGTGCAACAGCGTCTTGCGCTGCGGCAGAAAGGCGTCGGCGGGCGCATGTGTCCGCATCAACTGATCATGACCGCCACGCCGATTCCCCGAACACTGGCGATGAGCGCCTACGCCGACCTCGACACCTCAATCCTCGACGAACTGCCGCCCGGTCGAACCCCGGTCAACACCGTCCTGGTCACCGACACCCGCCGCGTCGAAGTCATCGAACGGGTGCGCAGCGCCTGCGCCGAGGGCCGTCAGGCCTATTGGGTGTGCACGCTGATCGAAGAGTCCGAAGAGCTGACCTGTCAGGCCGCCGAAACCACTTTCGAAGACCTGACCGCCGCACTCGGCGAGTTGAAGGTCGGGCTGATCCACGGCCGCATGAAGCCTGCCGAGAAAGCCGCCGTCATGGCCGAATTCAAGGCCGGCAATCTGCAACTGCTGGTCGCCACCACCGTGATCGAAGTCGGCGTCGACGTACCCAACGCCAGCCTGATGATCATCGAAAACCCCGAGCGCCTCGGTCTCGCGCAACTGCACCAGTTGCGTGGTCGCGTCGGTCGGGGCAGCGCGGTCAGCCATTGCGTGCTGCTCTACCATCCGCCTCTGTCACAGATCGGCCGTCAGCGCCTGGGCATCATGCGCGAGACCAACGACGGTTTCGTCATCGCCGAAAAAGACCTCGAACTGCGCGGCCCCGGCGAAATGCTCGGCACCCGCCAGACCGGCCTGCTGCAATTCAAGGTCGCCGACCTGATGCGCGACGCCGATCTGTTGCCCGCCGTGCGCGATGCCGCCCAGGCCTTGCTCGAACGCTGGCCCACCCACGTCAGCCCGCTGCTCGACCGATGGCTGCGACACGGGCAGCAATACGGCCAAGTGTGAGCACCGTCGCAGTTTCTCAAAGCTCGTTCCAATCAAGCTGGTTATACTCCAGCAATTGTTTCAAAAACGGATACAGACCATGACCGAAGCTGCTCTCGCCCCCGAACTCCCGCACGCTCCGTCTGTTATTCGGCTGCTGCTCAACAAACTGGGCATCGCCTACGAAGAAGTGCTCGACCACCACGGCCTCAATGCCTCGCGCAAAGTGCAGGCCGTGTTGCTGGACGACGCGGTCGGTGCGCTGATGGTGCTGTTTCCACAGAGCCAGTTGCTGGATCTCAACCGCCTCGCCGAGCTGACGGGCCGTCGCCTGACCGCCGTGTCCACCGAGCGCCTGGAAAAGATGCTCGGCAAACACAGCCTGAGCCTGCTGCCGGGCCTGCCGGCGCTGACCAGCTCGCCGTGCCTCTACGAAGAAAGCCTGCTGCGCGAGCCGAAGTTGCTGATCAACTCCGGCGAGCCGGGCCTGCTGCTGGAAATCGCCAGCGAAGACTTCAAGACCATGCTGACCAAGGCCAGCGCCGCCAACTTCGGCGAAGCCCTGAGCAGCATCCGCCCTAACCTCGACCGCCCGGACGATGACCGCGAGGAAATCACCCAGGCCGTGCAGGCGTTCACTGCGCGGCGCATCCAGCAGCGTCTGGAAGCGACCATCGAGATTCCGCCGCTGGCCGAAACCGCGCAAAAAATCATCAAGCTGCGCGTAGACCCGAACGCCACCATCGACGACATCACCGGCGTGGTCGAAACCGACCCGGCGCTGGCTGCGCAAGTGGTGAGCTGGGCGGCATCGCCGTACTACGCCTCGCCGGGCAAGATCCGTTCGGTGGAAGACGCGATCGTGCGCGTGCTCGGCTTCGATCTGGTGATCAACCTGGCGCTGGGCCTGGCCCTCGGCAAGACCCTGAGCCTGCCAAAAGATCATCCGCAACACACCACGCCGTACTGGCAACAGTCGATCTACACCGCCGCCGTCATCGAAGGCCTGACCCGCGCCATGCCGCGCGCCCAGCGCCCGGAAGCCGGCCTGACCTACCTCGCCGGCCTGCTGCACAACTTCGGCTACCTGCTGCTGGCCCACGTGTTCCCGCCGCACTTCTCGCTGATCTGTCGCCACCTGGAGGTCAACCCGCACCTGTGCCACAGCTTTGTCGAGCAACACCTGCTGGGCATCAGCCGCGAACAGATCGGCTCCTGGCTGATGCGCTACTGGGACATGCCCGACGAACTGGCCACCGCCCTGCGCTTCCAGCACGACCCGAACTACGACGGCGCCTACGCCGAATACCCGAACCTCGTCTGCCTGGCCGTGCGCCTGCTGCGCAGTCGCGGCATCGGCTCCGGCCCGGATGAAGACATTCCGGATGCGCTGCTGGAACGCGTTGGCCTGACGCGTGACAAGGCCAATGATGTCGTCAGCAAAGTGCTTGAGGCTGAAGTGTTGCTGCGGGAACTGGCTTCGCAGTTCAGCCAGGCCTGACTTACGCTCATAAAAAAGGCCCCACACTCAACCGAGTGTGGGGCCTTTGTATTTGATCGTTCCCACGCTCTGCGTGGGAATGCAGCCCGTGACGCTCCGCGTCACAGCCTCACACAATACTCAAGCAGCCTTGGCCTTCGCCTTCCGCGGCTTCAAATACTTCATCAACCCCTGAAACCACATCACCAGCGCCGGATTCCCCTTGAGCTGAATCGACTTGTCCTGAATCCCCTGCATGAACGCCAGTTGCTTGTTCTTCGCCTGCATCGTGGCAAACCCGAACGCCGCGTCTTTAAACGCAATCGCAAACGCCGGCTCCGCCACCACCCCGGACTTGCTGGTAATGCGCTGATCCTTCACCACGAAATGCCGCGCCACTTTCCCGTCCAGAGTCTGTAGCTGAAACACCAGATCCTTGTCACCCAACTGCTGCTGGAACGCAGGATTTGTACGACTGGCCTTACCCATCAACAGACCCAGCATCCACAGTAGAAAACGAAATTTCATGCGCACAGCCTCAAAAGGAAAATGAACGGCTGGGGGAGTGTAAGGGATTCGGACGGATTCGCCACTATCTAGGATTGATAGAAGACGATGTAGGTCTTTTCCTGCCAGATGACTACCAAGTCACGATTTCCATCCCTAGCCTTGATCGTTCCCACGCTCCGCGTGGGAATGCATCCCGTGACGCTCCGCGTCACACCATCCTCCCGTCCTACACCTGAAGAAACACATTCCTGTAGGAGCAGCCGATAGCAGTGGTTTCTTGTTCCTCTACCCCGCAAATCCTTGGGAAATCTCCTTCAAACTGCGGTGCTGTCCATGAACTAGGCGTGTTCGGAGTTCATCGATAACCTCTGTCCGTCACCGCAAAATCGGTGACTCGGACGTGCAAGTCCGGTTCAGGTGCACAATCGCAATGGCATTTCGCCGAGCCTTTTCCTATGCTCGCGGATCGTTATGGCGGCTGTGCGTCGGAGACCTTCGGGTCTGCCGGGCACCTGGACCGGTCTTGCACACCAACGCACAGCTGCCACCTATTTCGAAGTGCAAAGCGAAACGGTGTCAGCGTCTTAACTCCAGGGATGACATCCATGATCAAACCAACACCCAATCCACCAGAAACACCAGAAATCTCCCCCTACGAATCCCCCGATTCAAAGAAACTCCACGAAGCCGCCGAGCGCGCCCTCGACCACCATTTCAAACCCACCACCCCACGCCCCAAACGCCTGGGCGGCCTGTTCGCCCTCTGCCCCAATGCCGACGCTGAAGCCCTCATGGCCAACGCCTCCGAAGACCTCCTGTCCATCAGCGCCTTCGCCGCCAACCTGGCCGACGACCTCGACGGTCCCCGCCGCTCGATGGCACTGGGCCTGAGCAGAATGGCGGATGGCGTGCGCTTGATGGTGGAAGGCACGCTCGATCACATTGAGTTTCGGGAGTATCAGGCCAAGCCGTAGCTGAATCGCGGGCGGAAGAAAGGGGACGTTGAGTCCCCTTTCTCAAATACGTGAGTCACCACTGACAGCCGGTTTCAGGCAAAACACTCATATTGCTATCGTGCTCGAATATGTATTTCGTTCCGGACTTGCGGTTTGTGTAAACGATTCCGTAAATGAAGGGATCTTGACTCGCCATTACATAATCCCCAGTCACCATGCCTCCGGACACCTCCACCCACTTCGTCGTGATTTCGGGAGGACGGTTAGGGTTCGGAGACTCTTCTTCCGCGCCGCCATAAACGAGCGTAATCGCCTCTTTCGACTTGCTGTACTTGACGCTCGCGCCTTGCCATTTGGCGGTCGAATCGTAATAGGTCCGCAATTCAAAATTGATGCTCTTGCCCTCTTGTGAGCGGAAGCAATAGACCTCCGTTTTGACCTCGCTGTGAGCCATCACAGGAAAGAGGAACAACAGCGTAACGAACAATGCGCGCATTGATTTCAAACCGGTCATCCCTTCAACGGTTCAGAGGCAGCTGAAAGCGCATTCGCGCCGTGCAATAGACTGAATCTTCCCGGAGCAAACGCTCGCTCATTTCGCAGTGTCCATTAGCGTATTGCTTAAATAGCGGATCATCGAGCTCGGCCCCTCCCAATCGCTCGAATGAAGCCGCCATTTTCCTCTCCCGGTTCTCACCGATACCGGCCATCACGGATGCCGCTTTGTAGAAGCCATCAATCATCATGCCAGTCTGTAGAGCAACCAACTCCCCCAACCGGGCATTGGTTGTTTGCACAAGGCACCCAAGCTTTTCGATGGGCGCCTCTGCACCGGGCAAGGCCGACTGATAGATATCCTCGCAATACGCCTCTTTGAAGCGCACCCACTTCTTTTGCACATCAGTCAGTTGCTTCTTGTCGGCGGGTGCCAAACTGACCAGCGCTTTCTTGTATTGCTCATTCAACACTGCGTCGACTTTCTCGAAAGACTGCTGACCACAAATGATCAAATCGGGATTGGAAAAACTGTCGGGATTGCAGATTTCCTTGGCATGCGCAGGAACCAGCAAAGCAGCCAAAGAAACACCCGCGACCAGTTCAAGGAGCGCCTTGAGTTTGATCATGATCCGGATACTCCGGTGCTGCGCTCAGCTACCCGAGCAGGAATCTTCGAAGCCTTTCCCGCGTCCGACATACGCGATGCGTATTGCTTGTACGCTGGCACCGCTCGCTCTTTATCGTTCATGGCCCAATAGCTATCTGCGAGATTCAGGTAAGCCACCGTCCGTTCCGGGTTGTGGGCAATCACCGCATTCAGCAACTGGATAGACTCCATGTAGTAACCCGCCTCGCCCAGCAGAAAACCGACGTCGTTGGACCAACCAGGTTGCTGCGAGAAGAAGTACTTTCCGACGATATAACTTTCCGGAGAGCACGCGCCATGCGAGTCATTTCCCATCAACATATTACTCATCACTTCCTTGAACGAGCTGCTGTCGCCCTTTCGATAGGCTGCCAGTGCTTTATCCAGCAGGTCAGCCGAACCGACTGTCATCAGTTTTTTATAACCGCCCTGAGGACTGCCAACGTTTGCAGCCCGCAACTTTTTAAGCGCTTCGAGGCCGTTGAATGAAGCCAGAGTGGTTGGGCCCAGCGTCTCAATCGGCAGCTCCGCTACGCTCATAAGCGAGCGATCGCAGTAGTGGTTATTGACCACTTGCAGCACTTTCTTCAGCTCAAACTGCTTGGAGCCGTTATTGAAGGTGAACAAAAGATTGAAGTTAAAAACAGCGTTGTCTTCTTCGTTGGTCACCAGCGCAATGTAGTCCTCCGCCTCAACGAACCGTTGCTTGACCAGAACCTCTTCCTCTAGTGGATCCGCAACTGTCATGGCTCCAGGCCGGCCGTTGAAAACCCGCACGCTAAAACTATCCAGAAGATCAGACGAGTACTGACTCTTCGTAAGAGGCAAAGCCTTGGACGTATCGAGCAATATGTCCTCATTGCGCCCTTGAACCGGCGCGATCAACAACCGGTTGGATGCCTCGTCCGCGTCTCCCGCCAGAACGAACACGTTTTGCCGTGACCCATCCCCCAATAGGCTTGCCGGGATTTCCTTGAGGACTTGGGGTGCTGCAAACGCGTGTGGTGCGAAAGCCACGGACGCGGCAATGGCCAGAAGGCCACCGAGTAGAACTGAACATCCTTTCACGCTGTAACTCCGTTCGGTCTTCGCAGGCTTACTCAAAAGCCATGCTGCGCACCGCTGTTTTGATTTGTTCAAAGCCTTCGGCGCTGATCGCCAATGAGGTTGATGAACCCGATTCTGCCGAACCGATCAGCACCTGTTCGTTATGCATCAAGCAGAAGGTGATACGGCTGAACTGACGTGGATTCTTGCCGTGGTAACCAATGACGAATCCTGATGAACTTGCGCTCTGCAGGGATTCGAAAGTGAAGGATTGCGGATCACCGGCCAACAACGTCGGCTCCCAACCATGATCGGTCAGGGTTGCCGGGCATTTACGGTCGTTACTCTCTCGCACAAGTTGCAACTCAATCGTGTCATCAAGCGGCGGCTTCTGAATGGTGAGCGCAGAAAAGTTGTTGGCGTTTTCACACATGACACCGAACCAGGGCTGGCTCAGGTTTGTGGGCTTTTCGAAATTCCACTCATAACCCGTTGAGGTCTGAGCTTGCGATAAACGCGGAGCGCTAGAGGTTTCAGGCAGTTGTTTGGTCGCAGTGAATACCAGATCAGGCATATTGAACTGCAACCATTGATCTTTCGAGAGCGTCATTGAGAACCGACAAGGTGCCATATCGACCGCAGCTTCGGTTGGGCCTTGCGCGATCTGCGACTGACCCGACGCACTACCCACCGAGACAACACTTGCGGCGGCATGACTGGCCTGCGCGAAAGCAGCAACGCTGATCAGCAATACCCGCAGATATCGACGTCTCACGAAACCCGGAATCGACAAGTCAGGCACAGTTCCACTCACTTGGAATTTAACGGCAAAGAATCGCGACGCATCCGCACCCGAGTTTCAAATACAATGGCTCGCCTTGATCGGCTCTGGAACTAGCGACTTCAATCGCGCCACGCTGTCGACGCCCGACCGATAACCTTTGTCAGCCGCCATTTGATAACAGGCTAACGCCCGAGACATATCCTTCGTTCCCAACTCGCCACCCTCAAAAGTAGATGCCAGATAAAACATCGCTTCCTTGGAGCCCATGTTAATCGCCCGAATGACCTGCTCTTCTGCCTGCTTGGGATGGAGGCAAGGACCGTTATAGTCGGTGGAGTTTCCTGAGCAAAGAAACGTGGCGTAGCCCAACGCACCACTCGGTATTTTCGAGGCCGCTTTGAACAATGCCTCGACTTTGCCGGTTTCCAACTGAGACGCCATCTGCGAAAGGCTCAAGCTTGCCGCTGAGAGACTCGCCTGTGGGTCACCCGAGTCTGCCGCACAGACATAATTTTCCAGGGACGCTTCTAACAATTCCGCAGTCAGACGGTATTGCTCAAGCGAACCCAGCCCTCCCAAAGCCTCGGCACGCTGATCACAGAAGTTCTCGGCACGGCTCATTGCGGGGTTACGTGTGGCGACAAGATCCTTCTCGCTGATCGACCAGTCTTCAACGCCTTCAAGCACCCAGCACGCCTGACGAGAGAAATTGAAGATTTTTACATTGCTGTTGCCCGCCCGCTTATCGACCACGTTGACGTGACTGTCATCGACCTCTTCAATCTCGACTCCAGGCGTCTTGCCGGGTGTGATGGCAGCCATCAGCGGGTAGGTGAAGGAAGCTCCGCTGACGCCCGAGGTCGAAGGCTCAAAGGTACTACGGTCCTTGCCGGCAACCGGCTTCAACACCAGCGACTTGACCGTCATCGCAGTGAGACGGCGCTGTGATTCACTGCTGGCGGAAAACGCTGTCAGGAAAGCAGGGAATTCCTCCGAAGGACAAGCGCCGTTGGCCGGCGCCGTCGAAGTGCTCTTGTCGGATGCAAGAACAGGGACGATCTTGTCCAGGTACGCCGAGCGCTCGCGACTCATTCTGGCGATGCACGAATTAACCGCGAACACATGCGCCGGCATCCCCGTCTCGATCTCGAATGCTTCCAAAGGGCAGTTCGCATCGCGCAATTTCAGCCATGCACGTTGCGACTCTTTGACCTTCGCCGCGTACTCCGCGCCCAATGCCGGATCCGCTCGATAATCAGATTCAAGCCGCGCCATTAATTGCTTGTAGCGGAGGTTTAACTGCGTATCGGCAGCCTTCTTCGCCGCCTCCGAGCAGGGCACCATTTCCAGGCTTGAGGCGACTTGGCTGCAGTCATCCTGCGCGTACACCGCTGTGACAGGCAGCAGTATGGCCAGCAGGGTAAAAACAAAACGTTTCACTGTGTTCTTCCTTGAGTCATTCAGGCTTTGCGTTTGGCGAACCGGGTGACGCATTGCTCTGGCCCGTTCACGCCCCAATAAGTGCTGAGCAACGCCTTACGCTTTTTGTCTACGCGCAGGTTGACGAAGCCATCGCCGCAATCCGGCCGCAATTCTTCGAAGGTGCCGGTTCTGGCTTGGTAGATGAACACCCGGTAGTAGTCGTAAGTGCCCATGCCGTCATCGAGTTGCCGGATCGCGAAATCCTTGGCACCGTCGAAATTGAAATCATCGATCTGCAGATGGAGTTCGTTTTCGGCTTGAAAATCGATTGTCCGCGACTCGCTATGTGCTTCGCTTTTAACCGCGACACTCAGCTTGGAACCTTCGAGAACCAGCGTCGCATCGACGCCTTTGGTTGGGCTGAAGATAGTTGTTTCGGCTAACACCGGCATCGTCCACAGCAGGCCGAGCAGTGATACTGCTAGAGTTTTTGATCTCATGTGTTCGCCCTACTCCCACTTGCATCCGGACTCTAGAGAGGAGTCGACGCTGGTGTTATTTCCGAAATAGTAAACCTTGCCGTTGGACTTCTTCGTGTACGTCATCGAGACGATCTGCGTTCCTTGAGTCACGAGCTCGTAGGTCCCTGAGACCTTGCCGCTGATGACTTCAGACCAGCTTCTGGTGCTCTGCCAAGGGGCATCGGCGCCGAGCATTTCGTTCTGGGTATCCGTCAACACAATGGAAATTGGCTCACTGGACTTGGCGTACTTTACGAACCCGCCTGACCATTTGCTGGAGGCGTCGTAAAAGGTACGGAACTCAAACTTTACCGGACTGGTTTCGGATAGTTCGAAGCAGAGTGATTCGCTGATGACTGCGCTGTGGGCGGCGAAAGGAAATAACGCCAAAAAACCAAAATATGACTTTTCATATTTATCGAAACTCGTTAACCACAGAAGATGCCTTCAACTGCTATAAAAGAGTGGACAGATTTATTTAAGCCCCCCGTCAGACGTTAATAACGTCGAGCCAAATAATTAAATCTGCCCCTTCTCGATTCAGCTCACTCCCCCACACTGCGCTCGAAAGCCTTCGCAGGAATAAGCTTTGTTTTTCCGGCTTCAGTCATCAGGTCAACATAACTCTTGTAATAGGCGGTGGATCGGGCCTTATCCATTTCCCACAATACATCAGCAATATTGAGTTTCAGAACAACTCTATCAGGAAAACTTTTTTCGACCTGAGCCAATAGCTGATAAGCCTTTTCGTACTCACCCGCCTGTGCCAAAGCATAACCAAAATCATTGTAAGCAACGACTGTAGAAGACCCAAGAGGATAATCCGATTTCAACTGCTCCAGTCGTTCAGGCCTCAAGTAAGACTTAATGGCATCGTAATCCATATCCTTCAAACGGACTAGAACAATGTTATGCGCCAACACCAGAGAGTCAGCAGTTTTGCCAGATTCAATTTCAGTTATTTTCTCGGTGGCAAGCTTACGTTGCGTATACCAAGCATAGCTGTTGCCGCCCTCCTCAAGGCTACCCTCATAGGCGGACAGATACTGTGACATCGATTGTATTTTTTCGAGTGAAGTCAAGCCGCTCGCGGTGTAAACAAAGGTCTCAAACTGTTTCCCATTAAGTCCGATACCCGAATGCTGAACAGGCCACACACAAGTAAACAAAAAATATGTTTTTTTGCCTTTAACCGTGAAGGCGTCATTCAGTTCAGCATCCCCGCCCTCCGGTTCACAAGCATCTGGAAGTTCATGACTCTTTCCATTCTGAGCTATAAGTCTTCCCTTTAGCGTTTGCCCGCGATCGCCTTCGACCGTTACGAATTCTGCTTTTCCAGCTGTGTTGAATGCCGGATCCAAGGTATAGACTTTACTTTCCGCCGATGATAATGCTGAATATCCAAAAAACAGACATAAAATAATTTTCTTCATTAATTCAGCTCCGACTCGACCATTCCACGCAGATTATTAAACAAGGTTACCCTTTCAGCCAAACCGATCGTTCCGCCATTCACCTTCGTCGAAACGTCGGCCACGTGGAGAGAAATATTAGCTTCTGTTCGGGCCGCATAAGAATTCGCAATAAAATCATTCATCCTGTTCATGTCCCACCAAACAAAAGCCGATTCAATTCCGTACTTCAACTCGTTAACGATCAAATCAGGATCGGCTACAAAGTCCTTCGGATCTGAAGGATCCCTTTGATTATGGATACGCGTGTATTCTTGGTAATTCGACTTACCCGTCAATTGAATGATTCCCCTCCCGCGAAACTTGTAACCTTCCTGACTTGCCTCGTCCCCGTTACCGTTTCTGCCAGCGTAAACATAACTTCCAAGATTTAAAGCATTATGTGCGTATGTCGCAGCTTCGCTCCATAGCTTTGGACGTAGTCTCGGCAAAATAATACATTCATCCTGTGCCGCATTATAACCACTCTGATTATTTCGACAGCCAAATATCTCCCTCATTCGAACAGCGTTATAGTTAAGGTTTTCCTGCCTGATCTTAAATCCGCTTTCATGCCCAACTTGAGCCAAAAGGTGAGCAATCCTTAAAGGAGTATCAATCCTGTATAACCTTGCATATTTATTCAAGAACGGGAGTATCGATTCGCAATAATCATCAGTAATACTAGGCTTGGCAGTTTTCAACATTGCTCGAGTTATCAGCTCTCGCTCCGACTTTCCAGCAAAATTCCCAATTAACGCTACAGGATGGATATGCCACACCTTTGAGTCATCGATAGCGTGCTGGCCCGCCAACTTGTCCCACCATCCCAAGCGTTCAATTCGGAATTTTTCTTCTTGCCAGGCTTTATTCGGATCAGAATCCGTATGCCCCATTATTTCATCGAGTGCGTTCCATTTTCCGGGCTCGTAGAGCCACTCGTTCTCGTAACGCGTCACCATAAGAGAGATTGGTTGAGAAAACCATGGTTTTCCCAACGCTGCTTTTATTTCATCGGTAGTGAGTTTTTTGTCCCCGTTCCCATCAAGGATTTTATATAAACGTTGTTTCGTGGAGCCTTCTTCAGCGTTGCCGATGTTTGGTGAATAGGTGGCTCGCTCTTCTTCACTCAGACTTTCCTGCGCATGAAGAAAAGCAGAAAGGTGATCCACGTTGCTACCCACTTCTTCTATGAAACTGAAACCTTCCCATTCAAATGGGGAGTGGCGTGAGAGAGAAGTGTCCGGCTCTGCAAACCAGCCGCTGATTTCATTCCCCTCGGCATCACCCAGCAATCCATCCAAACGCCACCAAAACGTATAGGTGGTCGTTCCCCCCATAACCACTGGAGCTTTTATTTTTTTCTCTGCGGGCAACGAATTCAACACTCCGACAGGAACAAAAAAATCGTAGCCAACCGTTTTGTTCGGATCTGTCACTTTAGGGGGAGTTGTCGCGTTCATTCCTTCCTTGTGGGTAACTAAAACGCTGCCTTTCGGAATTTTGACCAACGTTTTTCCAGCGGCAGGCATTCCCGCCGCTTTTTCTTTACTCAACTCGGTGAATGCCTTCACGTCTTCGCAGCTAAATACCTCAACGTGCAGCAGATTCTTTGGGGCCGAATCCGAATGGTTCTGATACTTGCCTACGTGCCCGATCAGACTCCCCGCCGTAATCGGGAATGGCGTGGTCAGAACGTGCACAGCGTCCTTTGCGGCCGGCTCACTTTTGCCTTCAAGCTGCCCCTCCCAGACATACCCGAGCATCTCGGCAGGTGCCAGTGGAGGAACAGCATTCCCGCTGACGATCTCTAAAAGTTTCTGGTACTTCCCACGCGTCCCGTCGCTCCCGATTCTGACTTGCGTGCCGTGGGGCAAGATGGCTTTAGCCGCGCCTGACTGACTTGCAGAAGCCCGAACAACGAGACCTTTTTGAGGTGGATCCATCGGGTCTTTTGCAGAGGTGCCAATGACGTAAGTGTTGGGTGTCGGACCCGCCGTCATTTCTCGTTTGAAGACCCAGCCTGCACCGGGCAGAAGATCGGTGTTGGCCGGCGTGACGCTGACCACTTTGAGCCAACCATTTTGTTCTTCGCCCGTCTCGACCACCGTACCCCGGTTCAAAACCGTTAACACGGTTGCATACCCTGGCTTACCACGCGGTTCCTGGCGAACACGCAAACCGAGGATTTCGTCGTCGGCGGTTGCTTTGACCTGCAACGCTCCTCCCCCCCAAAAGGCTGGCCTTGGCAAGGCTGAAGTTTCTTCGTAGTTTTTCCACTGCAACAAATGCATGTAAAGACTAAAAAAGGTCAGGCTTGGACCAGATGCTGGTGGCGGAGCGGGCTGTCCAGCAGCAGTTGGAGATGCTGGCTGCACGGGCACTTCCAAACGGTGTTTAACCAATACAAAACCAGTCGAAAACTCAGCCTCAGCCGTACTGTAGGCGGATTTCGGGTACGTACTATCAATACGGTAAGCAACTACTTCACCGTCAGCGATGCATTTAACTTCCGCCAAATCCTGCACCAAGCCCGAGGCTTCATCGAAATGAACGCCACCATGCCAAAGACCATTGGCCCCCAATGGGTAGTAACCATCCTTCGCTTTAGCTAACGCTTTGTAGAACTGCTGTGGATCGGTCGCTTCGGCTGTCCCCACTTTCAGGGGATACGACCATTTTTGAATTTTGTTCGTTGTCTCTGTCATTACCAATTACCTGAATTCTGATCCCTGGTGGCTTGGATTGCCGTCGATGTCTTACCCGGAAAAATTGAGCATTCGTTTCGGCTTGCGTTTGACCTGTTCTTCAGGCGCATTCAACAACGCCTGATCCATCAAACTCCCCGCCTTATCCTTATCCGCCGCCCCCGGCAGCACCGGCGGTTTGATCCCGATCCCGGTGCCACTCCCCGCCGACCCGCCAGCATTAATCTTCACCACCGGCCCAACCACCGTCACACCACCGCCATCGAGCTTGATGAAACTGCCGCCGCCGAGAATCGTCAGCTCAGTCCCCGCCTCAATGACAATCTTGTCCCCAGCCTTGATGTGAATCTCTTTCCCGGCACTGGTCAGTTGCGCAGTCCCGAGCTTCACATGCTGGTTCTCACCAATGGTCAGGTGGTCGTCCATCCGTGCTTCGATCTTGCGGTCGCTGATGGTGGTGCGGTGTTCTTCGGCCTTCAGCTCGGTGTAGGTGTTCTTCACCACGGTGTCATGGCGTTCATTGCCGACGCGGATTTTCTGGTCGTGCTCAACGTTTTCATCCCAGTCGCGCTGGGCGTGGATGAAGATTTGTTCGGCGCCTTTTTTGTCTTCGATGCGCAGTTCGTTGTAGCCACCGCCGCCCGGGGAGCTGAGGGTTTTGAAGACGCTGCGGGTCTTGTTCGCCGGGAGGGCGTACGGCACCGGGTTTTCCTTGTGGTACAGGCAGCCGGTGACCAGTGGCTGGTCGGGGTCGCCTTCGAGGAAGGTGACGAGGACTTCCATGCCGATGCGCGGGATGGAGATGGCGCCGTAGCGGTCGCCGGCCCAGGAGCTGGAGACGCGTAGCCAGCAGCTGGTTTTGTCGTCGGCCTGGCCTTCGCGGTCCCAGTGGAATTGCACCTTGATGCGGCCGTATTGGTCGCAGTGGATTTCTTCGCCTTTGGGGCCGGTGACCATGGCGGTCTGGCTGCCGAGCACGCGGGGTTTCGGGTGTTCGAGGGCCGGGCGGTAGAACACGTCCCACGGGGTGGCGAGGAAGGTGTTGCGGTAGCCCTGGTGGAAGTCGTCCTTGTTGTCGGTGGTATCGCTGGTCACCGACTCTTCGAGGACTTGCGGCTGTTTGCCTTCGTGGAAGATTTCCGTGAGCAGCCACAGGTCGTTCCACTCGCTGCGCGGGTGGTCGGACATTTCCATGAAGTGGCCGCTGACCAGTTTGGTCTGGTCGCCGCGACCTTCGGCCTGGCGGTAGTCGGCGCGGTGGCGTTCGAGGGCGCGCTGGCTGAGGAACTTGCCGCGCGCGCGATCGATGAAGCGGCCGGGATAGTCGTAGTCTTCGAGATCCGGTTCAGTGCTCTCGCCGTCCGGTTTGTAGGCCGCTTCCATTTGCAGGCGCGGTTTTTCGAAGTCGTAGTCGCGTCGGGTGGTGCGGCTGGTGCGGGTTTCCAGGCGCAGCTTGAAGCCTTTGATCACCGGCTCTTCGGCGACCATGCCGCTGCCCTGCACATAGGCTGTCGGCTGGCCGAGGTTCGGGAACACGGTCTGGTCATCGCCGAACACCAGCAAATGGCCCTTCTTGCTGTGCTGGAAGTGGTAGTGAATGCCTTCTTCTTCGCACAGACGCTGGACGAAGTGCAGATCGGTTTCGTCGTACTGCACGCAGTAGTCGCGGTCCGGGCACGGCTGGCTGAGCTGGAAGCTGTAGGCATTGCCCTTGATGCCGTGCTCGTCGAGGATCAGCGCGATGATTTTCGGCGCCGACATCTGCTGGTAGATGCGCTGGTTGGTGCGGTGATGCAGGTATTGCAACTGCGGCACCAGCGAGACTTTGTAGCGGGTCAGGCGCTTGCCGGCATCACCCTGGGCGACGCGGTAGATCTGGCCGTGGATGCCCGAGCCCTGCGGATCGAGGGCGAGGAACGCCTGTTTGTGCAGGAGTTTTTCCAGGTCCAGATCCGGGTTTTCGCTGACCAGTTCCAGGTCGAAACGAAACGGCTGGCTGATGCCTTCAGTGCCGGTGAACGACAGCACTTGCAGGTCGCCTACGTAATCTTCAACGGTCAGGCTGAAGTGCGTTTCGTTAGCTGGGTTGAACATAAAGTGCTCCCTGTTCGAATGTCATCCGTTACGCCCGCAGTCGCAAACGCTGCAGCCAGGACGAAGTGGCGCCCAAGGCGTCACGCAATTGGTCGGCAGAAATGTTGCGCTCTGCCGCGTCAAAGGCCAGCGCGGTGCGCAGCGCGGGCCAGCAGTGTGTCGGCAGATGTGCCGGGGCTTGCAGTTCGCGATCCAGGTGTTCGTCTCGGGCCTGGGTCGAGGGCAAGCGGCGGAACGGGTGTTTGCCGCCCGCCAGTTCATAGATCACGCAAGCCACGCCGTACACGTCCGCGCTGGCCGACAGCGGTTGGCCCTCAAGCAGTTCGGGGGCGGCGTAGCCCGGGGTCCAGGCGTTGAAGCGCTCGCGGCTCAGGTGTGGCAGGCCGGGCAGGATGCCCTCCTCGGCTTGCCCGAGACCGAAGTCAAACAGGCGCACGCCGTCTTCGCAGAGCATGACGTTGCTCGGCTTCATGTCACCGTGCAGCACGCCGCGACGGTGGGCGTAGGCCAGCGCGTCGAGCAGCGGCAGCGCGATGTCGCGCAGTTCTTTCCACGGCAGGCCCAGCGGCCGCTCGCAGAGCAGTTTGTCCAGGGTCAGGCCACGCATGAGTTCCATGGTGATGAAGGCCCGCTGGCAATCGGTGTCCACTTCGAACGTGTGCGGTCGCAGCACGTTGTCGTGGCGCAGGCGTCGGGTCAGGGCGAACTCGCTGTAGAGCAAGGCACTGGCGTCCGGCGACTCGGCAAATTCCTCGCTGAGGATTTTCAGCGCAATGTAAGGATCGGGATCGCCGAACTGTTCGTGCAGCAGATCCCGGGCCCGGTAAACCGCACCCATGCCACCGGCCCCGAGCAGGCGCTCGAGGTGGTAACGGCCTGCCAGAACATCCGGCAGTTCGCCGACGCTGGCCTTGGTCGGCGCCAGCGCGGGTTCGGCGTTGTGCTGCTTTGCAAAAGCGAAATAGGTCAGGTTGTTGGCCTGCTCTTCGCTCATCAGCAAGTCGTCGACTGAGGATTCGAGTTCAGTCATTGGCGGATCACCACGGCAGTCAGATTGTCCCGGGCGGCGCCACGCAGGGCGCCGTCGAACAGACGTTCCAGCGCCACGTGTGGCGCCGCCAGGCTGAGGGCGTTGCCGAGGGCGTCGCTGCTCAGGCCTTGATACAAACCATCGCTGCACAGCAGGAACACATCGCCCGGATAAACTTCGAGTTCCAGCACATCCAGCGTCAGTTGTTCCGCCGCGCCGACCGCCCGGGTCAAGGCCTGGGCTGCCGGGTGCGCCGCTGCCTGTTCGACGCTCATCTGCTGCTCGTCGATCAGTTGTTGCTGCAGCGAGTGATCCTTCGACAGCTGATACAACCGCTGCCCGCGCCACAGGTAGCAACGGCTGTCGCCGGCCCAGATGCAGGCCGCGCGATTGCCGTCCACCAGCAACGCCACGACGGTGCTGCCCATGATGCTGTCGTGACGCCCGGCGGTGACGGTCAACTCCTGCCCCAGGCGCCGGTTCAGCCAGTGCAGGCACTGCCGGATGGCTTTGAGGCGTTCGTCGAAGTCCTCGTGTTGCGGCAGTTCAGCCAGGCTGGCGACGATCAACTGGCTGGCGATATCGCCACCCTGATGACCGCCCATGCCGTCCGCGACCACCCACAGCCCATGCTGCGGGGTGTCGAGGAAGGCATCTTCGTTGCGCGACCGCACCTTGCCCGGGTCGGTTCGCGCCGCGCTGCGCCAAGGACTGGCCACCAGCATCAGAGCTGCACCGGCATACGGAAGGTACGCATCACGCCCATGTCGAACGGGTTCGGCGTGCGCTGGCTGGTCAGCAGGTAGTTGGCGCGCAGTCCACCTACGTCGGCTTTCAGCACCAGCACGTCGCGACCGGTCAGGTACTCGGTCTGCATCAGGTCGAACAGACGGAACAGCGACCACGGGCCGGAGTTCTTCTCGATGCCGATCGGGCGCCCGGCCATCTTGTCCATGACCAGGCTGGTGCGACCGTCTTCAGCATCGGTCGGCCACTTGAAGTTCATGGGCAGGATCGGACCGTGGCGGTATTCCATGGTCTTGTCGCCGAACTTGAACTCGGAACGGCTGACCGCCGGATCGAGGGTGTACGGCTCCAGCTTGAACTGCACGGTCGGCTCGGCCGGGTTGATCGAGAAGAAGCTCTGGCGAATGTTCAGTGCAGCCGCCATCTGGTCGAGGAACACCTTCGACACCGGCAGGCTGCGACCGTCGATGCTGCGCATCCGGTAGTTGCCCGGATCACCGCTGACGAACGGACGCATGTAGCTGTCGAAGAAGCGGTCGATGGTGCCTTGAGCCCGGAAGAACTCGCGGAAATCGCTGATCGCCACGTCGCTGGTGCTCGACGCGCTGAACGGGTAACGCTTGCTGATGGTTTTGCCATACACGCTGTACAGCTCGTTCTGATAACGGCCGTTCAGGTATTGGTAGGCATCGTTGAGCACCAGGCGCCACGAGTCTTCGGCCAGCACGTTGAACCACACGCTCAGCGGACGCGGCAGGCGACCGGACGCATTGCGCAGGTTGGTCATCGCATCACGCTGGCCGCTCATGCGGGTCTTGGCCAGTTCGAACGCGGCCTGCTCCGGCGTGCTGGAACGGGCCAGGCCCGCCAGTTGCAGTTGCAGGTCGTTGAGCGCTGTGAATGCCGGGGTCAGGTCAGCGGCCGGGCCGTTGTTGTCGTCGAGCAACTTGTGCAGCGGTTCGAAGCGACGTTGCAGGGACTTCTTGGCGGTGTCCGGCAGGTTCTTCGCCACGTTCATGGCCGAAGCCTTGTCCGCGACAGCGGAAGCGAGTTTGCCGACCTTGCCCAGTTTGCCCTTCTGACCCGCCAATGCATCGGCGGCATCACCGGCTTCATCCACCGGCTCGGGAGCCGCCGGGAAGCGAGTGTTTTCACGCACTTCGGTCAGCAACGCCAGCACCGGCGAGTTGGCCGAGGTCAGGCCCGCCAGTTGCTCGGCGCCTTCACCGGCATCGCTGATCGGCGGCAGTGCCACCTGGCCAACGGCCTCGCTCCAGTAGTTGGCGTAGTCGCGGAAGTACAGTTGCTCCAGCTCGACCATCAGGCGACGCAGATCCATGTCGCTGATGCCGGCGCCTTCGCCCAGCACCCAGTTGTCACGCAGGATGTCGGTCACCAGCGACGCACCTTGTACCGAGAAATACTGCTGATAACCGGTCTGGGTGTAGAAGCCCGGGATCACGTATTCGGTGCCGATGAACAGCGAGCCCTGCGGCCCGAGGTGTTGGCTGAAGCGATAGTCCGGCAGGTTGCGCGCCTGCTCGCGGAGCATGCGATAAACCACGTTTGCCAGCGATTCACTGCGCAGAACCTGACGCGCCTGAGTCACCAGTTGCTCGTTGAGCGGATAGATAAACGGCAGCTTCAGCAGACGCTCCAGATGCGCATTCAAACCGTTCTGCACCGCGGTGTTGCCGTTGTAGCGCTGGGACCAGTCGGTAGCGACCCAATCCTTGAGCCACGCCGCGTCACGACGATCCTTCATGTTCAGCATCAGGTACGCGCGCAGGCTGTTGATCAGCTTTTCGCGGTCCTTCATGTTGGCGCGGATCTGGCCTTCAAGCATGGTTGCAACGCGTGGCAGCAGTTGCTTTTCAAGCTCGCGCTCGTAAGCCTCCTTGACCACCGGATTGACGTCCTGGCCCTGATACAGCCCCATCCGCTCGTGGTACGCAGCGTCCCCCTTCTTCGGGAACACCTGAGTCGCGGCGTAGCTGGTGTCGAGGGTTTTCAGCGTGCCCATGGCGTCATCACGCGGCGACAGTGCCGTGCGCTGCTGGGTCCAGTTCTGCGCCAGGTTGCGCAGGTTTTCCAGACGCTCCCAGTTGGCCGAGAAACCACCGGCCCAGAGCATGCCGAACAGCACCAGCGCGCCCAGTGCACCGACGTACAACGCACGCTGGCCCCAATGGATGCGGCTGCGCTCACGCTTGTCCAGACCGGCGAGGTCGGACTCGGGGAAAATCACCCGGCTGAGCAAATGGTGGATGAAACGCGAACGACCGCTGCGCAGTGTCGGCAACACGCCGGCGCTCATGCCCAGACTCGCGCCGATACCGGCGGTGGTCGAATCCATTTCGTGGGTCAGGTGCGGTGCGCTGGTCAGGTAGAAACCACGCAATAGCGTCGCACGCTGGTAGCGGTTGCCGGTGAACGCCATGTCGACGAACAGGCACAGGCGCTCGCCGATCTGGCCCATCTGGTGCGGGAAGTCGAGGATGCGGCCACGGCGCTGGGTGTCGCGCTCGGAGTGCATGCGCATGATCACCTGGCTGTTGAGGCGACGCAGCAGCTCTTCGAATTCGCCGCGCAGCACAGCCACGTCGGTGCCGAGCTGATCCTTGCGGAAACTGGTGCCCAGCACCTGATCGCTTTCTTCGCGGGTCAGTTGGTCGAAGAACTCGTCGAAGCCCAGCAGCTTGTCAGCCTTGCTCAGCACCAGATACACCGGCACGTCGACGTGCAGCTTCTGATAGACGTCTTGCAGACGCGCGCGCACTTGGCGGGCCAGGGTGTCGATGTCCTGCTCGCTGCCACTGGTGAGGGTTTCCACCGGAATGGTCACCAGCACGCCGTTCAACGGACGACCGCGACGACGCTTGCGCAGCAGTTCCAGCAAGGTGGTCCAGGCGCTGCCGTCGACTTCCGAATCCGGTTGGGTCAGGTAACGGCCGGCGGTGTCGATCAGTACACCGTGATCGGCGAAGTACCAGTCGCAATGACGGGTGCCGTGGGTGTCGCGGGTCAGCTTGCGGTCGATCTTGTTGATCGGGAATTCCAGTCCGGAGAAGTCCAGCAGGCTGGTCTTGCCGCTGGCCTGCGGGCCGATCAGCAAATACCACGGCAAGTCACTGCGCCAGCGCTCGCTGCGGCCGCGATACAGGCTCGAGGTCTTGAGGGTTTTCAGGGCGTCCTTGAAACGCTCCTTCAACTCTTTCTGCTCTTCGTCGATCAACTCTTCGCGGCGGATACGATCCTGGCCGTCTTCGGTTTCTTCGACGGCTTTCTTGCGGATACCGGCGCGCCAGCTGACGAAGACCATGGTCAGGCCCCAGATCAGGAACAGCACGCTGATGGTCAGCAGGCGCGAAGTCGCGCTTTCCCAGAACTTGTAGTCATCCACCGCCAACAGCGGGCCGACGAACCACACCAGCAGCGCCACGAACAGCACCAGCAGCAGGGTCCAGACCCAGGTCTGGCGCAGGAAGGCGCCGACTTTCTTGAAAAACTTTTTCATCACACGTCCCTGTTTACGGCTGCGACTGCGGCTGGACCGCGGCCGGATCAAGCGGCTGATAAGGTTGCAGAACGGTGTCGCGCTGCTCGCCCAAGACCCAGGCGAAGCCCGAATACATCATCACCAGGCAGACGAAGGTGAACAGCACCACCATCCACGCCGGCACGATGCGCACCAGGTTGCGGCGCTGATCGTTGAGGCCTTCCCACTGCGGCGACAATTCGCGCGGCACGTCGCCACGCAACTGACGGATCTGCCGGTACAGGGCGTCGCGGATGCCTTCAAGTTCCAGCATGCCGCGCGCCTGCACGCGGTACTTGCCCTCGAAACCGAGGGACAGGCACAGGTACATCAGCTCCAGCATCGGCAGGTGCTTGACCGGGTTTTTCGACAGCCGATCGAGCAGCTGGAAGAACTTCTCGCCACCGAAGGTTTCGTTGTGGAAGCTGCTGAGCAGGCTCATCTGCGACCACTCGCTTTCGTTGCCCCACGGCGTGGTCACGACGGCTTCGTCGACCACGGTGCAGAGCACGTAACGGGCGGCCATCACCTGGCTGCTTTCGGCGCCGTTGTGCAGGGCGCGTACTTCAAACAGCTTGAGCCCGGCGGTCAGGCGCTCGTTGAGCGCGTAGAGGTCTTCGCGGGTTTCGCTGTGCTTGAGGCGCACCACTTCCGACAACAGTTCGGACGACGCCGCCACCAGCGAATTGAGGCTGATGTTGAAGGCTTCCGCCGGGCGCAGGCGCGCGGCGTAGATCATCCGTTCTTCCAGTTGTTCGAAGCGCGGCGGCGCTGCGAAGTCGGTCAGCGGACTCGCCGCCGGGCCATGGCCCTGACGGTCGAGCAGGACGGTTTTGTCGTCCTGGTTGTGTTCCATGTCCTTGATCATGTCGGTCAGTTCCTGATGGCCCAGAATTTCAGTTCAAGCTCGGCGAATTCGCCGGACACGTGGAACGCGAAGCCGCCGGAGCGCTCGAGTTGTGCCAGGTCTTCGGAACTGAGTTCGAGGATGAAATAGGTTTTGTTGGAGTGGAACGCGATCTGCCGCGGGGCCACCGGCAACGGTTTGACCTTGATCCCCGGCAGGTGCAGGTTGACCAGCTGGCGGATGCGCTCCACCGGGCCGACCTTGAGGTGCGCAGGCAAGCGGTTGCGCAGTTCTTCGGAGTCGCAGTTGGCACTGGCTGCCAGCACGAACGACGCCGAGCCCAGCAGTTTGTGGTCGTGCAGCGGTGACACGATGATCCCGTACTGACGCGCTTGCAGGATCAGTTCGATGGCGTGCTGTTCCAGCACCATCGACAGCACCTGACGGATCGACTCCATCAGTTTGCGGAAGCTCGCACCCTGGTCGGCGTGGGAGTAGCGGCTGTCCAGACGCGGGCGTTTGCTGTCGCTGGAGAACGTCGCCAGATCGCCGAGCATGGTCAACAGCGTGCGGTACAACTCTTCCGGGTGAACCTGCTCCAGGCCCAGGTAGTGGCGCAGCAGCAGTTCGGTGCGGTTGATCAGTTGCAACATCATGAAGTCGCCGATTTCCGCGCCGCCGACCTTGCCGTTCGAACGAATGCGCTCGGCAATGGTGTCGCCCCGGTGACCGAGCATGCTGATCACTTCTTTCAGGCATGACAGCAGATAGCTGGAGGCGTGGGCCTGAATGTAGGTCGGCACGAAGTCCGGATCGAGGCTGATCACGCCGTCCGGCGTGGTGTCGAGCACGTCGCAGATCTTCAGCTTCACGTAAGCCTGGTCACTCTGCTGCTCGCCGAGCAACAGCTTGAAGTCCGGCCGACCGCAGCTGACCTGGCTGGCCGAATCGTCACCGGCGTTGGAGTCGGCCACTTCAGTTTCATAGGCGGTGTAGCGCGCCAGCACGTCGGACTGCTCCGGGCGACGGGCCTCGATGTGGTTACCGGTGACCAGCGGCAGCGCCAGGTAGATCGGCATGTTGCCGGTGTTCGGCGGCACGTCCAGCGCCAGCGGTTCGGTGTTGCCGCCGAGTTCGAACAGGCTGCCGTCCGGCAGGATCCCCGAGGCTTCACTGATCACCAGTTTGCCCATGTTGAGGAACTGCAAGTCGATCTCAAGGTTCAGGAAACCCCAGGTGTAACCGCCCAGCAACTGGGTGCGGGTCTTCATCTGGTGATCGTAGTAGCGGTCGTTGTGCTGGAAGTGCTGCGGACGCAGCAGCATGCCTTCCTGCCAGATGACTTTATGGGTATTCATGATCAGTCATCCGCCTTGGCGAGCACTTCGTTGGTCTTGCGGATACCGGCCTGATCCAGGGTCAGATCAGCTTCGGTGACTTCCAGCGGCGTGATCGGGAATGTGTGGCGCCACTTGGTTTCCGGCAGGTCGCGGTACGCGGCGAGGATGCCGATGAAGCGGCTGCCCTCCTCCACGCTGAGTTTCAGCTCCACGGTTTCACCCGGGCGCAGTTCTAGTTCTTCGCTGGCCACCAGATCCGGGTTGAGGGATTCCTTGGCGCGTTCGTAGAGACTGAAGAAATCAGCATTCTCGAAGGTCACCGGGTGTTTGAGTTCGAACAGGCGCACCACGATCGGCGACGGACGACCGTTGAGGTCCGGGTTCAACTGATCGCTGCCGGTCAGCTTCAGGTTGATCTTGGTCACTTTCGAATACGGCGACAGCGACGAGCAACCAGCGAGCAGCACCATCAGGGTGAGCGCGGTCAGCGTCTTGAAAAAAGCGGTCGAGCGGCGAGACATGCGCATCATCCTTGGTGGTCGGTGTGGAGGGTGGAGATCAGGCGGATCTGTTCTTCGTAGGCCTGGGCGAAGTCGCGGGCCAGCAGGCGCTCGCTCCAGTCGTCGTCCTGACGCAGCGCATGGTGGTAACGGTTGAACGCTCTCCAGCGCCCGCCAGCAGTGGCGAGCAACGGCTTGTTGTCGCGCTCGAAACGCAGGGTCAGCTGCTCCGGCGAGAAGTGCTCCAGAGTGCCGCGCACCGCCGCGCGGCTGGCGGTCAGCAGCGCCACCTGATGCGCCTGCAAGTCGCGGAACGCACGGGAGATCGCCTGCTCGGCCGGCAAGTGGCCCGGCTTGTTCGGCTGCAACAGGATGTCCAGCGCTTCGCTCGGGTCGACGGCGAACTTCAGCGGATTCTTGTTGGTGCCTTGCACGGTGGTCTGGGCCAGACGCAGCTCGTTCTTCAGCTCCGAACGGGTGCGCAGGCTCTGTTGCAGACCGCCGATACTCTGGCGCAGCAGACGTGCAGCGTTCAGCGCGAGGGCTTCACGCTCGTCGTGGCTGAGGTTCTTCACGTTCACGCCGAGGGCCGCGCCGAATTTATCCCAGAAGGTTTCGCTCTGGCGCTCGACCGCTTTCGGTGCCGGTGCCGGCTCAGGCGTGGGCTCGACGATCAGCTCCGGCACCATCAGGCTTTCCATGTCGATGCGCGCGTAGTCGGCGCGCTGACGGGAGTCTTCAGGGTCGGTAACCGGGGCGAGCATCTCCTCGAATTCCGAGTACACGCGCTCTTGCTGCTCCAGCGACTTCAGCGGGTCGAGGTCGAGGAACGCGTCGTCCGGAATGATGCTGCCGGCGGCGCGTGGCTGGCCGACTTCACCGTCAAACGTCGCCGGGTCGCGCACCAGGCGCGCGCGAATCTCGAAGTCGCCCAGCACGTAGGTGCTGCCGTGCTCGATGCGCACCGGTTCGCCCTTGTGCAGGCGTGCGCCGCTGTCGCCGTCCTGAACACCGTTGCTGCTGGTGTCGGTCAGGAAAAACGTGCCCTCGCGATAGCTGACGATCGCGTGGTGATTGGACAAGTGACGCTTGCGGTCAGGGATGATCCAGTCGCAGTCCTCGCCCCGCCCGATCACGCCACCGGCCTGTTTGAAGGTCCGCTGGCACAGCTCGGTGGGCACGAACTGCTTGGTGTTCAGCATTTCGAAAACCAATTCCATGTTTGATGCTCCTTGCGGTCACTTGCCGCGATTGACCGCCTGCGGATCACCCAACGGGCGGTAATCGTTATCGTTGAATTTGTAATTGCCGCTGCAGCCGCCGAGGCCGCATAGAACGACGAGGGTCAGCAGGACAGCGTGCCAGTGACGAACAGACATCAGAGGGTCTCCAGGTGTAGACAAAGCACAAAGCGCCGACCCTCGCGGGCGGCGCTGAAATAGGTTTTCGAGGTGAATCCGACGGACTTTCGCCTACCCATCGAAATCACCCAGATTGATGTTCAAGCGGCCGAGCCGGTACAGCAGCGTGCGGCGCGGCAAGCCCAGTTCGCGGGCGGCGAGCGTCTGGTTGCCGTCGTTCTTGCGCAGGCAATCGAGCAACAGATTGCGTTCGACCGCTTCCAGTCGTTCGCGCAGATTGAGGCCGCAGTGGTCTTCCGGCGCCGGCGCCGACTCCAGGCGCAGCGCAAAATGCTCGGCCAGCAACTCGCCGCCCTCGCACAACAACACTGCGCGTTCGACCAGGCCTTTGAGTTCACGCACGTTGCCGGGGAAGGTGTAACCGGACAGGTGTTCCAGCGCCGCTTCCGACCAGCGCACCGGATCGCGTTGCAGAAAGGTGCAGGCCTTGTCGGCGAAGTGCTTGGCCAGGTCGAGGATGTCGCCTTCGCGCTGACGCAGGGCCGGCAATTCGATCGGAAATTGCGCGAGGCGGTAATAAAGGTCTTCGCGGAATTTGCCTTCGCTGACCAGCACCGACAGATCTCGGTGCGTCGCGGCGATGATGCGCACGTCGATCTTGTGGGTGTCGTTGGAACCCAGCGGACGGATCTCGCCTTCCTGCAACACGCGCAGCAACTTGGCTTGCAGCGAAAGAGGCATGTCGCCGATTTCATCGAGCAACAGGGTGCCGCCGTTGGCCGCGTCGAACAGCCCGGCGCGGTCGCGATCGGCGCCGGTGAACGCGCCTTTGCGGTAGCCGAACAGCTCGCTCTCCAGCAGGTTTTCCGGGAACGCCGCGCAGTTCTGCACGATGAACGCCTGGGACCGGCGCGGGCCGCAATCGTGGATCGCCCGCGCCACCACTTCCTTGCCGGTGCCGGTCTCGCCACGCAACAGCACGGTGTACGGGCTGTGCAGGACTTTGCTGATCAGCGAATAGGTCTGACGCATCGCCGCGCTCTTGCCGATCAGGCCGTAGCCGCTGGCACTCGGCAGGCTGCGCACGACCGGCGCGGCCGCATCCACTGGCTGGCGCAGGCGTTGCAACAGATGCAGCTGACCAAGTACGAACGAGCCCAACTGACCGAGGGAATCGGCAAAGCCTTGCAGGTCGATATGACGACGGCTGGCGCACAGCAACAGGCCTTCGACGGCCTTCTGCTGATTGACCAGCGGCACGCACAACAGCGACTGCCACGGCGTGGACGACACCGGCAGAAAACTGGTTTCGTGCAGGCTGCCGCCCAGGTCGTCGAAGCACACCACGCGGTTCTGGCACAGAGCGAACTGCAACAGTTGCTCGCCGTTGTAGTCCGCCGGCAGGCTCGCCGCGCTGCGCGGCTGCAACACGCCGTCGAGGCATTCGGCGTTCATCCCCAGCGACGTGTGCGTGGCGTCCAGCAAGTACAGCTGGGTCAGTTCGCAACTGCTCAGCCCGGCCAGACCGCGCACGAAGTCACCCAGCAGCGCAGCACCGTCCGCCGCGCGCGACAGGCTGGCGAACTGCGCCAGCAAGGCTTCGGCATAGAGCAGTGGCTGCGGCACTTGAGTGAACATCACACTCACCTCAGGCGAACTCGCAGGTCACGCTGGCTTCACCGTCGAGCGTCGCGTGCACGCGCTTGAGGCTTTCACCGGTGGCCATGGCGTCGAGCAGACGGTCGGCCACCAGCGGCAGCACGTGCTGATCGAGCAAGTGGTCGATCAGACGTGCACCGCTTTCGCTCTGGGTGCAGCGCTCGGACAGGTGATCGACAAGGTTCTGGCACCAGCTGAAGTCCAGCTGGCGACGGTTCAGACGCTCGCCCAGACGACCGAGTTTGATCTCGATCAGCTCGCGCAGCACCGGGCCGCCGACCGGGTAGTACGGCACCACTTTCATCCGCGCCAGCAGCGCCGGTTTGAAGTGTTTGCTGAGCACCGGGCGAATGGTTTCTTCCAGCACTTCGGCGGTTGGGCGCGCGCCGTCTTCGCAGAGGTCGCTGATCTTGTCGCTGCCCAGGTTCGAGGTCATCAGGATCAACGTGTTGCGGAAGTCGATCTCGCGACCTTCGCCGTCGTTGGCCACGCCTTTGTCGAAGATTTGGTAGAACAGGTTGAGCACGTCCGGGTCGGCCTTCTCGACTTCATCGAGCAGCACCACCGAGTACGGTTTCTGGCGCACGGCTTCGGTGAGCATGCCGCCCTCGCCGTAACCGACGTAGCCTGGCGGTGCACCGATCAGGCGAGAAACGGTGTGCTTCTCCTGGAACTCGGACATGTTGATGGTGGTGATGAAACGGTCGCCGCCGTACAGCAGGTCGGCGAGTGCCAATGCGGTTTCGGTCTTGCCGACGCCGCTCGGGCCCACCAACAGGAACACGCCGACCGGTGCGTCAGGCTTGTTCAGGCCGGCAGCGGTGGCGCGCATCGAGCGATCCAGTGCGTGCACGGCTTGTTCCTGACCACGGATGCGGGTGCGCAGGTCGGTGGCGAAGCTCGCGACCTTGGCGTTGTGTTCGCGGGCCAGTTGCGCCAGCGGCACGCCGGTCCAGGCGCTGATCACTTCAGCCACCAGACGCGGGCAGACTTCGAAGCTGACCAGACGCTCTTTGACCTGAGCAGCGGTCAGGGCGCTGTGGGTTTCGTTCAGTTGCGCTTCCAGCGCTTCGACGCTGAGGGCTTCGTCGACGTCGGCGGCGTGGGTTTCGATCACGGTGCCTTCGGCGTCTTCTTCAACGGTGACCACCGGCTCGACCGCAGCGGCTTCACGGGCCTTGGCCAGTTGCTGACGCAGTTCCAGCAGGCGCTCGGCCAGTTGTTTCTGCTCGGTCCACAGGGTTTCCAGTGCGACCATTTCGGCTTCGGCTTCGTCCAGACGCGCTTCCAGTGCATCCAGCGCTTCGTGGTCGATCAGCAGACCGGCTTCGGCATCGCGGCGCAGGGCCTGACGCTGACGGCCACCTTCGGCCAGTTCGCCACGCAGGCGTTCCAGGCTTTCCGGGGCAGCGGCGAGGCTGATACGAACGCGGGCGCACGCGGTGTCGAGCACATCGACGGCCTTGTCCGGCAGTTGCCGACCGGCAAGGTAACGGGCGGACAGTTCCGCTGCCGAAACCACCGCGTCGTCGCGCAGGTAGATGCCGTGGCTCTTCTCGTAGACTTGAGCCAGGCCACGCAGGATGGTCACCGCTTCGCTCACGGTCGGTTCGTGCAGTTGAACCGGCTGGAAACGACGGGCCAGCGCCGGGTCTTTCTCGAAGTATTTCTTGTACTCGGCCCAGGTGGTCGCAGCGATGGTGCGCAGCTCACCGCGAGCCAGCGCCGGCTTCAGCAGGTTGGCCGCGTCGGAACCGCCGGCATTGCCACCCGCGCCGATCAGGGTGTGGGCTTCGTCGATGAACAGAATGATCGGCTTCGGCGAGGCTTTGACCTCGTCGATCACGCCTTTCAGACGACGCTCGAATTCACCTTTGACGCTGGCGCCGGCCTGCAACAGGCCCATGTCCAGCGACAGCAGCTCGACGCCCTTGAGTACCTGCGGCACTTCACCGGCAGCGATGCGCGAGGCCAGGCCTTCGACGATGGCGGTTTTACCGACACCGGCTTCACCGACCACGATCGGGTTGTTCTTGCGGCGACGGGCGAGGATGTCGACCATCTGGCGGATCGCGCCATCGCGGCACAGGACCGGGTCGAGTTTGCCGTCACGAGCCTGTTGGGTCAGGTTGTGAGTGAAGCGCTCCAGCAGCGATTCGCCCTGGGCGGCCGGTTTGCCGTTGGCCGCTGCCTGAGGCTGTTGCGACAGGGCAAATTCCTTCAGGCGATCGATGTTCAGTTTGGCGAGCAACGGCTGGTAGCGGCTGCCGGCGTAGCGCATCGGGTTGCGCAGCAGCGCGAGGATCAGCGCCGCGTCTTCGACCGAGGTCTGGCCCAGTTCAAGGTTGGCCACCAGCAGTGCGTCTTGCAGCCACTGCACCAGTTCCGGAGCGAACACCGGGTTGCGCGAAGCGCTGTGCTCGACCCGCGATTGCAGGGCGGCGCTCAGTTCGCCGGCATCAACGTCGGCATCCTGCAGCGCGCGGGAGAGCAGACCGTTCGGGCGCTCCAGCAGGCCGAGCAGCAAGTCTTCGACCAGAATCTTGCTGCCGCCACGGGCCACGCAGCGCTCGGCCGAACGCTCCAGATCGCGACGGGTTTCGGCGTCCAGCGCCTGGATGAGTTGTTGCAGGTCTACGTTGATCATGGCTCACGTCCTTAATGAATTTTGCTGCCCAGGGTCACCACGCCGTCTGCTTTTTCGCAGCCCAGCCAACTGGTCCACCCCAGGCGACAGTCGTTCTTCTCGCCAATGCGCAGTTCGCGGATTTCTTCCGGGCGCAGCACCAGGCGAATGTCGTAATCGAGCGGGTCACGCAAGGTGAACCGCACCAGCGCGCAGAGCGGCTGGTAACCGAAACCGATGGGCAGGAATTCGTGGAATCGCTCCCAGTCGAGTTCGGTGATGTGAATGCGGAACTTGCCGCTGCGGTCGCGCACGTGTTCGCCCAGCACCAGGTCTTCGCCCAGCACGCTGTTGGCGAAGCCGAGGCGGTTGCGCTGTTCTTCGAGGATTTCCACGCGGCGCTCGATGCACTGCTCGATGACCAGGTCTTCGTGTTTGAAGTAGTAACGCAGCACCGCTTCAATCAGCGCCGCCGAGTGCGCCCGCAAGCTGAGCAGGCCGAGGTACGGCAGCAGGCGTTTCCAGTTCAGTTCCTTGGCCTTGCGGATCTCGTCGCCGCCGAGGCCGATCAGGGCAAACAGCTGCGACGAGAACGGGTCGACCGCGCCGCTCTGGAAGCTCGCGCGATAGCGATACTTGCGCCAGATCGGCAGCATCAGCCGTTGCAGGCGATGGTGGAACAGGTCGAGGAAGTTACGCGTCGGGTTGCCGTCTTCGCTGTCGCCCAGGGCTTGCTCGCCATAGAACGCCGGCAGCGGCGAGCCGGAACCGACCAGGCCGATCAGGTTGAACCGCAGGCGCGCGCGCATCTGCCCGTGCTCTTCGAAAAACTCGACACGATCGACATCGCTGCGCGGAAATCCGAGGCTCGGGTTGGCCTGGAATTCCAGCTGGTCGTACAGGTCGTCTTCGCTCAGGTACGGGTGCGCATCGCGCAGCCGGTCGATCACCAGCAGCACGGCCTGAAACAGCGAGTACTCGCGTATTACCTTCGTCAGCCCACTTAAAGCAGGGGCTGCAGGCCCATACGTGGTGTCCATTGGTACACCTCTCCCTGTGTGCTTTTTACCCGCAGCTCGTGGAATGAATTGAGACTGGCGTAAAGCGCGAAAAACTCGTTGAGAACCGAGGCGAAGACGAACAGATCGCCCTCACCGATATACCCTTCCGGGTCGATGGTCAGTTCGGTGCGCAAACCGCGCACCGGCAGACCACGGTGCAACCGGTCCACGTGGTGATGCTTGATCAGTTTCAGTCCGCCGAGCAGGCGTTTGCTGACCTTCTCCGCGTGCTGGTCGTAGTAGCGCGGCAGGTCGTAGGTTTCCAGAATCACCTTCAGTGCATTGACGTCGGCCAGCGACAGATAGTTAAGCGACATGTTGCTGATCAGCTTCCACAGGAAGTCACGGTTCAGCGGCGGCGCAAAACTGGAAGTGGCCGGGGTGATGTTGCGGAAACTCAGGAACTCCGGGGTCTCTTCGCAGGCCATGCAGATCTGCCCGAGCTTGAGTTTGCGCGGCAGGTTCTGGTTGGTGCAGACCAGCTCGATCGACAGGGTTTCGTGGGCTTCGGTGTGGCGAATACCGAAGCTCAGGTAGGTATCGAGGCCGTCGTGCAGCAGCGACGAACGCTGGCGGATGCTGTAGTGCGGACGGCTGTTGGGCACGTCGAAGCTCGGGTCGTGCTCGAAGGATTCGAACGGCACGTACTCCTGATAACCGAGGCCGCCGGGCTTCCAGCCAGTCACGGTTTCCACCGAGAACACACCGCAGTTTTCGAGATCGAATTCCGCTGGCAGCAGCAGGTATTCGTCCTGCTTGCCGTCGAGGCGGATCGGCAGTGCGTCGTGCTTGAACAGGTTGACGATCGGTGTGCAGAACAGCTTCACGTTATCCGTCGTCGGACGCATGCGCATGATGCCGCTCTTACGGATATCGAAGCGCAATTCCAGGCCACGCATCTGCTTGAGGGTGTCTTCCGGCAGCGCCTTGAGAATGTCCAGGCCGTGGACATCGACGAACAGGAACTTGTCCTGGAAGGCGAAGTATTCCTGCAGGTAGCGATAGCCGCGGAAGGTGTTCAGCGGATACGGGATCAACGCTTCTTCTTCGGCAAAGCCCACTGGCTTCACGCGGTCGCCCGGAATCTTGAACGCCATCGGCTTGCCGCTCACGCCATCGATCGGCTTGCCGGCGCCGTCGAGCGGGATCAGTTCGATGCCGTCGAGGTTGCGCAGCAGGCTCAGATAGAGCATCTGGCTTATGTAGCGCTCGCCGGCAAAGTGCAGGCGCAGCTTGCTCAGCTCCAGCTCGCCGAGGTGGCCGTCGGCACTCATCTCCAGGCGCAGGCTGAGCAGCGAACCGTCGCCCTTCACCGAGTAGTTCAGCGCGGCCAGATCCAGCGCCATGACTTCGGTCGGGTAGCAGGTGCGGAAGCGGCAACGCACGTCTTCGATCGGCACGCTTTCAATCGGCGTATCACGCTCGACCTTCAGCGCCGGCCCGGAACGCTTGAGCGGATCGAACTGCAGAATGCTGAACGCCGGCAGCGGGCGCATGTAGTTCGGCCACAGCAGCTGCATCAGGGAATGGCTGAGCTCCGGCAGCTCGTCATCGAGCTTCTGGCGCAGCCGTCCGGTCAGAAACGCAAAGCCTTCCAGCAACCGCTCCACATCCGGATCACGCCCGGCCTGCCCCAGGAACGGCGCCAACGCCGGACTACGCTCGGCGAAACGGCGGCCCAGTTGGCGCAGTGCGGTGAGTTCGCTTTGGTAGTAGTGGTTAAAGGACACGGGTTACCTGCCTGGTAGTGGAACTCATCAAAAAAATATCCTGTAGAGCGCAACCGTCACGCCGGCACACACGTAACCGCCGATCAGGAGGTACGGCACGAGCAGGATCCAGCTGTAGGCCATGAAAGCACTGTAGAAGGGCCCGGCGACCACACTGCACAGTCCATAAAGCATCCAGGGCACCGCGTAGAAAGGGATGCACTTCAACGGCGCCAGCCAGACCATCCGCAGCGCCTGCTGCTCATTGCGGCTCTTCGCGGCCCGCGAGCCCCACAGCGCAAACAACAACAGTCCGGGCATGCCGAACCACAACAGATACACCCAGTGGGTCTCGGACGAATCGAATGTCGAATAATCGCCAATCCACAGGCCATAGGATGAAAACGCCAGCATGGCCAAGAATGGCGTCCACAAGGCACCCATGAAAAAACCCAGCTGCGCGCGGCTGAGGATGGGCATCTGGTTCGATACACCGATCACGGGCAAGCCCTCGTCTTCGAAACCACGTCCTGCGAAGCAATCGCAGGCATTGCCTGCCGCATCAACGCGCGCTTCTCCAGGCGCAGCTCAATGACCTGCGTGGCCAGAATCGCCAGCAACGTCACCCCGCCCTGAGCCACGGTGTAGAACAGCGCCCGCAACGGGTTGTCGGGCATCATCATGAATAGAATCCAGGCAACCATTAGTGTGAGCAGGCCCAGCTTGGCCCACAGTTTCGGGATAATCGCGGCCAGCGCGTTCACCCCGAAAAAGATGTAAATGAACATGTAGTGAGCAATACCGATCGCCACCCCACGGGTAGTAAATCCGCCGTTAAACGCCTTGTAGGCCACAACGACTGCGTTGTTCAGAAATACGTAGGCCACGCATCCCACCGCGTGAATCACCAGACACAGAGCAAGGCGCACGTAGATATTCATCGCTGCGCAATTCCCTGTTTTTGCGGCGTGATCGCGACGCCCGTGTACAGATAGAGTTCGACGCCATCGTAGCCGCCGACAGCTGCGGCGCTGAGCGGATAGCTGTCTCGGGTGCCGTACCGAACCCAGCCTTCAGTCCACATACCGCCACTCTCGTGACGAATCTCCACGTAATAATCCGGCGCCTCACTCCTGGTAACTTCAACGAATACCCCGCCGTCCTCGGCACCCACCCACAACGCATTTGGATGCGCGAACAGCTTCGGCTTCGTCGAACTTTCCATTCGCAGCAGCAGCGTGAAGCCAACCAGAATCGTCAGCAAACCAACCGCGCACAGAAAAGCGACAAGGCACTGCCACACTCTGAGCGTCATCGAGCCAGTCTGGAAAAAATTCATGGGCAGAAAGAACCATCTGCAATGACCCATGAACGAACAGCTTTTTTTACAGTTTTCTCGGTACTCGCGACTGCCTTTCGCAAGGTCTGCGCGTCGATGGTTTTGGATGCGGCCGGGCTTTTGATCGACAGGCTGAACTGATCACTGATCTGGCCGCTGATCATTTCTTCGCACCTTGTTTCGCACTGCACCATGTAATGAAATTCGAGGGATCAAATCCGTGACATACATTTGTTTTGGAAATAAATATGTACGGCGCGACCGCGTCATAAGAAAAATAATAATAATTCTCGCCGTCCTTGCCATAGATCCAGTAAGACGACGACCCTTGATTTATCTCATAGGGTTCAAAGGTGAGAATTGAAGACTCTGATGGAATAAAATTAACGCCGTCCATCAACAGCATCAGTGAATTCGAGAAAATATTAGTCCACACGCCCGCCACCAAAGCCAAAGTGCCAGCAACCAGTGCAAGGGTGGTAGATATCGACAATTTATTTTTCATAAAAGTATAACCACGCAGTACCGGCTTTCGCTGCCTCCAACAACGTCATCGCATCGCTTGAATACTTTTCTGCAAGCGGCCCCGAGCCGTTATAGGATGCAATCACCTTTTTCAGCTGATCGGCGGTCAACGTCCCGGAGTGACAGCGAGTCCCGGTAACCCGGTCAATCAGCTCACGTAGATGGCCGGAGCAATAATAGAGGTCTGCCTTCCAATCATCACCCGGGATTCGCGTGTCCTGGTTCCAACCAAAAATCCGGTACTGAACGTCTTCAGGCAATGGTTTCTTGCAGTAATAGTTTTCCGTGTATTGAACGGATTTTTGCAATGTTGCGCGGCTCATATTGGCAAAACCACTGGAACCGCCAGCCAACTTGTCCGGCACAGCATCAAAGGCCACATTGTCGACAATTGCCAACAGCGTAGTTAAAGAACGCTCGCCGAATTGCATCGCCTGAAGAAACTTGCTGCCTTTTGGTCCATTCTCTTGCTGCAAGATAACCGCGAGCAAGATATGCGGGATCCCGTAATATTCAGCCGCCTGCTTTATCCAGACACGAATCTCCGTATCGGAAAAACTTGCTTTGAGCAGTTCTTTCGTTTTGGGTACATACCACATTATTTGCAGGGGTGAAGGGAGCTCTCCGGTATAGCTCGGGACACTGTCGTACCCGGCTACCGTCGTAACTTCCTTCCCATTGCAACGACACACTTTTAATTCGACGGGCGCAACATCAGAGGTTTCTGTGCTCGTAGCTGTCCCGGCAGGAACATATTCCTGTCCGTCTTTAATGATCTTTTCAGGCTCGGCCATATACGACTACTCCCTCAGCTCTCAATAAAGACTTCGATTTTTTCGGAAGCCGTGTGCGCCGACACTCGATGAGTGAGACCCAATTCGTTGGTGACTCCACTTTCAACGGAACCATCCGCTCGACGGAGTAGGTATCTGGTATCCGCAAGCGGATTACCCAAGCCATTTTTGAGCTGGAACTGAGCATCAAAGCCCGGAATGATCAACGGCAATGGCGGTACAAACGGTACAGGCGTATGCGAGTTCCCGATGATTACCGTCCCGGACCCGGCAGTGACCTTGTTGCCATGGGCTCCGACCGACCCTACGGTTGCGGCCGGTTTGCCGTTGATCAGAACGGTGGTCGCAAGGTCGCCGACCAATGCACTGCCACACGCCGAGGCATCGCCCTGGCGGGCCGCCGGGAGGCCGTCGAAGAACACGTCGCCGGAACCGGCGGCGATCGGATTGGTGCCGTGGCCGGGGAGCGGGCAAGCGGTGGGGTCGGATACGCGTGCTGCTGGTTTGCCAGACATCGGGGTTCTCCTTAGTTGACCTTCACTTGACCGCTGCCATCCAGGCGCGCGGCGAAACTGACCTGACGCTTGAAACCCTCGACTTCCAGCAGGCCTTCGATGCTGAAGGCCAGGCGAAGCTGATCGTGGTCACGCGGCAGGGAAATGACACGCACGTTGCTCAGGCGCGGCTCGTAGGCTTCGATGAAGCTTTCGATGGCCAGACGGGCCTGACTCAGGGAGTCGTGCAGGCTCAGGCGCATGTCATTGAGATCGGGCAACCCGTAGTCGGACAGCGTTTGCACGCTGCCGGCCCGGGTGCTGAGCATTTTGGCCAGATGGGCAGCCACCGACGCCATGGCAGAAGCCTCGAGGCTCCTGCCCTTGCGTAGTTCCGCGTCGCCGTTGAGGCGTTCGAAAAGGCTGCCGTATCCGTCCATGAGTCGCTCTTACTCTTTGTCCAGCTTGCCAACCAGCGACAGGGTGAAATCGGCACCCATGTACTTGAAGTGCGGGCGCACGTTCAGGCTGACGCGGTACCAGCCCGGCTCGCCTTCAACGTCGCTGACGATCACTTGCGCAGCGCGCAGCGGACGACGGCCACGTACTTCGGCGCTCGGGTTTTCCTGGTCGGCCACGTACTGGCGGATCCACTTGTTCAGTTCCAGCTCGAGGTCGGTACGCTCTTTCCACGAACCGAGTTGCTCGCGCTGCAGCACTTTCAGGTAGTGAGCCAGGCGGTTGACGATCATCATGTACGGCAGTTGGGTGCCGAGCTTGTAGTTCAGCTCTGCAGCCTTGCCTTCTGCGCTGATGCCGAAGAACTTCGGCTTCTGCACCGAGCTGGCGGAGAAGAACGCCGCGTTGTCGGAGCCTTTACGCATGGTCAGGGAGATGAAGCCTTCCTCGGCCAGTTCGTATTCACGACGGTCGGAAACCAGAACCTCGGTAGGAATCTTGGTTTCGATTTCGCCCATGCTTTCGAAGTGGTGCAGAGGCAGGTCTTCAACGGCGCCGCCGCTCTGCGGGCCGATGATGTTCGGGCACCAGCGGAATTTGGCGAAGCTGTCGGTCAGCTTGGTGCCGAACGCGTAAGCAGTGTTGCCCCACAGGTAGTGCTCGTGGCTGTTGGCAACGTTTTCCTTGTACACGAACGATTTGACCGGGTTTTCTTCCGGGTCGTACGGGTTACGCAGCAGGAAACGCGGAACGGTCAGGCCAACGTAGCGGGAGTCTTCCGAGGTACGGAAGCTCTGCCATTTGGTGAATTGCGGGCCTTCGAAGTGATCTTTCAGATCCTTCAGGTCCGGCAGACCGGTGAAGCTTTCCAGACCGAAGAATTTCGGACCGGCAGCGGCGATGAACGGCGCGTGGGACATGCAGGCTACGCTGGACACGTACTGCATCAGTTTCACGTCCGGCGAGCTTGGGGACAGGTAGTAGTTGGCGATGATCGCGCCAACCGGCTGACCACCGAACTGGCCGTATTCAGCGGTGTAGATGTGCTTGTACAGGCCCGACTGCATCACTTCCGGCGAATCTTCGAAGTCGTCCAGCAGGTCGTCCTTGGAGACGTTGAGGATTTCGATCTTGATGTTTTCGCGGAAGTTGGTGCGGTCGACCAGCAGTTGCAGGCCACGCCACGACGATTCCAGCGCCTGGAAGTCCGGGTGGTGCAGGATTTCGTCCATCTGACGGCTGAGCTTGGCATCGATCTCGGCGATCATGCGGTCAACCATGGCTTTCTTGACCGGCTCACCGTTGTTCTGCGGCTTGAGCAGCTCTTCGATGAACGCCGACACACCGCGCTTGGCGATGTCGTAGGCTTCGTCGTCCGGCGTCAGGCGGGTTTCGGCGATGATGCTGTCGAGGATGCTGTACTCGCCGTTTTCTGCGGCGTTCTGTTGTGCTGCGCTAGTGCTCATTGTGTTGGCTTCCTTGGCTGCTGGAGTCTCAAGCGTCCGGGGCTGCGGCGTTCAGGCCCAGCTCACCGAGTACGCGACCGCGGGATTCGTCGTCGGCGAGCACGCCTTCGATGGCTTTACGGAACGCAGGTGCGTTACCCAGCGGGCCTTTGAGGGCCACCAGCGCGTCGCGCAGTTCCATCAGTTTTTTCAGCTCAGGCACTTGCTCGACCAGGCTGGCCGGGTTGAAGTCCTTCATGGAGTTGACGCGCAGTTGCACAGCCAGCTCGTCGGCCTCGCCATCTTCCTGCAGACGGTTCGGCACGCTCAGCGTCAGACCCAGCTCTTGCTTGGCCAGCACTTCGTCGAAGGTCATCTTGTCGATGCTGATCGGCTTGCGATCCTCGATCTTGCGATCGTCCTTGCGGTGGGTGTAGTCACCGATTGCCAGCAGCTTCAGCGGCAGTTCAATCTCTTCCTGAGCACCGCCGGTGGCGGGTTTGAAGGTGACGTTGATGCGTTCCTTGGGGGCTACCGAGCCTTCTTTGGCCATGGCTTTTCTCCTTGCGGTTGTGGCCCTGGGGCCTATTCGAGTACCACTTCGAGATCGAGGTGGCACAGCCTGCGATAAATCTCTTCCTTGCGTTCACGTACGGCATGGTTCTGCGGTAACAACTCGCAGCAACTGTGCAGCAGGTGCAGCACTTCCAATGCAAGATCGGGCTCCCAGGCGTGCAGGCCTGAGTCCTGTAATGTCTGATCGAGGGTTTCGAGCTGGTTCTTGGCGAGTTCGTATTTCTTGGCCAGGAAGCACAGCCGCGCGAGGGCGAACTGCCAGAAGAAGCGTTCGCGCCCGCCGTGCGCCGATTGCAGGCCCTGCTTGAGGATCTGCACCGCCGGTTTGAGGCCTTCCTTGCGCAGGATCGGCTGGACTTCTTCCAAGGCCTTTTCCCAGGCTGGCTGGGTTTCGACGTTCTCGGTCTCGACCTTGCGCGGCGCACTGGCGCTTTGCAGGTGCGGCATGACGTTGCCGGCGATCCACGCCCGGGTGGACGGATCGGCGAACGGCGCGCCGTCATGGAAACGCAGCTCGATGATGCCGGGCAGGCGCTGAATCAAAAGCGCGAAGTGGATTTCCACTTCGCGCATGGCCAGCTCGGCGTTGAGGTTCTGGAGACATTCCCAGACCATCCTCTGGCCATCGAACCAGAACGGCGCCTTCGCCAGGCTCGCCTCCAGTTCCACCAGCAGGTCGGCGTATTTGCCCTGATCGAAACGGTCCTGATACTGCTTGAGCTTGTCGACCGGCAACCCGCGCAGCACGGTGATCTGCTCGGCGTTGCGTTCGGGCACCGCATCGATCGTCATCCACAGCAAGGTGCGGTTGAGGCGCAGCGCGCGCAGGTCGGTGGCTTTCTGCTTGAGCCACCAGGCGCACAACGGGCGGGCGCTTTCCTGCTGCGCGCGCAGGGCCTTGTGGGCTTCTTTCTCGTTGTCGATCGGCGCGCCGGGCGCCAGCAACTGGCTGGCGGCCTGCTTGACCTGCGCCACCGCCGCGCCCACCACGCCGGGTGCCGGCTGGTTATCGGCGGCGCGCTGGATCATGGTTTTCAGGCGGCGGGAGAGCGGCAACAGCAGCGGCGCATCATCGCCCAGATGCTCGGTGCAGGCGGCGTCGAGACCGGACAGGTGCTCGGACAGTTGCCGGAACATCGGCAGCTGTTCCTTGATCGCGATGTTCTCGGTGATCACCTGCTCAAGACGCGGCACCAGCCAGCCAATGGCGGCGGCCCGGGTGCGGGGTTTGAGCGGGTGAACCTCGGCCCAGTTGTTTTCCGACAAGTGGTGCAGCAAACCGAGGCCGGCCAGCAGGCCGGGGAAGGATTCACGCTGGTACAGCGACCAGGTCAGCCAGGCGCCGACACGCAAATCCTTGGATTGGGTACGCAGGAGGTTTTCGCTGTTTTCGCGAATTTTCAGCCAGTCGATCTGCCCGCTTTCGTGCATCGAAGAGGCTTTGGCCAGCTCGCTTTCCAGGGCCTCGAATTCGCTCGAGAAACGAACGTCTTCGCCCGCAAAATTCTCTTTGGAAACAGAGACTTTAGCGAGTTCGAGGTAATGGGCGGAAAGTTTGCTTGAGTAGGACATCCATGGCCTTTGTTTGGATTACGGTCGTGCGCCTATTGGAGTTGCAGCGGCGCCGGGACAGTATCGAAGAGCAGTGAGAAGACTCATCCAATTGAGTGTGTGCTCTTTCAAGTGGGCGCATCGTAATCACTATGATGGCCACTAGCAAGCATCTGATTAAACAACAAGACGAACTGTTCATTGGGCGCTGTAGGAGATCGCCCTATATGTGTCAGGGGTTTCCCTGATATCGGCTTATATCGACCGTGCCTTTCAAACCCCGGCGCAACCAGCGTCCCAGAGCGGCTGCCTGAAACCCGCCGACACCTCCTTGAACGCACGTTCCAAAATACGGACGAAAGCATGACAACACTGGAAAGAAAATAAAGTAGGAATCTTCCGAAAACAGATAGGCATCTTTAAACAAATCCCGGAGGACAACAGGTAACAATAAAAGTGCCATCAATTTGATGTCATCGCACACTTTGCATACTTCACAAGACTTCTTTACCCGCACAATTGCAGGACTTCACGCAAGTCGCCGTCAATCCATCAAGCCTTCGCCCTGCTTAAGCACACACTTTCGATGTGGATTGTTCTGACAAATGTCGCGGACTGTTCTTACATCAATATATTTCATGCTTCGAACGTGCCTTTATATTGCCAGCCTCAGTCATCAATTGACGGCTTACCACTGATACGGACATTAGCAAATGGATGAAAACAGACGGCCCATCAAGACCCGCTCGGCGGGTTGGGCGAGACGCTTCACGGATGAACTGGTCAAGCGGGACATCTCCCCCAACCAGATCTCCGTCATCAGCATGCTCTTCGCGCTGTTCGGCGCGGTGACCCTGAACATCGACAACGGCTTGGCCGGTTCAATCTTGTGCATCGTCGGCATTCAGTTGCGGCTGCTGTGCAATCTGTTCGACGGGATGGTGGCAATCGAAGGCGGCAAGCAGTCGGCCGTTGGCAGCCTGTACAACGAGTTTCCGGACCGGGTTGCCGACAGCCTGCTGATCGTCGGGCTGGGTTTTGCCATCGGCCAGTCCGATCTCGGCTGGTTTGCCGCACTGGCCGCTGCGCTGACGGCGTATGTCCGGGTGTTCGGCGGCGCTCTAGGGCTCACCCAGAGTTTCATGGGGCCGATGGCCAAGCAGCACCGGATGGCGGTGATGACCGTGGCGCTGCTGTTGAACGTGTTCGAAACCATTTACTACGCGACCCACTACGCTTTGCTGATCGCGCTGGTGATCATCGCCCTTGGCTCCGTTGCCACCTGCGTCACGCGCACCCTGGCCATCGCCAGACAACTGAAGGGGAATGCTCATGTGGATCAGTAATGCGCTGATTTCGGTGCTGCGTTTCTTGATCGGCGTGACCGCCCGCTGGGAAAGCCCGCCGGACCTCACGCGCCAGCGCATCTACTACGCCAACCACACCAGCCACATGGACACCCTGGCGATCATCGCCGCACTGCCGCCGGAAGCGCGGTTGAACGTGAAACCGGTGGCGGCCGCCGACTACTGGGGCAAGAACCGCTTCCTGTCGTACATCTCGCAGAAAGGCCTGAACGCGGTGCTGATCGAGCGTAATCCGGCACCGGGCACCAACGTGCTGGAGCCGATCTTCAATGTGGTGCGGGCCGGTCATTCGATCATCATTTTCCCCGAAGGCACTCGCTCCACGCAGGCGCTGCCCGGTGAATTCAAATCCGGAATCTTCCGCCTGGCCGAGACCTTTCCTGACGTCGACCTGGTGCCGATCTACCTGGAAAACCTGCATCGCTCGATGCCAAAAGGCAAACATGTGCCGCTGCCGATCATCTGCACGATCCGCATCGGCGATCCGCTGCAAAGGATAGAAGGCGAGGAAAAACAGGCGTTTCTGGATCGGGCGCGTGACGCCATCGTGAGGTTGTCGAAATGAGTCTGGAAACCAAGTTCCTGTGGTTCTTCGCGGCAATCGCTGCACTGCTGGCGGTGGCTTCGCTGATTGGCGGCGTACTGGCCAGACGCGCAAAGAGCGAAAGCTCGATCGCGACCATCGAAAACCTCAACCAGCGCGTGAACGCGTGGTGGGGGATGGTCATTATTTTCTTCGTGTCCTGGCTGCTCGGCCCCAATGCGACGGTGGTGCTGTTCGGTTTCATTTCGCTGTTTGCGCTGCGCGAGTTCATCACCCTGACGCCCACCGCGCGCGGTGACCATAACGCGCTGTTCTCGGCGTTTTTCATTCTGATCCCGCTGCAATACCTGCTGATCGGCACCCATTGGTACTCGATGTTCACGCTGCTGGTGCCGGTTTACTCGTTCCTGCTGCTGCCGGCGATTGCCGTGCTGAGCCAGGACACCGAAGGCTTTCTGGAGCGCACCGCGAAGATTCAATGGGGCGTGATGATCTGCATCTACTGCATCAGCCACGCACCGGCGCTGTTGTTGCTCGACCTGCAGGGTTTCCAGGGCCAGAACGCCCTGCTGCTGTTCTATCTGGTGTTCGTGGTGCAGATGAGCGACGTGTTGCAGTACGTGTTCGGCAAGCTCTTCGGCAAACGCAAGGTCGCGCCGCTGGTGAGCCCGTCGAAAACCGTGGAAGGGCTGGTTGGCGGCGGACTGTCCGCCACGCTGATCGGTGGCTGCATGTTCTGGATGACACCGTTCAGCTTCTGGCAGTCGCTGCTGATGTCGCTGGTCATCGTGGTGATGGGCTTCCTCGGCGGCCTGGTCATGTCGGCGATCAAACGCAGCCTGAGCGCCAAGGACTGGGGCACGATGATCAAGGGCCACGGCGGGATGCTCGACCGGATGGACTCGATCTGTTTCGCCGCGCCGATCTTCTTTCATCTCACCCGGTACTTCTTCTCGGTCTGAGCCGGGTAATTGTTACAGACACAAAAAATGGGCACCCGACCGCAATCGGAGTGCCCATTTTTTCACTACGGCTCTCCCCGCTATTCAGGGAGTGCACCGCAATTATGGATTGACGCTGTCTTTCAACGATTTGCCTGGCTTGAACGCAACGGTGTTGCTGGCCTTGATCTTCACCGGTTCACCGGTTTGCGGGTTTTTGCCGGTGCGTGCACCGCGGTGGCGTTGCAGGAAGGTGCCGAAGCCCACCAGCGTGACGCTGTCCTTGCGGTGCAGGGCGCCGGTGATTTCTTCGAGAACGGCGTTGAGAACGCGGTTGGCCTGCTCTTTGGTCAGATCCGCTTTTTCAGCGATTGCAGCGGCGAGTTCTGGTTTACGCATTAGTGAAGCCCCTTTGACGGTTTTTTGTTGTTATGTCCGTGCTGTTCTCGTTGGAACAGCGCCCAAGGCGCCGCAGGCTCTACTCTGCGGCAGACGGGAGTGAGGATGGCACGCGGATAAGGGCGGCGCCAGTCTCCCCGCGACCTTTGTGGGGGCAAAAGCGGGGTGATTCCGACAGAACGACCGGTATTTACGCCAGCAAGGCCGGAAGCTGTTTGTTCAGCGCGAGTTTTTCCATCACCGCCGCGCCGGTCAGGGCGTAACCGAGCAATTGCCCGTCTGCGTCGTGGCACAGCACCTTGATGTCGGCGCCCTGCCCTTCGACCGTCCAGACACCCTCGCGGCCCCGTGGCGGCGGGGAAACCACCAGCGGGCAGACCGGAGTTTTCACGGTGATCGGCATCGGTCCGTAGTTCACCACGGTCGGGTTGCCGGCCAGGGTTTGTGCCAGCGCTCGCGCACAACTCATGAGGGGCATGACGTACAGAAGATTCAGCCCGTCGACCTCGGCGCAGTCGCCCAGGGCGTAAATGTTGGCGTGAGAAGTTTGCAGATGACGGTCGACCACTACGCCGCGATTGGTCTGGATGCCGGCTGCCGCCGCCAGATCGATCCGCGGGCGCAGGCCGATGGCCGAGACCACCACATCGCACGGGACGACCTGGCCGTCGGACAGGTGCGCTTCCAGCCCATCCACGACTTTTTGCAGACGGGTCAGCACCGGGCCGAGGTGGAAACGTGCACCGAGGCTTTCCAGCCCGGCCTGCACCGCAGCCGCAGCGGCCGGGTGCAGCAGGGTCGGCATCACCTGCTCGCAGGGTGCAACCAGTTGCACCTCATAGCCGCCCAGCATCAAGTCATTGGCGAACTCGCAGCCGATCAGCCCGGCACCGAGCAGCAACACTCGGCGCTTGCCGGCGGCTGCGGCGCGAAAGCGGGCGTAGTCTTCGAGATCGTTGATCGGGAACACCAGGTCCCCGCCATCGCCTTCGATCGGCACGCGCACGGTTTCGGCGCCCCAGGCGAGGATCAGGTCGCGATAGCTCACCGCTTCCTCACCGATCCACAACCGCTTGTGGCCCGCATCGATGCCGCTGATGCGGGTGTGGGTGCGGATTTCGGCCTTCAACTGCTCGGCCATGGCGCCCGGTTCGGCCATGCTCAGGCCGTCGGCGTCCTTGTTCTTGCCGAAGCCGGTGGACAGCATCGGCTTGGAGTAGGAGCGACCGTCATCGGCGGTAATCAGCAGCAGCGGGGTTTCGCCATCGAGCTTGCGAAACTCGCGGGCCAGGTTGTAACCCGCAAGCCCGGTGCCAACGATTACGACAGGTGCGCTCATGCCCTACTCCTCAGTGTTTTCTCAGTTGATTTCGATCATTTCGAAGTCCATCTTGCCGACGCCGCAGTCCGGGCACAGCCAGTCTTCCGGCACGTCCTGCCACAGGGTGCCCGGCGCAATGCCGTCATCCGGCCAGCCGTCGGCTTCGTTGTAGATCAGGCCGCAGACCACACATTGCCACTTTTTCATTCAGGTACTTCCTCAGGATTCAGGCTTTAGCCGGCGCGGACGGTCGATGGTGCAGCGCTGCCGTCCGGCTCAGGGCGTTTTGTACTGATCGGGCCGGGCAGATGCAAGCCTGTTCGGCGCAGCGGCGACCCGGATCAATCAAACTCGCGGCTCGCCATGGTAAGCTCGCCGCCTCATTTGCTGCCAATAATGACTCATTGTGCAACACACAAACGCTCCGCTGTGGCGCCCGCAAAGCGAACTGACACCCCTCCCCGACACATCCACGCTCGACTGGCTGTTCGACGAAGGCTCCCTGACCCGCCGACTGACGCGCCTGTCCGATGACGGCTTCAGCGTGACGCCGCTGTTCGAAGGCTGGCAGACCCTGCGCGACGACGAATGCGCCGCCCTGGACCTCACCGAAGGCAGCGAAGGCTGGGTGCGCGAGGTGTATCTGCGCGGTCATGGCGAGGCCTGGGTGTTCGCCCGCAGCGTGGCGTCGCGCAGTGCCTTGCAGGGCGATGGCTTGCACATGGATGAACTGGGCAGCCGCTCGCTGGGCGAACTGCTGTTCTGCGATCACGCCTTCCAGCGCCGCGCCATCGAAGTCTGCCATTACCCGGAACATTGGCTGCCCGAAGGTTCCCGGGCTCCTGGCCTGTGGGGGCGGCGTTCGCGTTTCGACCGTGGTGCATTGAGCGTACTGGTGGCGGAGATTTTCCTGCCTACGCTGTGGGAAGCCGTCCGCGCCCGTCCGGAGAACTGCTGATGTACCAAAGCCTGCTCAAATCCCTGAATCGCTTGAACCCGCGTGCCTGGGACTTCATCCAGCTGACCCGGATGGACAAGCCGATCGGCATTTACCTGCTGCTGTGGCCAACGCTCTGGGCGCTGTGGATTGCCGGCAAAGGCTCGCCATCCCTGGCCAATATCGTGATTTTCGTCCTCGGTGTGGTGCTGACCCGTGCCGGCGGCTGCGTGATCAACGACTGGGCCGACCGCAAGGTCGACGGCCACGTCAAACGCACTGCGCAGCGACCTATCGCTGCCGGCAAGATCAGTTCGAAAGAGGCGCTGGTGTTCTTCGCGCTGCTGATGGGCGTGAGTTTCCTGCTGGTGCTGTGCACCAACGCAGCGACGATCTGGCTGTCGCTGGGCGGTCTGGCGCTGGCGTTCACCTATCCGTTCATGAAGCGCTACACCTATTACCCGCAAGTGGTGCTGGGCGCGGCGTTCTCCTGGGGGATGCCGATGGCGTTCACCGCCGAAACCGGTGAGTTGCCGGCAACGGCCTGGCTGCTGTGGATCGCCAACCTGTTGTGGACGGTGGGCTACGACACTTATTACGCGATGACCGACCGCGACGATGACCTGAAGATCGGCGTGAAATCCACGGCGATCCTGTTCGGCGAAGCGGACCGGGTAATTATCCTGACCTTGCAGGTACTGTCGCTGGGCTGCCTGGTGCTGGCGGGGTCGAAATTCGAGCTGGGGATCTGGTTCCACCTCGGCCTGCTGGTGGCGGCCGGGTGCTACGCCTGGGAATTCTGGTACACCCGCGACCGCGACCGGATGCGTTGCTTCAAGGCGTTCCTGCACAACCACTGGGCCGGGCTGGCGATTTTCGTCGGGATCGTGCTGGATTACGCGTTGCGCTGAAACACAAAACCTGTGGGAGCGAGCTTGCTCGCGAAAGCGTTGGGTCAGTTGCCACATAGGCTGACTGAAAAGACGCCTTCGCGAGCAAGCCCGCTCCCACAGGGGATTTGCGTTTATTTGTGCTCGTGAACCACGTGCCACACGTCCTTCATCTTGTCGCCGGTCATATCGCCCGGCTTGGCATCTTTCACGAAGGTGTACAGCGGCTTGCCGTCGTAGGCGTACTGCATCATGCCGTCATCACGTTTGATGACTGTCCATTTACCTTCAGCCTTGGCATCTGCCGGCGCCATCAGTGGCGGCCAGTTCTTGGCGCAATCGCCGTTGCACATCGACTTACCGCCACTGTCCTTGTCGAACGTGTAAAGCGTCATGCCCTTGTGGTCGACCATCATTCCGTCTTTCATCATGGCCGGCTCGGCCGCCATCGCCAGTCCAGGCAGAGTCAGGGCGGCAGCCATCAGCAAAGCCTTAAAGGAAGCAGTCATTTGTGTCATGGAAACCTTCTCTTGTGGTTGTCAGGATTCGGACTTAGAGCTTAGTTCAGGATTTGCACAATCGCCGCCGGACTAAAATACTGTCACACGACTGCAATAATTCCGTTATCTAATGCGGCGCAAGACAGTTAAATGACAAGAGGATTAAGGCATGGTTGGCAGGAGCATTCTGATCGTCGACGACGAAGCGCCCATTCGCGAAATGATCGCCGTTGCGTTGGAAATGGCCGGCTATGACTGCCTCGAGGCAGAGAACTCGCAGCAGGCCCACGCCATCATCGTCGACCGCAAGCCGGACCTGATCCTGCTCGACTGGATGCTGCCCGGCACTTCCGGCATTGAGCTGGCCCGCCGCCTCAAGCGTGACGAGCTGACCGGGGACATCCCGATCATCATGCTCACCGCCAAGGGCGAAGAGGACAACAAGATCCAGGGTCTGGAAGTCGGCGCCGACGACTACATCACCAAACCGTTTTCCCCACGCGAGCTGGTGGCACGCCTCAAGGCTGTGCTGCGTCGCGCCGGTCCGACCGATGGCGAAGCGCCGATCGAAGTCGGCGGCCTGCTGCTCGACCCGATCAGCCACCGCGTGACCATCGATGGCCGCCCGGCGGAGATGGGCCCGACCGAATACCGTCTGCTGCAATTCTTCATGACCCACCAGGAACGTGCCTACACCCGTGGCCAGTTGCTGGACCAGGTCTGGGGCGGCAACGTCTATGTTGAAGAGCGCACCGTCGACGTGCACATCCGGCGCCTGCGCAAGGCCCTCGGCGATGCCTACGAAAATCTGGTACAAACCGTGCGCGGCACCGGCTACCGGTTCTCCACCAAAGCCTGAGCCGAGCGCCAGCCCCGCAGACAAGGACCGCATTTTCCGTGAACCAAAACTGGCATGGCACCCTGATTCGCCACATGCTGTTGCTGGTCACCGGCTGCCTGGTGATCGGTCTGATCACCGGCTACTACGGCTGGAGTCTGGCGGCGGGACTGGGCCTGTACCTGGCCTGGACGCTCAAGCAACTGCTGCGCCTGCACGAATGGCTGCGCCTGCACCAACCCGATGAAGCACCGCCCGACGGCTATGGCCTGTGGGGCGAGGTGTTCGACAGCATCTACCACCTGCAACGCCGCGACCAACGGGTACGCGGGCGTCTGCAAGCGGTGATCGACCGCGTTCAGGAGTCCACCGCCGCGCTGAAAGACGCGGTGATCATGCTCGACAGCGACGGCAACCTGGAATGGTGGAACCGCGCCGCCGAAACCCTGCTCGGCCTCAAGACCCCGCAGGACAGCGGCCAACCGGTGACCAACCTCGTCCGCCATCCGCGCTTCAAGGAATACTTCGAGCAGGAAAGCTACGCCGAACCGCTGGAAATCCCCTCGCCGACCAACGATCGCGTGCGCATCCAGCTGTACCTCACGCGCTACGGCAACAACGAACACTTGATGCTGGTGCGCGACGTCACGCGCATCCATCAACTGGAACAGATGCGCAAAGACTTCATCGCCAACGTCTCCCATGAGCTGCGCACCCCGCTGACGGTGATCTGCGGCTACCTGGAAACCCTGCTCGACAACGTCGAGGAAGTGAACCCGCGCTGGAGCCGTGCCCTGCAGCAGATGCAGCAACAGGGCGGACGCATGCAGACCCTGCTCAACGACTTGCTGCTACTGGCCAAGCTGGAAGCCACCGATTACCCGTCGGACAACCAGCCGGTGCACATCGACACTTTGTTGCAGTCAATCAAGAGCGATGCGCAGCAGTTGTCCGGTTCGAAAAATCAGCGCATCACCCTGGAAGCCGACACCAGCATTCTGCTCAAGGGCAGCGAGGCGGAACTGCGCAGTGCGTTTTCCAACCTGGTGTTCAACGCGGTCAAATACACCCCGGCCGAAGGCAATATCCGCATCCGCTGGTGGGGCGACGATCAGGGCGCACACTTGAGCGTGCAGGATTCCGGGATCGGCATCGACAGCAAACACCTGCCGCGCCTGACCGAACGCTTCTACCGCGTCGACTCCAGCCGCAACTCCAACACCGGCGGCACGGGCCTGGGTCTGGCCATCGTCAAACACGTGCTGCTGCGCCATCGCGCACGGATGGAGATCAGCAGCGTGCCCGGTCATGGCAGCACGTTCACCTGCCATTTCGCCCCGGCGCAGGTCGCTCAGGCACGGGTCATCAGCGCCGCTGAGTAATGCCGGACTAGGCAATCGCCAGGTCAGCCGCTACATTGGCTGACTTGCGCCTGCCTTTCAGGTGCGGATTTTTCTTTCTTTCGAATCACACGGAACCCGCAAAACTCCATCATGGACCCTTCCCCTGGCTTGTCCCTCGCAACAATATTCGCCGATTTCGGCATGATTCTTTTCGCTCTGATCCTGGTTTTGCTCAACGGCTTCTTCGTTGCGGCGGAATTCGCCATGGTCAAACTGCGCTCGACCCGGGTCGAAGCCATCGCTGAGCAGCACGGCTGGCGCGGGCACATCCTGCGCACGGTGCACAGTCAGCTCGATGCTTACCTCTCGGCGTGCCAGCTCGGTATCACCCTCGCCTCCCTGGGCCTTGGCTGGGTCGGCGAGCCGGCGTTCGCGCACATTCTCGAACCGCTGCTGAGCGCGGTCGGCGTGCAGTCGGCCGAAGTCGTCAAAGGCATCTCGTTCTTCACCGCGTTCTTCATCATTTCGTACCTGCACATCGTGGTCGGCGAACTCGCACCCAAATCCTGGGCGATCCGCAAACCCGAGCTGCTGTCGCTGTGGACGGCGGTGCCGCTGTACTTGTTCTACTGGGCCATGTACCCGGCGATCTACCTGCTCAACGCCAGCGCCAACACCATCCTGCGCATTGCGGGGCAAGGTGAACCCGGCCCGCATCACGAGCACCATTACAGCCGTGAAGAACTGAAACTGATCCTGCACTCCAGCCGTGGCCAGGACCCGAGCGACCAGGGCATGCGCGTGCTGGCCTCGGCGGTGGAAATGGGCGAGCTGGAAGTGGTCGACTGGGCCAACTCCCGCGAAGACCTGATCACCCTCGAATTCAATGCCCCGCTGAAAGAAATCCTGGCGATGTTCCGTCGCCACAAGTTCAGCCGTTATCCGGTGTACGACAGCGAGCGCAAGGAATTCGTCGGCCTGCTGCACATCAAGGACCTGCTGCTGGAACTGGCAGCGCTGGATCACATTCCCGAGTCGTTCAACCTCGCCGAACTGACCCGCCCGCTGGAGCGCGTCTCCCGGCACATGCCGCTGTCGCAGCTGCTGGAACAGTTCCGCAAGGGCGGCTCGCACTTCGCCGTGGTCGAAGAGGCCGATGGCAACATCATCGGCTACCTGACCATGGAAGACGTGCTGGAAGTGCTGGTCGGCGATATCCAGGACGAACACCGCAAGGCCGAGCGCGGCATCCTCGCCTACCAGCCGGGCAAGTTGCTGGTACGGGGCGATACGCCGCTGTTCAAGGTCGAGCGCCTGCTGGGGATCGACCTGGATCACATCGAAGCCGAAACCCTCGCCGGGCTGATCTACGAAACCCTGAAACGGGTGCCGGAAGAGGAAGAAGTGCTGGAAGTCGAAGGCCTGCGGATCATCATCAAGAAGATGAAAGGTCCGAAGATCATTCTGGCCAAGGTGCTGATGCTCGACTGACGGGGTTTACTGCTTGCCCAACGCAAAGTTGGGCAACGCCCCCAGCGGCTGGTTGAACTGATACGGAATCGACACCAGCCCCATCCCGGTGTTGCGCTGCACCACAAAGTGCAGGTGCGGGCCGCTGCTGTTGCCAGTGTTGCCGGACAGCGCCAGCGGACTGCCCACCGCCACTCGCTGCCCCTCGCGCACACTCACCGACCCTTGCTTGAGATGCAGGTACACGCCCATCGTGCCGTCGTCGTGCAGGATCCGCACGAAGTTGCCGGACGGATCGGTGCCGCGCCCGTTCTGGGAATTCTCGGTCTTCACCACCACCCCGGCTCGCGCCGCAATGATCGGCGTACCGACCGGCATGGCAATGTCCATCGCGTATTTGTTCTTCGGCCCGAAGTGGCTGTAATCGCCATTGGCGCCCTGACTCAGTCGGAAAGGCCCGCCACGCCACGGAAACGGATAGCGATAGCCCTGAGCCGCGCCAGCGGGGTCACCGAGGGAATACTGGAACATCGGCGTGTACACCAGCGGCTTGCCACCGGATACCGCCGTCAGCAGCGCCAGCCGCGTATTGCTGCGCGCCGGCAACACCCGGCGGATCGTTTGCGCCGGAGCACCACGCACGTTGCTCATCCCGGTAAACGCCAGCGCAACCTCGACCGGCGCGTACAGGTCGTTGCGCACGAACACCACGTCCGCGCCCTTCTGCTTCTTGATGTCGAGATAGACTTGGCGCTCCAGGCGCTCGACCATCCGGTCCTGAAACACGAACACCTGGGAGCCTTTGCTCGGACGGTCGCTGTACGAAACCACTCCGTTGGCATCGGTGGATTTGTAGATCGTCATGGCCACAGTCGAGGTGGAGGCCATGAACAGACCACAGAAAAACAGCAGGCGCAGGGGCATGGGCAAAAGTTCTGTCGAGTAAGGCCTGGGAATGAGCCTAGCAGCTGAAGCAGACCAGGCTAGTCGACAGATGTTTCAAATTGGGCAACGCGAGAGATGGGTGGTGGTTTTGATGGCCCCATCGTCAGCAGGCTGGCTCCCACAAGTTCGGTGTGAACCCTGTGGGAGCCCGCCTGCTGGCGATGGCGGACGGTCAGGCGACGAAGATTACGCGCCCGGAACGAAGTGCTTCTGCGCCGTGCCGCGGGCGATCAGGCGGGAGATGTAGTCGAGCTTCTGCGCGTCCTGGTCGACGAAACGGAAGGTCAGTTGCAGCCAGTCGCTGTCGGGTTTCGGCTCGTGGGCGACGACGGCGTGCAGGTAGCCGTTGAGGCGGGCGATTTCGGCGTTGTCGCCCTGCTCCAGATCGAGCACGGCGCTGTCGAGGATCTGCGGCAGGGTGTCGGTGCGTTTCACCACCAGCAGCGCTTCCTTGATGCTCAGGGCCTTGATCACGCATTGCTGGGTGCCGCTCGGCAGGCGCAGTTGGCCCTGACCGCGACCGCTGGCCGGAGCGCTCGAGGCTGCCGGGGCTTTCACAGGCGGGCTGTTGAGCAGGCCACGCTGTGGCGCGGCGGCAGGTGCCGGGGCCGCAGCGGCAGGCTTGGCAAACGGATTCACAGCCGCAGCAGTCGGTGCGGAACCGACCACGGCAGCCTTGCCGCCGGTCAATGCGCTCAAAGAGTCGTTGCCGAACGCCGAGTTCATCTTGGTCGGGGCGCTGTTCATCAGGGTGTCGAGCTTGCCGACCTTGTTCAGGGCCTGCTTGACCTTGGTCAGCAGTTGCTCGTTGGTGAACGGCTTGCTGACGTAACCGGTGACACCGGCCTGGATCGCCTGCACGACGTTTTCCTTGTCGCCCCGGCTGGTGACCATGATGAACGGCATGGTCTTGAGGTTGTCCTGCTCACGGCACCAGGTCAGCAGTTCGAGGCCGGACATTTCCGGCATTTCCCAGTCGCACAGCACCAGGTCGAAGGCTTCCTTGGCCAGCATGGCCTGGGCCTTCTTGCCGTTGATGGCGTCCTCGGTGCGGATCCCCGGGAAGTAATTACGCAGGCACTTTTTCACCAGGTCACGAATGAACGATGCATCGTCCACGACCAACACACTGATCTTGCTCATCCAACACCCCTATTAAAATCCCGGCAAGCATAACGCTGGCTGATGGCACATTGCCAAAACTCTTCAGTCACGCCGGGACTTTTCGTTCGCGGGTGCTGCTTTTTAATTCGCTTCTGCCTATGAAAAGCAGAAACAAAAACGCCCGGCCAAAGGGCCGGGCGCTTTTCTCAGGCAATCTTACTTATCGTCAGCATCGCCCGGAACATTAGCGGTTTCGCCACTTGTCCCTTCAACTTCTTCCTTCATGCGCTTGAGGCCCATGTGGCGCACATCGGTGCCGCGCACCAGGTAAATCACAAGCTCCGAGATGTTGCGCGCGTGGTCGCCGATCCGCTCCAGCGAACGCAGCACCCAGATAATGCTCAAGACCCGCGAGATAGAGCGCGGGTCTTCCATCATGTAGGTCGCCAGCTCGCGCAGGGCGGTCTTGTATTCGCGGTCGATGATCTTGTCGTACTGCGCCACCGACAGCGCCAGATCGGCGTCGAAACGGGCAAAGGCGTCCAGTGCATCACGGACCATGTTGCGCACCTGGTCGCCGATGTGACGCACTTCGACGTAACCGCGCGGCGCTTCGCCTTCTTCGCACAACTGAATCGCACGACGGGCGATCTTGGTCGCTTCGTCACCGATGCGCTCCAGGTCGATCACCGACTTGGAGATGCTGATGATCAGACGCAGGTCGGAGGCCGCCGGCTGACGACGGGCCAGAATGCGCAGGCATTCTTCGTCGATGTTGCGTTCCATCTGGTTGATCTGGTCGTCGATCTCGCGCACTTGCTGGGCCAGGCCCGAGTCGGCCTCGATCAGCGCGGTGACCGCGTCGTTGACCTGCTTCTCGACCAGCCCGCCCATGGCCAGCAGGTGGCTGCGCACTTCTTCCAGTTCGGCGTTGAACTGCGCGGAAATGTGATGGGTAAGGCCTTCTTTACTAATCATGTTGGCGTCCTTGGAGCGTCCGGTAAGGTGCGGCGGGCCGCAGCGTCAATTCTGTGAATAACCCGCAACTGTCAGCCGTAACGACCGGTGATGTAGTCCTCGGTCTGCTTCTTGGCCGGATTGGTGAACAGGGTATCGGTGTCGCCGAATTCCACCAGTTTGCCCATGTACATGAACGCCGTGTAGTCGGACACCCGCGCCGCCTGCTGCATGTTGTGGGTCACGATGACGATGGTGAACTTGGATTTGAGCTCGTAGATCAGCTCTTCGACTTTCAGGGTCGAGATCGGGTCGAGGGCCGAGCACGGTTCGTCGAGCAGTAGCACTTCCGGTTCCACGGCGATGGTACGGGCGATCACCAGACGCTGTTGCTGACCACCGGACAGGCCGAGTGCCGAGTCATGCAGACGGTCTTTGACTTCGTCCCACAGGGCCGCGCCTTTCAGTGCCCACTCGACGGCTTCGTCGAGGATGCGCTTCTTGTTGATGCCCTGGATGCGCAAGCCGTAGACCACGTTCTCGTAGATGGTTTTCGGGAACGGGTTAGGCTTCTGGAACACCATGCCGACCCGGCGACGCAGCTCGGCCACGTCTTCGCCCTTGCGGTAGATGTTGTTGCCGTACAGGTTGATCGCGCCTTCGACGCGGCAGCCGTCCACCAGGTCGTTCATGCGGTTGAAGGTCCGCAGCAGCGTGGACTTGCCGCAGCCGGACGGGCCGATGAAGGCGGTCACGCGCTGTTTCGGGATGTTCATGCTGACGTCGAACAGTGCTTGTTTCTCGCCGTAGTACAGGCTCAGGCCCGGCACTTCGATGGCCACGGTTTCCTGCTCGAGGTTCAGGCTCTGCTTGTCGCGGCCCAGGGCAGACATGTTGATGCCGTGGGTATGTGTTTCGTGCTGCATGGGAGATCCCCTGTGCTAACAAATTCGGTTCGGTTGGCTGCCGGTATACAGGCCGGCAGCCCTTCAATTCTTGTGACGGCGATCAGCTGTCCAGCGCCTTGTACTTCTCGCGCAAGTGGTTACGGATGTACACCGCCGACAGGTTCAGAGTGGCGATCACCAGCACCAGCAACAGCGCCGTGGCGTACACCAGCGGCCGTGCGGCCTCAACGTTCGGGCTCTGGAAGCCGACGTCGTAGATGTGGAAGCCCAGGTGCATGATCTTCTGATCCAGGTGCAGGTACGGGTAGTTGCCGTCCACCGGCAGCGACGGCGCCAGTTTCACCACACCCACCAGCATCAGCGGCGCCACTTCACCGGCGGCGCGAGCCACGGCGAGGATCATGCCGGTCATCATGGCCGGACTGGCCATCGGCAGAACGATCTTCCACAGGGTTTCAGCCTTGGTCGCGCCGAGGGCCAGCGAGCCTTCACGCACGGTGCGCGGGATACGCGCCAGACCTTCTTCTGTTGCCACGATCACCACCGGCACCGCCAGCAGCGCCAGGGTCAACGAAGCCCAGAGCAGACCCGGCGTACCGAAGGTCGGTGCCGGCAGCGCTTCAGGGAAGAACAGACGGTCGAGCGAGCCACCGAGCACGTAGACGAAGAAGCCCAGACCGAACACGCCGTAAACAATCGCCGGAACACCCGCCAGGTTGTTCACCGCGATCCGGATCACCCGGGTCAGGGTGTTCTGCTTGGCGTATTCACGCAGGTACACCGCCGCCAGCACGCCGAACGGGGTCACGATCATCGCCATGATCAGGGTCATCATCACGGTGCCGAAGATCGCCGGGAAAATCCCGCCTTCGGTGTTCGCTTCACGCGGGTCGTCGGACAGGAATTCCCAGACCTTGCTGAAGTAGAAACCGATCTTGGTGAACGTACCCATCGCGTTCGGCTGGTAGGCGTGAACCACTTTGCCCAAGCCGATTTCGATTTCCTTGCCGTTGGCATCACGAGCGGTCAAGGCGTCACGGTTGAACTGCGCGTGCAGATCGGCCAGACGGGCTTCGATGTCCTGATAACGGGCGTTCAGCTCGGCGCGCTCGGATTCCATGTCCGCTTGCGCGGTGGCGTCGAGTTTGCCTTCCAGCTCCAGCTTGCGACCGTGCAGACGGATGCGCTCGAGGCCGGCGTTGATCGCGCCGATGTCGGTTTTTTCCAGCGACTTGAGCTGCGCCGCGAGGCCGCTCACACGGTTGATCCGCGCTTGCAGTTCAGGCCAGGCCGCTTCGCCTTCGGCGATCACCTTGCCGTCCTGTTTGACGTTGACCAGGTAGCCGTAGAAGTTGCCCCACTCACGACGCTCCAGCGCCATCAGTTCCACCGGCGTGGTCTGGTTGGTCAGCCACTCGCCGACGATCCAGGTGAAGTCGTTGCCGTTCAGGTCACGGTTGCCGACCTTGATCAGCTCGCGGGTCATGAATTCCGGACCTTCGTCCGGCACCGGCAGGCCGGCGCTCTTCAGACGGGCGCGTGGCACTTCTTCTTTCTGCACCACTTCGCCCACGACCAGATGCTGGCCCTGGCCCGGTACGTCATAGCTGGCGTGGATCAGATCCGCCGGCCAGAAGTGACCCAGACCGCGCACGGCGATCACCGCCAGCAGGCCAATGGTCATGATGACCGCGATGGACACCGCGCCGCCGCTGATCCAGACGCCGGGGGCGCCGCTCTTGAACCATCCTTTCAGGGAGTTCTGTTTCACAGACTTCTACCTTTGCTTAAAGCGACGAGTATTTCTTGCGCAGACGCTGACGAATCAGTTCCGCGAGGGTGTTCATGACGAAGGTGAACAACAGCAGCACCAGCGCCGAGAGGAACAGCACGCGGTAGTGGCTGCCGCCGACTTCCGACTCCGGCATTTCCACCGCGACGTTGGCGGCCAGGGTGCGCAGGCCTTCGAACAGGTTCATTTCCATGACCGGGGTGTTGCCGGTGGCCATCAGCACGATCATGGTTTCGCCGACCGCACGGCCCATGCCGATCATCAGCGCCGAGAAGATGCCCGGGCTGGCGGTCAGGATCACCACGCGAGTCATGGTCTGCCACGGCGTGGCACCGAGGGCCAGCGAGCCCAGGGTCAGGCCGCGCGGCACGCTGAACACGGCGTCTTCGGCGATCGAGTAGATGTTCGGGATCACCGCAAAACCCATGGCCAGACCGACCACCAGAGCGTTGCGCTGGTCGTAGGTGATGCCCAGGTCGTGGGAGATCCACATGCGCATATCACCGCCGAAGAACCAGTTCTCCATGAACGGGCTCATGTACAGCGACAGCCAGCCCACGAACAGGATCACCGGGATCAGCAACGCACTTTCCCAGCCGTCCGGGACTTTCAGGCGGATCGATTCAGGCAGACGGCTGAAGGTGAAACCGGCGATCAGGATGCCGATCGGCAGCAACATCAGCAGGCTGAAGATGCCCGGCAGATGCCCTTCTACATACGGTGCGAGGAACAGGCCGGCGAAGAAGCCGAGGATCACCGTCGGCATCGCTTCCATCAGCTCGATCACCGGCTTGACCTTGCGGCGCATGCCCGGGGCCATGAAGTACGCGGTGTAGATCGCAGCGGCGACGGCCAGCGGTGCCGCCAGCAGCATCGCGTAGAACGCGGCTTTCAGGGTGCCGAAGGTCAGTGGCGACAGGCTCAGTTTCGGTTCGAAATCGGTGTTGGCCGCAGTCGATTGCCAGACGTATTTAGGCTCGTCGTAGTTCTCGTACCAGACCTTGCTCCACAGCGCGCTCCACGAGACTTCCGGGTGCGGGTTGTCGAGCAGCAGCGGTTGCAGCTTGCCGCCGGCTTCGACGATCACGCGGTTGGCACGCGGCGACAGACCGAACAGGCCCTGGCCTTCGACCACTTGATCAACCAGCAAGGTGCGGTGCGCGGTGCTGTGGAACACGCCGAGCTTGCCGCTGGCATCCAGGGCCAGGAAGCCCTTGCGACGTTCTTCGGCGGAAATTTCAACGATCGGCGTGGTGCCCATCTGGAAGGTGCGGATCTGCTTCAGGCGCAGCTCGCCATCGGTGTCGCGGGCCATGAACCACTGGGCCAGGCTACCTTTGGAGTCACCGACGATCAGCGAGATGCCACCGACCAGTTGCGTGGTCGCAGTGACTTCAGCGTCAGCGTTTTCCAGCAGTTTGTAGCGACCGTTGAGGCTCTTGTCGCGCAGGCTGAACACGTCGGCCTGGGCACGTCCGTTGACCACGTACAGCCACTGCTGGCGCGGGTCGACGAAGATGTTTTTCACAGGTTCAGTCATCTGCGGCAGATCGATACGTTTTTGCTCGTTGGTGACTTCGCCGGTCATCATGTTTTCTTCGCTGGTCAGCGACAGCACATTGAGTTGCGAACCGGTGGAACCGACCAGCATCAGGGTCGAATCGGTGGCGTTGAGGCTGACGTGCTCCAGCGCACCGCCGCTTTCGTTCAGCGCGATCGGTGCATCGCCATACGGATACTCGATGGCCGGGGTGATGGTTTTCTTGCCATCCGGGTAGCTGACTTTATAAGTGTGACGGAACACCAGCGCCTGACCATTGGACAGACCCACGGCCACCAGCGGATGGCCCGGCTGGTCTTCGCCGATGGAGGTCACACTGGCGCCTGCCGGCAAGGGCAGATCGACGCGCTTCAATTCAGCGCCACTGTCGATGTCGAAGAACAGCGCCTGGCCCTTGTCGGAAACGCGCATGGCCACCTGATTCTGCTCTTCGAGCGAAATCATCAGCGGCTTGCCGGCGTCCTGCATCCAGGCCGGGGTGATTGCATCTTTCGCGCTCAGGTCAGCACCCTTGAACAGCGGCGCGACCACGTAGGCGAGGAAGAAGAAGATCAGGGTGATGGCTGCCAGCACCGCCAGACCGCCGACGAGGACGTACCAGCGAGTGAAGCGATCCTTGAGCGCGCGAATGCGGCGCTTGCGTTGCAACTCAGGCGTATTGAAGTCAATGCGCTTGGGAGGGTTCGTAGTCATTTTGGAATTGGCCAGATCATTCATGCGCACACCCTAGCGATCCTGTATGACAGAAAGATGACAATGCAGTGACGCACCAAATCCGCCGCCAGCAGGGCACTGGCAGTGGATAGAAGAATTCGGGGAGTGTGGGGGCCGGGCCGCTTGCGGGCCGGGCCCCACACGTGAGTCAGGCGGGGTTCACCCCTGACTCAGTTTGTTACTTTTTTGCGACTTCAGCGCCGCCTTCCTGCAGACCCAGGTCAGCCAGTGCTTTTGCAGCAACCTTGGCTGGCAGCGGGATGTAGCCGTCTTTCACGACCACTTCCTGGCCCTGTTTCGACAGAACCAGTTTCACGAACTCGGCTTCCAGCGGGGCCAGAGGCTTGTTCGGGGCTTTGTTGACGTACACGTACAGGAAACGCGACAGCGGGTACTTGCCGTTCAGGGCGTTTTCTTCGGTGTCTTCGATGAAGTCAGTGCTGCCCTTCTTCGACAGAGCAACGGTTTTCACGCTGGCGGTCTTGTAGCCGATGCCCGAGTAACCGATGCCGTTCAGCGAGGAGCTGATCGACTGCACGACCGAAGCCGAACCTGGTTGCTCGTTGACGTTAGGCTTGTAGTCGCCTTTGCACAGGGCTTCTTCCTTGAAGTAGCCGTACGTGCCGGATACCGAGTTGCGACCGAACAGTTGAACCGGCTTGTTGGCCAGGTCGCCGGTCACGCCCAGGTCGCCCCAGGTTTTCACGTCGGTCTTGGCGCCGCACAGACGGGTGGACGAGAAGATCGCGTCAACCTGTTCCATGGTCAGGTGCTGGATCGGGTTGTCCTTGTGTACGAAAACAGCCAGGGCGTCCACGGCAACCGGGATAGCGGTTGGCTTGTAGCCGTATTTCTGTTCGAAGGCCGCCAGTTCGGTGTCCTTCATTTTGCGGCTCATCGGGCCCAGGTTGGAGGTGCCTTCAGTCAGCGCAGGTGGCGCGGTGGCGGAGCCAGCGGCCTGAATCTGGATGTTTACGTTCGGGTATTCTTTTTTGTAGTTCTCAGCCCAGAGGGTCATGAGGTTGGCCAGGGTATCGGAGCCGACGCTGGACAGGTTGCCCGACACACCAGTGGTCTTGGTGTAGCTCGGGATAGCAGGGTCAACAGCGGCAACCGCGTTGGCAGTCGCAACGCCAGCAGCGACAAAAGTCATTGCCGCCATCAAACGCTTCAGTTTCATGCCTTACTCCTAGCAGATAGGGTGTGTTAAGTCGGGGCCAAGTATCAGCAGGCCGTGTGAACACTCTATGGCTGAAATATGACAATTGGATGAAAGGCCAGCATCCCTGTCGGAAGGCTGGCCTTTCAGTTGTAACGGCAAGTGTGAAGATGACTCAGCGACCTTTGCTCCAGAGCCACGCGCCGACCAGGATCCCCATCCCGCAAAGCACCGCCACATAGTAGGCAGGCCCCATCGCGCTTTCTTTCAGCAACAGGCTGACCACCATCGGCGTCAGGCCGCCGAAGATGGCGTAGGCGACGTTATAAGAGAAGGACAGACCGCTGAAGCGCACTACCGGCGGGAATGCTTTCACCATCACATAAGGCACCGCGCCGATGGTGCCGACCAGGAAACCGGTCAACGCATACAGCGGGAACAGCCAGTTCGGGTGATCGGCGAGGCTGTGATAGAAGGTCCAGGAACTGGCCAGCAAACCCAGGCAACCGAACACGAACACGCGACCGGCACCGAAGCGATCCGCCAGTGCGCCGGAAATGATGCAGCCCAGGCTCAGGAACACGATCGCCAGGCTGTTGGATTGCAGCGCGGTGGTCGGCGAGAAGTGATAGACCGTTTGCAGCACGGTCGGGGTCATCAGGATCACCACGACGATACCGGCAGACAGCAACCAGGTCAGCAGCATCGACACCGCGATCGCCCCGCGATGGTCACGCAGCACCGCGCGCAGCGGCACTTCTTCGGCCAGCGCCTTGCGTTGTTGCAGTTCGGCGAACACCGGAGTTTCGTGCAGCCAGCGGCGCAGGTAGACCGAGAACAGACCGAACACGCCACCCAGCAGGAACGGGATCCGCCAGGCGTAATCCGAAACTTCCACAGGCGTATAAATGCTGTTGATCGCGGTGGCGACCAGCGAACCGAGGAGGATGCCCGCCGTCAGGCCACTGGTCAGGGTGCCGCAGGCGTAGCCGATGTGCTTGCCGGGTACGTGTTCGGAAACGAAGACCCACGCCCCCGGCACCTCACCGCCGATCGCCGCGCCCTGAATGACGCGCATCAACAGCAGCAGGATCGGCGCCCACAGGCCGATCTGCGCGTAGGTCGGCAGCAGCCCCATGATCAGGGTCGGCACGGCCATCATGAAAATGCTCAGGGTGAACATCTTCTTGCGTCCCAGCAGGTCGCCGAAGTGCGCCATCACTATCCCGCCCAGCGGCCGCGCGAGGTAGCCGGCGGCGAAGATGCCGAAGGTCTGCATCAGGCGCAGCCACTCGGGCATGTCGGCCGGGAAGAACAATTTGCCGACCACGGTGGCGAAGAACACGAAGATGATGAAATCGTAAAACTCCAGCGCGCCCCCCAGGGCCGATAGCGACAGAGTCTTGTAGTCATTGCGGGTCAACGGTCGTGCGGGTTGGTCGGGCTGCGCGAGGCTCGAGGGCGCTGTGGTCATGGCAAGGTCTTCTCTTATAGTCGGATCTGCCGCCACAACAACGCTGGCTGTGGCTCGGGCAGGTTCGGCACCATAGCAAATTGTTCGAAAAAGCACATAGAGGCGCGTATTTGCCGGTCGAAATCAGAACCGGACGGTCGTCGCGGAGTCTACCGACCGATATACTCGCAACCTTGCTCCGGTTTGTAAGGGGTTGCTGTGCGAAAACGTCGTTGGCCCGACCCTTGCTCGGGATTAGCCGGTTTCGCAGAGTTTCTCCTTAGGCGCCTGATGGAAAACGTGACGAACGTAGTATGTTCGGTGCTGAATCGTTTTTCCCGAAGACGGCTACCACCAGCAATACCCAACGAAGAGTCACGGGTCAGAGGCACCCCCGGCATGATAGAGCTCGAACAAGAAGATCCGATCCCGCAAGGCGACCTGGCCCTGCAAATCACCGCGCTTCCTCGCGAAACCAACGGCTTCGGCGATATTTTCGGCGGCTGGCTGGTGGCGCAGATGGACCTGGCCGGCACTGCCATGGCCAGCCGTGTTGCCGGCGGCCGTGTCGCGACCGTGGCCATCGATCGCATGGCGTTTCTGGTGCCGGTGGCTGTCGGCGCGCAATTGTCCTTTTATACCCAGACCCTGGAAATCGGCCGCAGCTCGATCCAGATGATGGTCGAGGTGTGGAGCGACGACCCGCTGTCCAGCGAGTGGCGTAAAGTGACCGAAGCGGTGTTCGTGTTCGTTGCCATCGATGGCAGCGGCCGCACCCGTTCGGTTCCGCCACGCGCACGTTAAACCTCGCGGCCGTTTCACGGTCGATAGTCGTCCAAGTTGCTGATCGAGAGTTGTCCCATGAACACGCCAAACGTTGAAGCCGTGAAACTGGATGAACTGAACTGCTGGCGCATTCGCCACGGTCAGGCCGAAGTGCTGGTGGCCCAGCAAGGCGCGCACATCCTCAGTTATCAGGTGGACGGCCAGCCGCCACTGATCTGGCTGAACGACAAGGCCGTGTTCAAGACCGGCAAGAGCATCCGCGCCGGCGTGCCGGTGTGCTGGCCGTGGTTCGGCGTCTTCGCCCGCAACCCGCAGAGCGTGCAGGCGATGCGCGTCAGCGAAGAACCGGCCGCCGCCCACGGGTTTGTCCGGGCGATGGATTGGGAACTGGGCGGTATCGAAACCGAAGGTGAAAGCCTCAAGGTCGAGTTCACACTGCCCTACCCCGAAGGCGGTTTTCCGGGCTGGCCGCATCAGGTCGACCTGACCCTGACCCTGCGCCTCGACGATCAGTTGCACATCAGCCTGACCAGCCACAACCGTGGCGCCGACACCGTCAGCATCAGCCAGGCGCTGCACAGCTATTTCGCGGTCAGCGATGTGCGCAACGTGCGCGTTGAAGGCGTGGATGGCCTGGATTACATCGAGACCCTCGACGACTGGAAGACTCACACCCAGCAAGGCGACCTGCGTTTTGCCGGGGAGACCGACCGTATCTACCTCGACGCTCCACCGCAACTGAACATCGTCGACCCGGCCTGGGAACGGCGCATCGTGCTGACCGCTACGGGCTCACGTACGGCGGTGATCTGGAACCCGTGGATCGACCGCGCCGCCGCGTTCAGCGACATGGACAACGACGGCTGGCAGCGCATGCTCTGCATCGAAACGGCAAACGTGATGGATGACATCGTGACCCTCGCGCCGGATGCCCGCCACACCATGGGTGTCAGCGTCGGCAGCAAGCCGCTCTGAAAACAAAAACGCAGCCCTGAGGCTGCGTTTTTTTTGCGGGTCTGAATTACAGATCCGATTCCTGCACCACCCGCACCTTGTCCGCCTCCAGCGCATACGCCGCATCGGCCAGATCATTGCTGACCTTCTCGATCTTTAGCGTGCCGGTCACCCACAGCGGCGTGTAGATGTCATCCAGCTTCAAGCCTTTCGGATAACGCACCAGCACCAGTTGATTCGGCGGCGGTGGCGGCACGTGGATGCACGCGCCCGGGTACGGCACGAGGAAGAACAGCGTGCTGCGGCCCTTGGCGTCGGATTCCAGCGGCACCGGATAACCGCCGATGCGGATGTGTTTGTCATTCATCGACGCCACAGTCTTGGTCGAATACATCACCGCCGGCAAACCCTTGGTCTGCTTCATCCCGCCTTTCTGGGTGAAGGTGCCGGTGGCTTCCGGGGAGTTGTGGTCGATTTCAGGCATGGCCTCGAGGGCTTTCTGATCCGACTTGGGCATCAGTTCCAGCCAGTCGGTTTCCGGCAGATCGCCGGCGTGGGCCAGACCGCTGCCCAGCAAAAGGAGAGTCAACAGAAGACGGCGCATGAAGGTGCTCGGTAAAGGATGCTCGAATAAGGAGGGAACGCTGAATCGCCGAGCATTCTAGCCCTCCCCGCCGGGTTGGCAGAGAGGGCTTTGTCGCTTTGGATCAGTTCTTTTTGATCAGGCCGTAGATCACCAGCAGCACGATCGCGCCGACCAGCGCGCCGATGAAGCCGGCGCCCTGACCCGCCTGATAGATGCCCAGGGCCTGGCCGCCGTAAGTGGCTGCCAGCGAACCGCCGATACCGAGCAGGATGGTCATGATCCAGCCCATGCTGTCATCGCCCGGTTTCAGGAACCGCGCCAGCAGGCCGACGATGAGGCCGATAAAGATGGTTCCGATAATTCCCATGGCATTTCCCTCTGATTAAGTGGCTATGCGAAAGCCTAGTCAGACTTTCGCATCCTGCCATGAGAGAACGGCGGCCCTTTAATGGTTCCGCCGCTGCCAGATGAAACTGTCGTTACTCGGCGATCAGCGCTTCGACCTTGAGGATCTGCTGCTCGAGGGTCGCCTTGTCCTTGCAGCGCAGGTTGGCGTGACCGACCTTGCGTCCGGCCTTGAAGGCCTTGCCGTAGTGATGCAGGTGGCAATCGTCGATGGCGATGACCTTCTCGACCGGCGGAACCACACCGATGAAGTTGAGCATCGCGCTCTCGCCGACCTTGGCAGTCGAACCCAACGGCAGACCGGCAACGGCCCGCAGGTGGTTTTCGAACTGGCTGCACTCGGCGCCTTCGGTGGTCCAGTGCCCGGAGTTGTGCACGCGCGGGGCGATTTCGTTGGCCTTGAGGCCACCGTCGACTTCAAAGAACTCGAACGCCATCACGCCGACGTAGTTCAGCTGCTTGAGCACGCGGCTGGAATAGTCTTCGGCCAGGGCTTGCAGCGGGTGATCGGTGCTGGCAACGGACAGCTTGAGGATGCCGCTGTCGTGGGTGTTGTGCACCAATGGATAGAACTTGGTCTCGCCATCACGGGCACGCACGGCGATCAGCGACACTTCGCCGGTGAACGGCACGAAGCCTTCCAGCAGGCAGGCCACGCTGCCCAGCTCGGCGAACGTACCGACCACGTCTTCCGGCTTGCGCAGGACTTTCTGGCCCTTGCCGTCGTAACCCAGAGTACGGGTTTTCAGCACGGCCGGCAGACCGATCGACGCAACGGCGGCGTCCAGGTCGGCTTGCGACTGGATGTCGGCGAACGCCGGGGTCGGAATCCCCAGGTCCTTGAACATGCTCTTTTCAAACCAGCGGTCGCGAGCGATGCGCAGGGCTTCGGCGCTCGGGTAGACCGGCACGAATTGCGAAAGGAAGGCCACGGTTTCAGCCGGAACGCTTTCGAACTCGAAGGTCACCAGATCGACTTCATCGGCCAACTGGCGCAGATGATCCTGATCGCCGTAATCGGCCCGCAGGTGTTCGCCCAGCGCAGCGGCGCAAGCGTCCGGCGCAGGGTCGAGGAAAGCGAAGTTCATGCCCAGCGGGGTGCCCGCCAGGGCCAACATGCGACCCAACTGGCCGCCACCGATTACACCGATCTTCATCTCAACAACCTCAGGCAATACGTGGGTCTGGATTGTCCAGGACGCTGTCTGTCTGCTCGGCACGGAAGGTTTTCAGTACCGCGTGGAATTGTGGATGCTTGGCGCCCAGGATGCTCGCCGACAGCAGCGCTGCGTTGATCGCACCGGCCTTGCCGATGGCCAGGGTGGCAACCGGAATACCGGCCGGCATCTGCACGATCGACAGCAGCGAGTCGACGCCCGAAAGCATCGCCGACTGCACCGGAACGCCCAGCACCGGCAGGTGGGTCTTGGCCGCACACATGCCTGGCAGGTGGGCTGCGCCACCGGCACCGGCGATGATCACCTCGATGCCGCGGCCTTCAGCCTCTTCGGCGTACTGGAACAGCAGATCCGGGGTGCGGTGGGCGGAAACCACCTTGACCTCGTAAGGGATGCCGAGCTTTTCCAGCATATCGGCGGTGTGGCTAAGGGTGGACCAATCGGACTTGGAGCCCATGATCACGCCAACCAGTGCACTCATCGTCGCGCCTCTTCTCTCTGGGCGCCCGCAGGCGCGTCAAAAACAACAAGCCACGCAGGATGCGTGGCTTGTTGTAGGAAAAATGGCCGGACGAACCGGCCGAAGGCCGCGCAGTATACCGCAAAGAAAGCAATAAACAGCCCCCGTTGCGACCATCTGTCATCTGCCGCAAAAGCCCGGTTTTATTGACTCGAAGGTCAGTGGCCGGGACATGTTTCACGCACCGGCCGGACCTTGCGCCGCACCGCCTTCCAGCTTGCGCCACAACAACCGCACATTGGCCTTGCGCACCAGCGCGCAGCGGTACAGGCGAATCTCCAGCGGCACATGCCATTGCGGGCCGCCACAAACTACCAGTTCGCCCCGGGCCAGCTCGGCCCGCACACTCAGTTGCGGCACCCAGGCAATGCCGAGGCCTTCCAGCGCCATGCTTTTCAGGCTGTCGGCCATGGCCGTTTCATAGATCGTGGTGAAGCGCAGCTGACGCTGGCGCAGCAAACCATTCACCGAACGCCCCAGAAACGCGCCGGCGCTGTACGCCAGCAACGGCACACTGCCCTCGCCTTCCAGATCGAACAGCGGCTTGCCATTGGCATCTGCCGCACATACCGGAAGCATTTCGGTCTGGCCCAGGTGCAGCGACGGGAAGATTTCCGGGTCCATCTGCATCGCCGCGTCCGGGTCGTAGAACGCCAGCATCAGATCGCAGCCACCTTCACGCAGCGCGTGAACCGCGTCGCCAACGTTGGTCGCCACCAGCCGGGTGGCGATGTTCAGGCCTTCGTTGCGCAGTTGCGCGATCCAGCGCGGGAAGAAACCGAGTGCCAGCGAGTGCGCCGCCGCTACTTGAATTACTTCGCCCTGCCCGCCTTCCAGATGATGAAGATGGCGCAGCACTTCACCGAGCTGTTCGACCACCGTGCGCGCGGTCACCAGGAACAGTTGCCCCGCCGCCGTCAGCTCGATCGGCGTACGCGAGCGGTTGACCAGCGTCAGGCCCAGCGCCGCTTCCAGGCTGCGGATCCGCCGACTGAAAGCCGGCTGGGTCACGAAGCGCCGTTCGGCCGCCTGCGAGAAGCTGCGGGTGGCGGCCAGAGCACTGAAGTCCTCGAGCCATTTGCTTTCCAGATTCATCACGTCCTCCCGGACACGCACCAAAACAGGTCACACGTCTGCCGCGCACGCGGCGTCACACGGGCATTATGCCGAATGTGCATAGGGCAGTGTTTAACAGCATTGGCCCAAAAATTCCCACAAGCCTAGCATTCGCAGCGTTCCGGCACAGACCGGGTCCATATCGAGATGATTTCTATCATGTCCTCCGCTGCATCATTCCGCACAGAAAACGACCTGCTTGGCGCCCTCGAAGTCCCTGCTCAAGCGTATTACGGCATCCAGACCCTGCGAGCGGTGAACAACTTCCGCCTCTCGGGCGTTCCGATTTCGCACTACCCGAAGCTGGTTGTCGGTCTGGCGATGGTCAAACAGGCCGCCGCTGACGCCAACCGCGAGCTGGGTCACCTGAGCGAAGCCAAGCACGCTGCCATCAGCGAAGCCTGTGCACGTCTGATCCGCGGCGATTTCCACGAAGAGTTCGTGGTCGACATGATTCAAGGTGGCGCCGGTACCTCCACCAACATGAACGCCAACGAAGTGATCGCCAACATTGCTCTTGAAGCGATGGGTCACCAGAAAGGCGAGTACCAGTACCTGCACCCGAACGACGACGTGAACATGGCGCAGTCGACCAACGACGCCTACCCGACCGCGATCCGTCTGGGTCTGCTGCTGGGTCACGACGCGCTGCTGGCCAGCCTCGACAGCCTGATTCAGGCGTTCGCGGCCAAGGGTGAAGAATTCAACCACGTCCTGAAGATGGGTCGTACCCAGCTGCAAGACGCCGTACCGATGACTTTGGGTCAAGAATTCCGCGCTTTCGCCACCACCATGGGCGAAGACCTGGCCCGTCTGAAGACGCTGGCCCCGGAACTGCTGACCGAAGTGAACCTGGGCGGCACCGCGATCGGTACCGGCATCAACGCCGACCCGCGCTACCAGGCCCTGGCCGTACAGCGTCTGGCGCTGATCAGCGGTCAACCGCTGGTTCCAGCCGCCGACCTGATCGAAGCCACCTCCGACATGGGCGCCTTCGTGCTGTTCTCCGGCATGCTCAAGCGCACCGCGGTCAAGCTGTCGAAGATCTGCAACGACCTGCGCCTGCTGTCCAGCGGCCCGCGCACCGGCATCAACGAAATCAACCTGCCGGCGCGTCAGCCAGGCAGCTCGATCATGCCAGGCAAGGTCAACCCGGTTATTCCGGAAGCCGTGAACCAGGTGGCATTCCAGGTCATCGGTAACGATCTGGCGCTGACCATGGCAGCCGAAGGCGGCCAACTGCAACTGAACGTGATGGAGCCGCTGATCGCTTTCAAGATCCTCGACTCGATCCGCCTGCTGCAACGCGCCATGGACATGCTGCGCGAGCACTGCATCGTCGGCATCACCGCCAACGAAGCGCGCTGCCGCGAACTGGTCGAACACTCGATCGGTCTGGTCACCGCACTGAACCCGTACATCGGCTACAAAAACGCCACCCGCATCGCCCGTATCGCCCTTGAAAGCGGCCGCGGCGTGCTGGAACTGGTGCGCGAAGAGGGTCTGCTCGACGAAGCCATGCTCGCCGACATCCTGCGCCCGGAAAACATGATTGCTCCGCGTCTGGTGCCTCTGAAGGCCTGATCCGACGCGTTACTTGTAGCACCGCTCACCAGGTCGAGGGACTAGACACCTCTCACCTTTTGAGGGCTTGGGGATCATTCCCCAAGCCCTTTTTTTTAACTGTTTGAACCTGAGAACCGTATGTATGGAAGCTGACCGCAAATCAGCTTTCACACAAACCCGACGCCGGTAACGTCGGGTGTTTCAAAGCCTCGTTTCGTCGCTTGCACCACAACCGTGCAGACGGGCGCCGCACTGATCGGTATAGTGCCGCCCCTCTTCGCGTGAGCGGTCGTCGGTAACGAGGCCATAACCCATGCGAAACCCGAACTAATAACAAACCCGCGATATGGATCCGGGACGAAACCCTCGCCTCGCCTGTTGTGCCGCGCGCGCACCGGTGTAACGCGATGTTTCCGACCATCCAGCATTTGCTTACACAATAAACAGCGAGGAAAAATCCATGCTCGAAGTCATCAACGACTTCCTCTCAGGGAAAGTACTGATCGTGCTCATTGTCGGGCTCGGTAGCTACTTCACGATTCGCTCGCGTTTCGTTCAATTGCGCCACTTCTTCCACATGTTCGCGGTGTTCCGCGACAGCCTCAAAGGCAGCGCCGGGCAACTCAGCTCGTTCCAGGCCCTGATGCTCAGCCTCGCCGGCCGCGTCGGTGCAGGCAACATCGCCGGTGTCGGTATCGCCGTGACCCTCGGTGGTCCGGGTGCAGTGTTCTGGATGTGGGTGACCGCTCTGGTCGGCATGTCCAGCAGCTTCTTCGAATGTACGCTGGCCCAGGTCTACAAGCGCGCCGATGGCGACGGCCTGTACCGTGGCGGTCCGGCCTACTACATCCAGCACGGCCTGAAACTCAAAGGCATGGCGGTGGTGTTCTCGATCCTGCTGCTGGTCACCTACGGCTTCGCCTTCATCGGCCTGCAGTCCTACACCGTGACCCACTCGCTGCAAAACGCCTTTGCCTTTGATCCGCAACACACCGGTATCGTCCTGGCTGTGCTGCTGGCCATCACCTTCATCGGCGGCATCAAGCGCATCGCTTCGGTGTCCGACCTGCTGGTACCGATCAAGACCCTGGCCTACATCGGCGTGACCCTGTACGTGATCGGCACCCAGATCGAACACGTGCCAGCCATGCTGGAAACCATCTTCAAGAGCGCCTTCGGTCTCGACCCGGCCTTCGGCGGCCTGCTCGGCAGCGCGATCGTGATGGGTGTGAAGCGTGGCGTGTTCGCCAACGAAGCGGGCCTGGGCAGTGCGCCGAACGTCGCCGCCGTGGCCGCCGTGAAGCACCCGGGCGCTCAAGGCGTGGTTCAGGCGTTCAGCGTGTTCCTCGACACCTTCGTGATCTGCACCTGCACCGCGCTGCTGATCCTGCTGTCGGGCTTCTACACCCCGGGCTTCGAAGGTGACGGCATCGTCCTGACCCAGAACTCGCTGGCCGCCGTGGTTGGTGACTGGGGCCGCATGTTCGTCAGCGTCGCACTGTCGCTGTTCGTCTTCACTTGCATCCTCTACAACTACTACCTGGGCGAAAACAGCCTGCAGTTCCTCACCCGCAACCGCGCTGCGCTGATGACCTTCCGCGGTCTGGTGCTGGCGCTGGTGGTCTGGGGTTCGATGCAAGACCTGTCGACCGTGTTCGCCTTCGCCGACATCACCATGACCTGCCTGGCCTTCGTCAACCTGGTGGCCCTGGCCATGCTGTTCAAGGTCGGCATGCGCGTGATGCGCGACTACGACGCGCAGCGCCGCGCCGGCGTCAGCCAGCCGGTGTTCGACTCCAGCAAGTTCAGCGACCTGGATCTGGACCTGAAAGCCTGGCCGGCCAATCCGTCGACCGACACTCAGGCTGACGCTCAGCCGCAAGGCATCCCCGCAGCGCAACGCTGATCGGGTAAAAACCGGGCGCAGGTCTTGCGCCCGGCGTGACACAAGCAGCGGTCGGCGTCATGCTCGACCGCATGCTGTCTTCGTTCAGGAGAACTCCCCATGAATTCCTCGACCTACCCTGCCGCCCAGCACGTCATGGTGCTGTACACCGGTGGCACCATCGGCATGCAGGCCAGCGCCAATGGCCTGGCCCCGGCGTCCGGTTTCGAAGCGCGGATGCGCGATTACCTGCACAGCCAGCCTGAGTTGGTGGTGCCGCAGTGGCGCTTTCGCGAGATGTCGCCGCTGATCGACAGCGCCAACATGACCCCGGCCTACTGGCAGCAACTGCGTGAAGCGGTGGTCGACGCCGTCGATGTGCAAGGCTGCGACAGCGTACTGATCCTCCACGGCACCGACACCCTGGCCTACAGCGCCGCCGCCATGAGCTTCCAGCTGCTCGGCCTGCATGCCCGCGTGTGCTTCACCGGCTCGATGCTGCCGGCCGGCGTCACCGACAGCGACGCCTGGGAAAACCTCAGCGGTGCGCTGGTCGCTCTCGGCCAAGGTCTGGCGCCGGGCGTGCATCTGTATTTCCACGGTGAATTGCTGGCGCCGACCCGTTGCGCGAAAGTGCGCAGCTTCGGCCGTCATCCGTTCAAACGTCTGGAGCGTCAGGGCGGCGGCGTGAAAGCCACTTCCTTGCCGGCGGAGTTGAACTACAACCAACCGAAGCAACTGGCCAAAGTGGCCGTGTTGCCGCTATTCCCGGGCATTGGCGCCGAGATCATCGACGGCCTGCTCGACAGCGGCATTCAAGGTCTGGTGCTGGAGTGCTACGGCAGCGGCACCGGGCCGAGCGACAACCCGCAATTTCTGGCCAGCCTCGGCCGGGCGCGGGACAACGGCGTGGTCGTGGTTGCGGTCACGCAGTGCCATGAAGGCGGAGTGGAACTGGATGTGTACGAAGCGGGCAGTCGCTTGCGTGGCGTAGGCGTGTTGTCCGGTGGCGGCATGACTCGCGAAGCAGCGTTCGGCAAGTTGAACGGATTGCTCGGTGCAGGACTGGAAGTCGCGCAGGTGCGGCAGCTTGTGGAACTGGATTTGTGTGGGGAACTGCACTGAGTACCGCAGCAACATGATCTGAATGCGCAAAGTGGGCAGGCCCTCCAACAGGAGAGCCTGCACCAATAATTATTCATCAGACAAATCAAAGACTCCGCTTGTAAACTTACTTTTTCCGCCGTCGAACTCAAACGCAACAGTGCCTTTGAACTTATTCCAAGGAAACCCCGCCACACTCTCGAGCTTTACTATCCCTTTGACATCGAGATGTAAAACCCCGGCTACCATAATCTCGCAGTGCGCATCATTCGGAACATCTATTTCCTTACCCAGATGCTCTTCTTTTACACTCATCGCGATTTTGTTTTTGAAATTTCCGCCAACAAGCTCGGCAAACACTAGATTGTTGAGTGGACCAACAATCATTCGCAAACCAGGGAGCGCAAAATCGCTACCATCCAGAAACCCTCTGATCATTCCCTTCGGAAGCGGCTCACTTGAAGCTTTTTCGTTGCTGACTTGCGAAACATTATCCATAGCCATTCTCCAGAACTTATTTAAACCAAGAGTTAGAAAGTGCACTTACGATGAAACCTAGCAACAGACCAACGGGTGGTCAAATATTAAATAAACAAACAAGATAATATTTTCCATCAGAAAAAATAGCCGACAAGCGGCAGCAATTTCGCAAAAAACCTGTCAACTTTGACAGTTGTCGAAATATCGTTTTTGTTTTAAATTTCCAGTGCCAACTATTATGTTTTAAGTTTTAACAACAGATAACACTTCAGATATTATCTTCGGCTATTTGTTAGCCGGGCGCATATCCATTAGCGCTAGCGGCACACAATTTGCTCGTCATTCCAGCACCCCAAGGCTGGAAGATCCTATGCTCCACTCCCACCTCACCACCCTCAACGCCGTCTCCCTGGTGCTCAACACCTTCCGGGATCAGGGCCTGTCCAGCGAAGCACTGCTGGCCGGCAGCGGCATCAGCGCGGCGGATCTGAGCCGGGCCGACACTCGCATCACCACAAACCAGGAGATGCAGGTCTGCGCCAACGCGGTCGCGCTCAAGCATGACATTGGCCTGGAACTGGGCCGGCGCATGCACGTTTCCTGCTACGGCATCCTCGGTTACGCGCTGCTGACCTGTGCCACCTTCGGTGACGCTTTGCGGCTGGCGATCCGTTATCCGGCGCTGCTGGGAACACTTTTCGAGCTGAGCCTGGAAGACGACGGCGAGCGCGTCTGGTTCGTCGCCGCCGATTACCGCGAGAGCCCGGCGATGGCGGTGTTCAATGCCGAGTTCTGCCTGGTGTCGCTGAAAATCATCTGCGATGACTTGCTCGGCCATCCGCTGCCATTGCTGGCCACCCGCTTCGAACACACCGCGCCGGATTACCGCGACAGCTACGCCGAACACTTCAAGGCGCCGCTGCACTTCGGCGCCAAGGACAACGCCTTCGCCTTCGACCGGCGCTGGCTCGACCAGCCGCTGCCGCTGGCCGACATCATCACCCACCAGGCCATGGCCGAGCGCTGCCGCAAACAGAACACCGAGTTCACCGGCCGGCAAGCGTGGCTGGGGCGGATCCGCCAGTTGCTCAGTGCGCAACTCAATGCCGCACCGGGGCTGGAAGGTCTGGCGCAGCAGATGAACTGCTCGCCGCGCACCTTGCGCCGGCATCTGAAAGACATGGGCTGCAGTTATCAGGAGCTGCTCGACGAACTGCGTTTCGAGCGGGCCAAGCAGATGCTTTGCGAGGATCAGTTGCCGATCTACCGCATCGCCGAAACCCTCGGCTTCAGCGAGACCGCGAGCTTCCGCCATGCCTTCGTACGCTGGAGCGGCGTGGCACCGAGTCAGTTCCGGCCACACGGTTAAACCGTCGAGGGGCGATATCAGGTCAGTATTTTTGGCCACATCGATCCCCTTTTGGCCTCTCTGGCCGTTCTCCGATTCGCCCCGCGCCGCAACACTGGAGCCAACCGAATCAGCCCCTGCGGAGAACAACAAATGCTGACGATCTACTCTGACGATCACCACCTGCACCATGGCCGCTGCGAATTGATCGACGGGCAACTCAAGCCTTGCTTCGAGATGCCGTCGCGCGCCGACCACGTGCTGCAACGGGTGAAAAACCAAAACCTCGGCCCGGTCGAGGCGCCGAAGGATTTCGGCCTCGGGCCGATCGAGCGCATTCACAGCCGCGACTACCTCGACTTCTTCAAAGGCGCCTGGGCGCGCTGGACCGAATTCAACACCGACGGCGATTTGCTGCCTTACACCTGGCCGGCGCGCACCTTGCGTCAGGTCAAACCGACCAGCCTGCACGGCCAGCTCGGCTATTACAGCTTCGACGGCGGCGCGCCGATCACCGCCGGCACCTGGCAAGCGGCGTACAGTGCGGCGCAAGTGGCGCTGACCGCACAAGCGGAAATCCAGCGCGGCGCCCGTGGGGCTTTCGCCCTGTGCCGTCCACCGGGACATCACGCTGCCGGTGATTTGATGGGCGGTTATTGCTACCTCAACAACGCCGCCATCGCCGCGCAAGCGTTCCTCGATCAGGGCCACAAGAAGGTCGCGATCCTCGACGTCGACTACCACCACGGCAACGGCACCCAGTCGATTTTCTACGAGCGCAGCGACGTGCTGTTCACTTCGATCCACGGCCATCCGGAAGCGGAATTCCCGTTCTTCCTCGGCTACGAAGACGAGCGCGGCGAAGGCGCTGGCGAAGGCTTCAACTTCAACTATCCGCTGCCGGCCGGTTCCGGCTGGGATGTCTGGAGCGCGGCGCTGGATCAGGCCTGCCAGGAGATCGACAACTACGGCGCCGACATCATCGTCGTGTCGCTGGGTGTCGACACCTTCAAGGACGATCCGATCTCGCAGTTCAAGCTCGACAGCCCGGATTACCTGGCCATGGGCAAACGCATCGCGGCCCTCGGCAAACCGACCCTGTTCGTCATGGAAGGTGGCTACGCGGTGGAAGAAATCGGCATCAACGCGGTGAACGTGCTTGAAGGTTTCGAACAATGAGCAGACTCAAGCACCTCATCGCGCCGGCGTTGTGCGCGGCGCTGCTGAGCAGCGCCGCACACGCGGAAGAACGCACCCTGCGCGTCTACAACTGGTTCGACTACATCACCCCCAAGGCACTGGAAGATTTCAAGGCGCAGAACAGCCAGACCAGACTGGTCTACGACATCTTCGACACCAACGAAGCGCTGGAGGCCAAGCTGCTGACCGGCAACTCCGGCTACGACGTGGTGGTGCCGTCCAACGTGTTCCTCGCCAAGCAGATCGAGGCCGGGGTGTTCCAGCCGCTGGATCGCAGCCAGTTGCCGAACTGGAACCACCTCGACCCGAAACTGATGAAGCTGATCGAGGCCAATGACCCGGGCAACCAGTTCGCCGTGCCATACATGTACGGCACCATCCTGATCGGCTTCAACCCGGCCAAGGTCAAGGCCGCGCTGGGTGACAACGCGCCGGTGGACAGCTGGGACCTGATCTTCAAGGAAGAGAACATCAGCAAGCTCAAGCAGTGCGGCGTGGCCCTGCTCGACTCGCCGTCGGAGATCCTGCCGCTGGCCCTGCAACACCTCGGCCTGGATCCCAACAGCAAGAACCCGGCGGACTACGCCAAGGCTGAAGCGCTGTTGATGAAGATTCGCCCGTACGTGACCTACTTCCATTCGTCCAAGTACATGGCCGATATCGCCAACGGCGACATCTGCGTTGCGGTCGGCTATTCGGGCAGCTTCTCGCAAGCCGCCAACCGTGCCAAGGAAGCGAAGAACGGCGTGGTGGTCGACATGCGCCTGCCGAAGGAAGGCGCGCCGATCTGGTTCGACATGCTCGCCATCCCGAAAGGCGCGAAGAACCCGCAGGATGCCTACACCTTCATCAACTACCTGCTGCAACCGCAGGTGATTGCGCCGGTCAGCGATTTTGTCGGTTATCCGAACCCGAACAAGGACGCCACCGAACTGGTCGACCCGGCGATTCGCAACAACCCGAATCTGTACCCGACCGATGCGGCGATGAACACGCTCTACACCCTGCAACCGTTGCCGCGCGATGCGGAACGGGCGCGGACCCGGGCGTGGACCAAGATCAAGTCCGGTACGTGAAACCTGACAACTTGAACAGACCCGCACTCGCGGGTCTTTTTCTGCCTGCAAGATCTATGTACCGCATCGCGCCGTGGCCGGGATTTTAGTGTCCGGGTTTTCCCCGTGGACATGACCATGACTGAATCTGCCACCACTGCTGCACCCAGTGCTTCCCCTCTCCTGCTGAAACAGAGTCGACTGGTCGAACTGATCGGCCAGGGCTACTCGATGCATCAAGTCGCCTCGGCGTTGTTGCGCGAAGCGCTGAGCAAAAGCTATCCCGGGCAACACCTCGATCCGGATCGCACCCTGCTCGCGACGCCCCTGCGTGAATCGGACGCCGCCCGGAACGCTGCCAGGGTCTTTACCTTCGAATCACTGACCCACGCCTTTATCCAGCATTGCCTGCACAAGACCACCGCCGACTACATCGAAGGCGAACACTTCCTGACCCGTACACCCGAAGCGATCCCGCCGATCCTGCTGCCGGTAAGCATGGATGACATCACTTCGCTGGTGAACGACCTCGCACCGTTTCTGTTCCTCGAATATCAGCAGCGCCAACTCGATTACTGGAATGAATCCGCCAATCGCCAGCCACGCTGGCAAGAGCTGTCGGATCTGCTGTGTTCGGCTGCGAATGTGCAGTCGGCCAGCGGCTGGGACGCCGACGAATGTGCATTGGCGCAATTTGTCGCGCAGCATCCCGACCGCAAACAACGCTCGACCGTGAATAGCGATTACGTCGGGCTCAAGGCCTGCCTGATGGACATCGACCTGGTCGAAGACGAGGACAGCGCACACCTGCTCATTGCCGGTGCGCTGGTGCTGACCGCCACCGTCAAACAGCGGCAGCGTGTGTTGATGTACACCGTTGCCGATGGCTATGAGTCATTCGAATCGCTGACCAGGCTGGGCGAAACGCTCCCGCAACGGATCGCCCCGGAGTTGTCCGACCGCTCTTTGAAATGGCGCCTGATCGAGCCTGAAGGAAACATCTTCGATGCCGTCGCACAGGCGCTGATCAGCAACCAGCTCAGCGCCATCGAAGCACTGGATCCCGCCAGCCGGTCGATCAGTGCGCACGCCAGCTCCGGGCGACAAAGCCACGGGCATTTCAGTTCGCGTGAACGAGCCCGGCTCGACCAACTGGAGGAGGCCATTCCCGACTGGTTGCAAGACGGCTCTGTTCATGACCTGCAAGACTACAGTCGCTACATTGCCGAGCTCGCAAACCTGCGCAACGACGCCGAGACCGGCGTATTCAAGGACGACGACTTCCCTCTGCTCAAGCCCTATGCCGAACGTCGCATGCGCGAAGCGATCATCGCCGACAAACGTGCCGAGGGCGCTGCCGACCTGCCGTTGGAACACCTGCGCATCAGCGTGACCAACAGCTTCGAAACCGGTGGCTTCACCCTGCCCAATCCATTTGACCGGTTAACCGAGACCCTGGGCGAATTCGCCCTGCAAAATGCCCCGCCCTATCAGGCCACGATCGCTTTCGACAATGGCCGAGCCGTACCGGCCTGGCTGACCGTGGATTTCCTGACCGCCATCGCGGAGAAGGTCGATATCGGCGGTCATTACCCACAACTGATCAAACGCGCTCTGATCGATGACCCGATCCGCTCGGCTGCGCACAAGACCCGCTACCTGAGCCAATTGCCGACGCTCCTGCCGATGCTCGCGCTGGAGTGCAAACTCAAGCATCGGGGCGGCGTCGATGAACGCGGTTATGCCTACGTCTGCCAACTGATGGATGCCATCAGCCGCAAACTGCCCGCAGGCGAACATCCGGTGACCATCCGGCCGCTGGCGTTTGTCCCTCGCCGCCGCTTGAGCCGGCGCTCGGACGCGGTCGCCAACATGTTCATCATCTGTCCGCGAGACCACACTCAAGGTCCCTGCCTGTTGTACCGGCCACTGCTGGACACGCCGCTGACGCAGTTCGCCTCTTTGCAGAACCTGATGTATGCGCTGTATCAGGCCGGCGAATTGCGCAACTCGGTCCTGGCCTGGCTGGGCAGCGCCGCACTGAGTTTCGAATACTCGCAGTACGCCTTTCCGGTCGGCCTGCCCTCGCCATGGATCGTCACGCAACTGGCCACCGAACCGTTCATGCACCTGGACCTCACGGGCCCGCTCGAACTGGAAAACGCGCCCCTCGAAGGCGACATCCTCGCCGCGTTATACGCGGCAAACAGCCAGGCATTGGTGGACCTCGCGAACCGCCAGTCGCAGTCCAACAGTGAGCGACGCTGGGCACTTCTCGCCGACAGCGGCTGGGCGATCTTCAGCGTTGCCGCGAACTTCATGAGCGGAGCGGCGGGCACCGCCGTCTGGGTCTGGCAGACCATCACGCAGATCCAGCAGGCGCTCGATGCCCATGACCGCGACGACACTCTGGTGACCTGGCAATCCACCGCCGATGTCCTGCTGACGCTCGGCATTATCCTGACCCAACACGTCGTGACGCGACGCAACCGTTCATGGCTGCCGCGCCTGAGCGAGCCGTACGAGGCTGGCGAACGGCTGCCGGAGAACGAGGCGTCAACCGGTTTCCCACCATCCCCCCCCGAGGCCCCACCGTCCGTCACGCTGGATCCGCTGACCACCACCGGCGACGTGCCTGTCGGGCATCTCACTCAACTGGAACCTGACACGTTGCTGCGACCGGACTCCAGCGCACGGTTCATTGCAATGCTCGACCGCTTCAAGATCGCAACACCAGACTTGAGCGATCAACGAGCCTCACCGGTCACTCACCTGTACACCCTCAAGGGCAAGACCTGCGCTCAAGTCGGCACGCGCTGGTTTCAAGTGCTCGCCCCGGCAGACGAGCCGGTTCACATCGTCGATCCGGCCGATCCACAACGAATCGGCATGGCACTGAAATACGACGAGACTGCCGAAAAATGGCACTGGGATCCGAAACTGCGCTTGCGCGGCGGCATGCCGAAAAGCCGGATGGAGGCATTCCGTCGCTCCAAAAAAAGGGCCATGGACGACGCCTGGGCAAAGCTGGAGCAATTCGAAGCACGGGAAACCGAAGCGAAAACACAACTGCTGCGAGCGCTGGTAGCTCTTCCACGGGACACCAGCGAAGCGGGATTCGAGGTCTCCGCAGCCACCTATCTGGGCAGGGCCACAAAGCTGGGCAACGACTACACCCAGGCTCTGGCCCAGCTGGAAATCTGGCGCGAGGCCGGGGGCGGTGGCTCGGTTCATCAGGCCAAGCTGATGAGCCTGACCCTGGGTCAGCACCGGTGCTTCGGCTCGTGGCTGCGGGTCAAAATGCGCATGTACGCGAAGGCCACACAGATATTCGTCGACAGCGCGACTCACCAGACACCGGTACCGCGCAAACGCCAGATCGATATCGCCACCGCTGCCACGGCGTTGAGCGACGAGATGATTGCCAACCTGCAGACGCTGGACAGCTCGCTGCAAATCCTGAACAGCCACTCGGCCAAGGCCAGAGAAGTGGCCACAAGACTGGAGTTGCTGCTGCCGGACTTCAGCCCGCTCGATCTCAAGGCCAATGAAATCGGCATGTCCTACGAACGCTGTGTCGTGGAACAGCCGGGGGCGGCCATGAATGCCGCTCGCGTCGCTATCGGGATCATTACGGCCACGGCTGCCGACGCCAGTCATGAGCTGATTCAGCTGAGCAAAGCAGCGGTGACCGCCGACGGACAACCGGCCCGTATCGAGCGTTTGTCGCAGTGGAACGACCTCTTCGCCAGCCTCGGCGAACAGGTGGAACAGTTGCCTGCCGCCCATCCGGGCCAATTCGTCCAGGCCCGGCTCGACAGGGTGCGCGAGCTGATCGGCGAATTCCACGCGGTAGCTCGCGAACGCCTGACCACGGAGCTACCTGAACCGGAGGAACGACCGGCACCCGCCAGGTCCCAGCCGCAGCCCTCTGCATCGCAGCCCAAAGTGAAGGTCTCCAAGAGCCGTCCACGACCCGAAGTGGATGAGCAGGCTCCCACTGCACCGGACAGCAACTCCGGCACAGAGGCCGCATTCGTCAAACTTTCCACGCAACGGCCCGAACCGAAGGTGCCCACGGATGACGAGGACCTCCTTTCATCGGCCATGCAACTTGAAGCGAACATCTACAACTTCAATAGAAAAACCCGCGAGGACGCCAAGCGGCCAGGGCGTATTCCCGCAGACATCCGCGACATGTTCGAGCAGCAAGTCGAACGACTCAAACAAGCGGCCAGCGACGTCGACGAGGCGATTGTCCGAAGAAAAAGCGCGAAAAAGGATCCATGGCCCGTCGCCTCCCTCAGCGCCAATCTGCGCGAAGGCGCAACCCGCACCCGCGCTGAAGGGATCGAGGCCTACGCGGCCATGCTGAAACAACGCAAACCCCGGGAAACCTATTTCCACTGGCTGCACGACAATGCGCAGGTTGAGGTGATCAAGGACCCGCGCGGCCGTATCCGCACCCGACATCGCGGGGACTTTTTTCAGGAGTACCGGATTCTCGACAAGACCAGCGCCGACAAGCCGCTGTGGGTGGCGCACTTTCACTATGACCAGCTCAAGGATGCGGATGAGCTGTACACCATCGCCCACCTGAAATTTTCCGATGCCTATCTGCAGACGCTCGATGACAAGACCCGGCAGACACTCAACACCTTCGATGCCGTCGACAATGCACTACGGCGCATCGTCGATCCGCAGGTGCGCGATCTGTTCCTCAAACCAGAGCCAGAGGAGCGACCGAAAGACCATTAACGGCACCAGACCTCACGCAGACGGGCCAGAGCCGACTTGATCGCCGGCTCCGGCACCGCCGCAAACCCCAGCACCAGACCGGCGCGCTGATCGATCGGCGTCGTTGAGTCCGGCAGCCAGTATTTGCTCAAGCCGTGGACTTCCACCTCTACGCTGGCGGCTTGCTCGATCAATTGCTGCTCACGGGCCACGCTGTCGACCGCCACGGTGAGATGGAGTCCGGCCGACACCGCCGGCAGTTCACCCACACCCGCCAATCCGTGTGGCCATCCGTTGATCAGGGCGTTACGCCGACTCAGGGCTGCCCGACGCATCCGCCGGATGTGCCGCTGGAAGTGCCCGGCCGCCATGAATTCGGCCATCACCGCTTGAGTACTCACTTCGGAGTGCCGGACATCCACCGCGCGCCGTTGCGCAAAGGCTTCCACCAGCCCCGGTGGCAGCACCAGATACCCCAGGCGCAACGCCGGAAACGCGACTTTGCCGAAAGTGCCGACGTACAACACGCGACCCTGGCGGTCGAGCGCAGCCAGCGGAGCCAGGGGCGCGCCGGTGTAGCGATACTCGCCGTCGTAGTCGTCCTCGACGATCCAGCCGCCGGTGCGCTCGGCCCAGGCCAGCAGTTCGAGGCGTCGCGCCAGGCTCATCACCACCCCGGTCGGGTATTGATGAGACGGCGTGACATAGGCCACCCGACAATCTTCGGCGGCCGCCAGTGCCGCGCAGTCGATGCCCTCTTCGTCCACGGCAATGCCGTGCAATCGACCGCCGGCCAAGGCGAACGCATGACCCGCTGCGCGATAGCCGGGATTCTCGATGCCCACCCCCGCGCCCGGCTCCACCAGCAACTGTGCACAAAGGCTGATTCCCTGTTGCGCGCCACTGGTGATCACAATTTGCTCAGCCGAACACTGCAGGCCGCGCGAACTGCGCAAATAAGCGGCGATCAGACCACGCAGGCGTGCATCGCCCGCCGGGTCGCCGTAACACAGTTGCTGCAAGTCGGGTTTACGCCAGAACGCCGCATTCAGCTTGGCCCAGACGTCGAACGGGAACAGATCGAACGCCGGAACACCCACCCTGAAAGCCCGTGGCGGACCACTCGGCGGCGTTGGCAAATGGTTCTGTTCAAGCCGCTGCATCGCACCGCTGTGGATAACTTTGCTGGATAAATCCCCAGTGGAATTGACCGATTTTGTGGATAATGCTGTGGGTAAGCCTGTTGAAAACCCTGTGGATACTTTTGTGGATAATTTTTTCGTCGGTGTCGTCGATTGGGGCAACTGCGCCACATAAGTACCGTCCCCGACTCGCCCTTCGATGAAACCTTCGGCATACAGCTGATCGTAGGCGCGCACCACACTGTTGCGGGAAATCGTCAATGCCGCCGCCAGATCGCGACTAGCCGGCAGGCGTGTGCCGCTGGCCAGGCGTCCGTCGAGCACCCGCAGGCGCAAGGCCTGATAGAGCTGACGGCTCAGGCCTTTGCGGCGGTCGAGCTCAATGCCGGCAGGGTTGAACGGCAGCGACAGCGTGGTCGAATCGGGCATGGCAATGGACCTATGAAATTGGTCATCAATGGCTCTTACAACAGACCAATAGCCTGCCTACGATGCAGGCATTCGCCAAGGAAAATTTCTCCATGTACACGCCCCGCGCCTTTGCCATCGACGACCTGTCCCAACTGCACGAACTGATCCTCGCCACCCGCCTCGCCATCCTGGTGACCCACGGTGAACAAGGCTTGCAAGCCAGTCATGTGCCGGTGCTGCTGCATCGCGAACAAGGTCCAAACGGCACGCTGTACGGACATCTGGCCAAGGCCAATCCGCAGTGGAAAGACCTGCGCGACGGCGCCGAAGCGATGCTGATTTTTCCCGGTGCCGATGCCTACGTCAGCCCGGGCTTTTACCCGAGCAAGGCCGAGCACGGCAAAGTCGTGCCGACCTGGAATTACGTCGCCGTACACGCCTACGGTCATGCCGAAACCTTCAGCGATGGCGGTCGGCTGCTGGACATCGTCAGCACTCTCACCAATCGCCATGAGGCCGGTCGCGCCCAGCCCTGGTCGGTTGACGATGCCCCGGCCGATTACATCGACGGCATGCTCAAGGCCATCGTCGGGTTTGCCATTCCGATCGACCGGCTCGAAGGCAAGCGCAAGCTCAGCCAGAACCGCAGCGCCGAAGATATCGCCGGCGTGCGCGACGGCCTGGCCGCCAGCCCCGACATCAACGATCAAACCCTCGCTCACTTGATGCGTTAAGGAAATCACCATGAGTCAGATCGACATCCGCCCAGTCAGCGCCGCCGATCACGCGGCCTGGCTGCCGCTGTGGCAGGCCTACCTGCGCTTCTACAACACTGAATTGCCGGACGCCGTCAGCCAGAGCACCTGGCAGCGGTTTCTCGACCCGAACGAACCGACCCACGCCGCCCTCGCCTGGGCCGACGGCAAAGCGGTGGGCATGGTGCATTTCATCTACCATCGTTCGAACTGGAGCATCGAAAACTCCTGCTACCTGCAAGACCTGCTGGTGGAGCCGCAAACCCGTGGCACCGGCGTCGGTCGCCTGCTGATCGAACACGTGTACGCCGCGGCCAAGGCCGACGGTTGCTGCAAGGTGCACTGGCTGACCCACGAAACCAATGCCACGGCGATCCAGCTCTACGAGCGCATCGCCGAACGCCCGGGTTTCATCCAGTTTCGCAAAGCCATTTAAGGAGCCACGTGCATGACGAATTCTCTCGCTGACTGGAAAGGCGTGCCGCCACCCTCCACCACCCTGATCGAAGGCCGCTTCATTCGCCTGGAAAAACTCGACCCGGCGCGCCACGGCGACGACCTGTTCAATGCCCTGCAAGGCCCCGGCGCCGACCCGAAACTCTGGGACTATTTGCCCTACGGCCCGTTTCCGGAGCGCAGCGCCTTCAATGACTGGCTGAACAACCACGCGGCCCACAGCGATCCGTATTTCTTCAGCGTCATCGACCGCGCCAGCGGCCAGGTGCAAGGCATCCTCAGCCTGATGTCGATCGTCCCGGCCCAGGGCCGCATCGAAATCGGCCACGTCACCTTCGGCGCCCCGATGCAGCGCTCGCCGAAAAGCACTGAGGCGGTCTACCTGCTGGCCAAAGAATCCTTCGCCCTCGGCTACCGCCGCCTCGAATGGAAATGCAACAACGGCAACGCCCGCTCCAAATACGCGGCCGAGCGGTTGGGCTTCAGCTTCGAAGGCGTGTTTCGCCAGCACATGGTGGTCAAGGGCCAGAACCGCGACACCGCGTGGTACTCGATTCTGGACTCGGAATGGCCGGCGATTGCGGCGGGGTTCGAGCGCTGGTTGAGCGATGAGAATCAGACGGCGGATGGGCAGGTGAAGGGGTTGGTCGAGTGCCGCGGTTGAAACTCGCTCGACACTAAGCGGGTTGCGGGTTCAGCTGTTGTTTCGCCGAACCCGTACCACGCCCATTTTCAACCCGAACGGGCGGAACACGGCATTCAGGGATTTCAGTGTCTGATTACCCTCGCCGTGTTCGATGTGCACCAGCGTGCGTACCGAAATCTTGCACATCTTCGCGAACTGGGTCTGATGCAGCCCGGTCACCTCCACGCGTAAACGGCGAACGGCTTCACCGATTTCTACGGTTCCTTCAGCCAGCGCTTCTTGAATGCTTTCGATGAGCACGGTTCGCTCGGCGACGGTAATGCTCATTTCAGATCCCACTCTTTCAATCGTTGCTCCAGGTTTTTCAGGTGGACGCCCGGATGATTCATTGTCCGGTCAGGCAAACCGCTGGCGCTCAAAATATCCGACAACTCGGCCAGGCACTGCGCATCTTCACGCAGGCGCTCGAAAGACTCCGGCGCGTCGGACAACCCTGCCAATGGATCATCCGGATCGGAAATATCCGCCAATGCGCGACAAACCCCTCGCCAATCGACATCTCCCGCCCTCTCCAGCTCTTTTGGCCACTTGGTGGTGCGGGTCACACCTTCGTCATCCATGACCATGGGGGCCAGATCATAAATGGGGGCCAGACGATACGAATCCACATCACGAATGATTGCGGTGTTGCGACCGTGGTTATCCGAGTTACCAAGAATTTTGTTGATCAGGTCCCGACGTAAATAGTCCGCCACCAGTGCCGGAACCTGATCCGCTTGCCCCGCATCGCGCCAGAGCTTGGCGAGCATGCGAATGACATCCATATGGTTCATCGCGCTTCCCGGCGTCGTCACTTCGGCCAGCGAATAAATCGACTCCACGGCAAAACGCTCTACCCCACGGCTCGTCACCTGGCGATCAAAACGCTGCATCCACAAGCTGGGCTTATTCGCTTCCTCTAACGCCAGACCTTCTGCCGCGACGGTTTCGATACCCAGTGCCTGAAGCGCCTGGTAGTAGTGGAATTCGCTGCGCAGGATGTCTTGATCGGTTTGACTTCCCTTATTCCGGGCGAACTTCACAAACCAGTGCTGATGGACGTTTTCATCATCCAGCACGGCATCGGGATACAAAAGACCGGCGTGGTCCTCTGCCAGAAGAATCTTGGGAGCCTCACCTCCGGCCCCCGTCGCCCCACCAATCGCAGCCCCCATTTCATAGGCATATTCAAGAAACCGGTGGTCACGACTGACGACCTCCTGACGCTGAAAACCGATGGGCTTGCGCTCATCGACAGCCTCGGCCGATTCTTTTATCCGCATGTTGCCGATCGGAGCTGGAGTGCAGCGACCAAGCAGATAAAGATCGGCACTGATGCCTGCAGGTTTCTCCTGCCCCAGACGTGCAAGAAGAAACCTTTTAGCGGCGCCTGCCGGCGCGATGTCATGCACGAATGCAGGCGTGATGGATCGCCGGCCTTCCCAATCAAGGGGAAACAGCGCACTCACGGCCTTGGAAAAAGGGGAACCGATGGCCTCAATGTTCTCGACCAGATACGCCGACTCGTAGCCAAAGCTGCAGCGGCTTTCGAAGCCTTTTCCGGGCGAGTCGAAACTCAACACCATCGCGTCGTGCCATTTGCCGGCGTCGAATATCTGCAAAGTCAGATTGTGCATGAGGCTCTCATCTGCAATTAAATGCATTACTGCGGTCGTTTGGTGAACCATAAGTGCAATATAGTGCATTTCAGAAGAACGAGAGACCGGTAAACATGCAATAAAGTGCAGATAAAGGGTTTAAACCTCGAAATAAACGCAAAATAATGCAGATGCCGCTGAGTACGCCATGGACATCATTCTGTAAAAACCCTCCGCTATACAGGACGCCCCGCTTATAACAAAAAGGACGTTCTCCCCATGCCCTTCCCGCCCCAGCGTCTGTCGCTCGCCATTACCCTGCTGATCGCCACCAGTGCCGCCCACGGCAAGACCGTACAGATCGACACCGCCACCACCGCGTCGCAGACATTGGGCGGCAAAGACACCCTGACGATTTCGGCGCCGGGCAGCATCACCAACAGCGGCAAGGCTGTGAGCCTCAAGGACGGCACCAGCGGTGTCGGCGTGATCATCGACAACGCCGGCAAGATCATTTCTACCGGTGGCCGTGCCATCGACAGCAGCGGCGACCTGACTCAGGCGCGCAACTACGCCATCTATAACCGCAGCGGCGGGCAGATTCTCGGTTCCAACGACGCGATTCGCATCGACAGCAACTTCGTCAGCGGCAGCCTGTTGATCGACAACAGCGGCATCATTCGCTCGACCACAGGCCAAGGCCTGGATCTGGATGCGTTACGCAGCGACGGGGTCAAAACCACGATCATCAACCGCGCGGGCGGGCTGATTCGTGGCGACGCCAGCGACGGCATGAAAACCGGCGCCAATGCGACCATCAGCAACTACGGCGAGATCTCCACTGGCGACTCACACAACGCCGATCAGAAGTTCGACGGCATCGATATCGACACCGCGACCGGCGTCAGCGTGACCAACTACGGCGTGATTTCGGGCGGGCGCCATGGCATCACCACCGACCTGGGAGCGACGCTGGTCAACTACGGGCAGATCACCGGGCGCAACGGCTCCGGTTTCGGTTCCGATGGCGACGGCACGGTGATCAACCACGGCACCATCACTGGTGCGTATTCCGGGTTGCAAGCCAATGGCGACGGCGACGGCGTGGACATCGACAAAATCGCCCACATCGAAAACTACGGCACCATTCAGGGCGTCGGCGCCGGTGGTGTGGACAAGGGTGGCTTCGCCAATGGCAGTGAAGGCATTGCGCTGGGCGGCGGTTACATTCTCAACGCCAAAGGCGCCCTGATCAGCGGCGCCAACAGCGCCATTCTGGTGGACGACGGCAGCGGTGGTTCTGGGCTGGCAGCCACCACGCTGGAGAACTTCGGCACCATCCAGGGCCTCGACGGTTTCGGCGTGAAGTTTGTCGGTGAGTTCGCCGACAACGTGATCAACGGCGGCACCATCAGCGGCAGCAACGGGCTGGCGCTGGATCTGGGCGGTGGCAACGACAGCCTGACCCTGCGCAGCGGCAGCCGCTTCGTAGGCACTGTCGATGGCGGCAGCGGTTATGACCGCGTGGTGATGGACGACGCGGCGGGTGGCAGCTTCGGTGCCAGCCGCAACTTTGAATGGCTGGAAGTCAAACAAGGCGCCTGGACGCTCACCGGCAGCGGCGACTTCAGCGACGGCGGCGCCGTGCGCAGCGGCGCCACGCTGATCAACCAGGGCGGTATCGCCGGCAACCTGACCGTGGACACCGGAGGTGTGTATGCCGGCGGCGGGTCGGTAGGCAACCTCAACGTCAATGGCACGTTGCGCACCGACACCCGTCTCGGCACCGCAACCATCGTGCACGACTTGAACATGAGCAGCGCATCCACCCTCGCCTACGGCGTCAACGCCGATGGCAGCAGCGCGCCGGTCCAGGTCGGCGGCACGGCCAACCTCAACGGCGCAACGTTGGCGGTCAACCCCGGCAGCGGCACTTATCCGTGGCAGAGCCATTACACGGTGCTACAGGCTGCGCGGGTCAACGGCACGTTCGGCGCGGTCACCAGCGACTACGCGTTCCTCACGCCGACCCTCGCTTACACGCCAACGCAAGTCGACCTGACTTACACCCGCAATGACGTGGCGTTCAATGAATTCGCCGCCACCGGCAACGGCAGCAACGCCGCCAACAGCCTGGCCTCGGCCGGCAAGAACAATGCGCTGTACAACGCCCTGCTCAACACCACTCAAAGCAGTGCAGGCGCGGCCATCGAGCAACTGGCCGGCGCCAGCAACGCCAACCTGACCAGCGCCACCCTCGGCGCCAGCAGCCAAGTCGGCAGTAGCATGCTCTCGGCGATGCAGCAGATGGGCGGCAGTCCAGGCTTGATGGTCGGCCTCGATCAGCGCGACACACCGATCCTCGCCGCCAACGGCGTACCGTCTGAAGCGCGAAACCTGAATGATCCGAACGCCCGGGGCCGGCTCTGGCTGCAGGCCATTGGCGGCTACGGCAAGCTCGATGGCGAACACGGCAGCAGCGGTCTGGAACAACGCACCAAGGGCAGCGTGCTCGGTGCCGACTGGGCACTCAATCCGCAATGGCGTCTGGGCGTGCTCGGCGGCTATTCGAAAACTGACCTGGACGCCACCGGTGTCGATGGCAATGTCGAGAGCTGGCACGCCGGTGTTTATGCGCTGCATCAAAACGGCCCGCTAGCCTTGCGCCTAGGCGCCGCGTACAGCGGCCATCAGGGCGAAAGCAAGCGCACCATCGAATTCAATGGTTTCAGCGATCGTCCCAAGGGTGATTACGACGCCGACAGCCAGCAAGCGTTCGCCGAACTCGGCTACGCCATGGGCAGCGGCCGGCTCAGCGCCGAACCGTTCGCCAGCCTCGGCTACCAGCGCTATCACCGCGACCGCTATCAGGAAAAGGGCGGCGCGGCGGCGTTGCAGGTCGACAGCCAGACCCAGGACAACTTCAGCAGCACCTTCGGCGTACGCCTGGCGCACCTCAGCTCGCTGGAAAATGGCATGAGCCTGACTCCACGGATGGCAGCAGGCTGGAAGCACACCTACGGCGATGTCAGCAGCTCGACCCGCCAAGCGTTCGTGGTCGGCGGCACCGCATTCAGCGTCGATGGCAGCTCGCTGGATCGCGACAGCCTCGTACTCGAAGCAGGGCTGGATCTGGGCATTTCCGCGCGACATACGCTGGGGCTGGGATACAGCGGCGAGATTGGCAGTAACAGCCGTAATCACGGGTTGATCGGGCAGTGGCAGATGAGTTTTTGAGATTTCGCCAATCCGGATTTCAGCGGGAGTTGTAGGTAAAGGCGCCTGGTCGATTGGGTAATCATGGCGGGTTCATTACCTGCCAGCGCCCGGGCTACAAAAGCAGACGCCATCGCCTGCACACGGTTCGGAATTGCCCGGCATCGGCGCACCGGCATCGACTTTTACAGTTTGGCCTCATTTCACATGAGACGAACTGAATGCCCATTCAATGCAAATACAAGCTCCAACATCTTGTCCTGGCGGTTGCTCTGGCAGTCGGTTGCGTGGAATTTTCTCTGGCAGAGCAGTCGGAGCCCGACGCGCCCGTCGTGAAAGAGGTGAAACCCAAGAACCCGCGCAAGCCTAGGGAGAAACCTGCTCCGCTTAATCTCGCTGAAGAAACAGTGCGTGAGGAAAGTATCGCTCCGCCACTGGAAACAATCCCCGTCAGCACTGAGATCCCAGCGGTACCCGCTCATACATCCGACGACATTCCATCCAGGAAAGTCGCCACGACAGAGAGCGGCAGCGCTCTCGAAGAAAGCCTGGAAAAACCAGCGCCCTTAACGGAACCGGTTCTGGCTGAAACGTCCGCAGCTCAACAAACCCAAGTGGTTGACCAGCCACAGTCAACGGATTCCCCTCCACCTTCAGGCAATGCAGCCATTGCAGCCCTGCTCGTTACCGACGAGACGACAGCTGCCTTTGCCTATGATCAACTGGCCGGCGGCAGCAACGCCAACCTCGCCAAGGCCACCTTGAGCAGCGTCACACCGGTCAGCGCCAGCCTGCTGTCGGCCATGCACCAGCTCGATAACCTGCATGACACCCAACCAAACGCACCCCGCCACGCGGCCGGAAACGCCGACAGCGGCCGGGTCTGGCTGCAGGCCCTCGGCCACAGCGGGAAACTGGATCGCGATGTAGAGCCCATGCAGCATTCCACCAAAGGGCTGCTGCTCGGTGCGGACTGGCGCCTCGACGAAGAATGGCGCCTGGGTTTGATGGGAGGCACCTCTGACACGCGCATGGACAGTAAGGAGCTGGACGGCGACCTCGACAGTTGGCACCTCGGCGCTTACGCATTGCGCCAGTCCGGTCCGCTGTCACTTCGGTTAGGCGCGGCCTGGAGCAACCATGAAGGCAGTACCCGCCGCGAAGTCGCGTTCGGCCGCTTCCACGACCGACTGAAAGGCAGCTACCAGGCCACTACCCAGCAAGCGTTCATTGAGTCGGGATTCAACCTTGGGCGGGCCAACGTCAGCATCGAGCCATTTGCCAGCCTCGGCTACCAACGCTACCAGCGCGACGGCTACACCGAGAAAGGCGGGGCGGCGGCGCTCAGGGTGGATGATCAATCCCAGGGCAACTTCAACACCACCGTCGGCCTGCGCATGGCGAAAGTCAGCACGCTGGATAACGGCATGCGCCTCACGCCACGATTCAGCGCGGGGTGGAAACACGTTTATGGCGAGACCCACACCAGCACCCGGCAACGTCTGGTCACCGGCGGCCATGACTACACCGTTTACGGCGCAGAGCTGGATCGCAACAGCCTGACGCTCGACACCGGGCTGGATCTGGCCGTCTCGTCCAGCCACACACTCGGTGTTGGCTTGTCGGGTGAGATCGGTACCGACAGCCGAAACCACGGCGTGTCAGGCCAGTGGCGAATGGCGTTCTGAGTTCAGACTGGCTGCTGCCGCACGTTGCGGCAGCACCTTGAAAGCAAAAAAAAGGGGAGCACATGCCCCCCCGAGGTTTAAAGCGTTGTATCGGGGCCGTTATCTCAGCCTTCGATCTCGATCAGGATTTCGCCCGGGTTCACCCGGTCGCCCTTGGCAACGTGAATGGCGGTGACCTTGCCGGCAATCGCGGCCTGGACTTCGGTCTCCATCTTCATAGCTTCGGTGATCAGCACAGCCTGGCCCGCCTTGACGGTGTCGCCTTCCTTGACCAGCACATCGACGATGTTGCCCGGCATGGTGGTGCTGACGTGGCCGGGAGCCGAAGCCTGCTTGCGCTTGCTGCTGCCGCCGCCGACGAATTCGTTGAGTGGTTCGAACACCACTTCTTCCGGCATGCCGTCGATGGACAGGTAAAAGTGACGCTTGCCTTCAGCCTTGACGCCGACACCGGTGATGTCCACGCGGTAGGTTTCGCCGTGGACGTCGATGACGAACTCGGTCGGTACGCCTTCGCCACCAGCCGAAGCCACCTTGCCCGCTTCCGGGATCGGCAGCAGTACTTCCGGAGTGAGGGTGCCGGCGGCACGCTCTTCGAGGAACTTGCGGCCGATGTCCGGGAACATGGCGAAGGTCAGCACGTCTTCTTCGGACTTGGCCAGTGCGCCGATATCGGCACGCAGTTTGGTCATTTCCGGCTTGAGCAGATCGGCCGGACGTACGTCGATCACCTCTTCGCTGCCGATGGCCTGACGACGCAGCTTCTCGTTCACGGTGCCCGGCGCCTTGCCGTAGCCGCCTTGCAGGTAGAGCTTCACCTCGTTGGTGATGGTCTTGTAGCGCTCGCCGGCCAGCACGTTGAAGAACGCCTGGGTGCCGACGATCTGCGACGTCGGGGTCACCAGCGGCGGGAAGCCGAGGTCTTCACGCACGCGCGGGATCTCCGCCAGCACTTCGCCCATGCGGTTCAGAGCGCCCTGCTCTTTCAACTGGTTGGCCAGGTTGGAAATCATCCCGCCCGGTACCTGGTTGACTTGAACACGGGTGTCGACGGCGGTGAATTCGCTTTCGAACTGGTGGTACTTCTTGCGCACGGCGTAGAAGTACAGGCCGATTTCCTGCAGCAGCTCCAGGTTCAGACCGGTATCGAACTCGGTGCCTTTGAGCGCAGCAACCATCGATTCGGTACCAGGGTGGCTGGTGCCCGAAGCGAAGCTGGAGATCGCGGTGTCGATGTGGTCGGCACCGTTTTCGATCGCCTTGAGCTGGCACATGGTTGCCAGGCCGGCGGTGTCGTGGGAGTGGATAAACACTGGCAGCGACTGCTCGGCTTTCAGTGCACGTACCAGCTCACCGGTGGCGTATGGGGTCAGCAGACCGGCCATGTCCTTGATCGCCACCGAGTCGCAACCCATGGCTTCCATTTGCTTGGCCTGGGCGACGAACGCATCGATGGTGTGCACCGGGCTGGTGGTGTAGGCGATGGTGCCCTGGGCGTGTTTGCCGGCAGCTTTCACCGCTTCGATCGCCACGCGCAGGTTACGCACGTCGTTCATCGCGTCGAAGATGCGGAACACGTCGATGCCGTTGACCGCGGCCTTGGCGACGAACGCTTTGACCACGTCATCGCTGTAGTGGCGGTAGCCCAGCAGATTCTGGCCGCGCAGGAGCATTTGCAGACGGGTGTTGGGCAGCGCGGCGCGCAGCTGGCGCAGACGCTCCCACGGGTCTTCCTTCAGGAAACGCACGCAGGCGTCGAAGGTCGCGCCACCCCAGCACTCCAGCGACCAGTAGCCGACTTTGTCGAGCTTGTCGCAGATCGGCAGCATGTCTTCGGTGCGCATGCGGGTGGCGAGCAGCGATTGGTGGGCGTCGCGCAGGATGGTGTCGGTTACGAAAATCTTTTTAGTCATTGTTCTATTCCTCACAGGCCTGCGTGGGCGGCGATGGCGGCGGCGATGGCCAGGGCCAGCTCTTCGGGTTTGCGCTTGATCGAGTAGTTGGTCAGTTCAGGGTGGCTTTCAACGAAGCTGGTATTGAACTGGCCGCTACGGAATTCCGGGTTGCGCAGGATTTCCTGGTAGTACGCGGCGGTGGTCTTCACGCCTTGCAGACGCATGTCGTCGAGGGCGCGCAGGCCACGGTCCATGGCCTCTTCCCAGGTCAGCGCCCAGACCACCAGTTTCAGGCACATCGAGTCGTAGAACGGCGGAATGGTATAGCCGGTGTAGATCGCCGTGTCGGTACGCACGCCAGGGCCGCCGGGGGCGTAGTAGCGCGTGATCTTGCCGAAGCTCGGCAGGAAGTTGTTTTTCGGGTCTTCGGCGTTGATCCGGAATTGCAGGGCAAAACCGCGATGCTGAATGTCTTCCTGCTTCACCGACAGCGGCAGGCCTGAGGCGATGCGGATCTGTTCGCGGACGATGTCGATCCCGGTGATTTCTTCGGTGATGGTGTGTTCCACCTGCACCCGGGTGTTCATCTCCATGAAGTACACCTCGCCCTCGGCGAGCAGGAACTCCACGGTGCCGGCGTTCTCGTAGCCCACGGCCTTGGCTGCGCGCACCGACAGGTCGCCGATGTAGGCGCGCTGTTCCGGGGTCAGCTGCGGGCTCGGGGCGATTTCGATCAGCTTCTGGTTGCGGCGCTGAATCGAGCAGTCACGTTCGAACAAATGCACGACGTTGCCGAAACTGTCGCCGAGGATCTGCGCTTCGATGTGCTTGGGATTGACGATGCATTTTTCCAGGAACACTTCCGCCGAACCGAAGGCCTTGGTGGCTTCGGAAATGACCCGGGGGAAATTCTGTTCGAGTTCTTCGCGGCTGTTGCAGCGACGGATACCGCGACCGCCACCACCGGAAGTGGCCTTGAGCATCACCGGGTAACCGATGCGGTCGCCCTCGCTCAATGCTTCCTCGATGCCCGAGACGTTGCCTTCGGTGCCCGGCGTGACCGGTACGCCGGCCTTGATCATGCTGCGGCGCGCTTCGGTCTTGTCGCCCATGCGGCGGATGACTTCCGCCGACGGGCCAATGAATTTGATGCCGCGTTCGGCGCAGATGTCTGCCAGCTCGGCGTTTTCCGAGAGGAAACCGTAGCCGGGGTGCAGTGCATCGCAACCGGTTTCCACGGCCAGGTTCACCAGCTTGCGCGGGTTCAGGTAACCGGCCAGTGGCTCGGCACCAATGCTGTGGGCCTCGTCCGCACGCTTCACATGCAAGGCATGCCGGTCGGCGTCGGAATAGATCGCGACCGAGCGGATGCCCATCTCGGCGCAGGCACGCACGATTCGTACGGCAATCTCACCACGGTTGGCGATCAGGATCTTTGTTATCACTTGGAGGTTCCCTTGAGCCGGTGGCACCACGACCTGCTAGACCCAGGTCGGCACGTGACCAAATGTTTCAATCTGGTCTCGGCTCCACACTAGCGCTGACAAGGGATTAACAAAAATGAATAAAAATTGGGTCAGGCATAAGTAAAGACTTATAGTCAACGCATCAGCCCGCGGCCAGAGTCAGTAGAAAATGCGTAAGTCCTTGATGCGTATGACATTGCGTCAATTGCAGATCTTCAACGAAGTGTGTGATTTGCGCTCCTACAGCCGCGCCGCCGAGGAAATGTCACTCACACAACCGGCCGTCAGCCTACAGATTCGTCAGCTCGAAGAGCTGATCGGCCAGCCATTATTCGATTACGTGGGCAAAAAACTCTACATGACCGAGGCCGCCGAAGCACTTCAGCGCGCCAGCCGGGACATTTTTGGCCGGCTGGAAAACCTCGACATGCAGCTCTCGGACATGCAGGGCTCGCTGCAGGGCCAATTGAAGCTGGCGGTGGAATCCAGCGCCAAATACTTCGTGCCGCACCTGTTCGCGGCGTTCAAGCGCCAGCATCCGGAAGTGAATCTGCAACTGACGGTGGTCAACCGTGGCCAGGTGATTCGCCGGCTCTCCGACAACCGCGACGATCTGGTGATCATGTCGATGGTGCCGCAGGACATGGGCCTGGAATTCCTGCCGTTCCTCAACAACCCGATCGTCGCCGTGGCGCGGCCGGATCATCCGCTGGCGCACATGGGCCCGCTGCGCTTGCAGGATCTGGAACCTTACACCCTGCTGATCCGCGAACCCGGTTCGGGTACGCGACTGGCCTGCGAGGAGTATTTCAAGGAGAAGCGCGTGCACTTCACCCAGACCCAGGAAGTGGCGTCGGCCGAAGCCCAGCGTGAATGCGTGGTGGCGGGTCTGGGCCTGGCGCTGTTGACGCGCCACGCCCTGAACCTGGAGCTGGCGACCGGCGGCCTGGTGGAGCTGCCGGTCGAAGAATTGCCGCTGTTTCGCAGCTGGTGCCTGGTGCAAGCCAAAGCCAAACGGCTGTCACCGGTGGCGCACGCCTTCCTGGCGTTTATCCGCAGCGAACGGGTGCAGATCAGCGCGCTGGTTGAGCGCTTCGACGGGAAGCTGCCGGTGCTGCCTGCCAGTGATTGATGTCCTCGGGAAAATCGCCGATTTCTGCCTGAAGCTGGCGGAGTTCGAAGCGATCTTCGATAGCGCGGCGAAATTCCATGCGGCGCTGGTCTTCCTGCTGACGACGGGTTTTCGCGGCGCTGTTGCGTTCTTCGTAAGGCTGAGCCATTTCGAGTCTCCCAAGGCGATTACGGGAGTTTCACGATAGGCGCGGTGGATGACGATTTGGCTGCGTCGGGGTTACAGGCAGATGAAGATTGCCGTCACCCCATCACGATCAATCGTCCAGCGCTTTCACCGATTTTGGCGACAGCCGCAAGCTGCGCAGGCTGCGCTTGACGCTCTTGAGGTGGTTGACCAGGCTCGGCCCACGCGCCATGGCCACGCCCATCGCCAATACGTCGATCACCACCAGGTGAGCGATACGCGAAGTCAGCGGCGTGTAGATTTCGGTGTCTTCGTGAACGTCGATCGCCAGGTTGACGGTCGACAACTCGGCCAGCGGTGTCTGGCTCGGACACAAGGTGATCAGCGACGCACCGCTCTCGCGAACGAGGTTGGCGGTGATCAGCAGGTCTTTGGAGCGGCCGGACTGGGAAATGCAGATCGCCACGTCAGTCGGCTTCAGCGTCACCGCCGACATCGCCTGCATGTGCGGGTCAGAATACGCCGCGGCGGTCAGCAGCAGACGAAAGAACTTGTGCTGCGCATCCGCCGCCACCGCGCCCGACGCACCAAAACCGTAGAATTCGACGCGCTGGGCCTGGGACATCAGCGTCACCGCGCGTTGCAGCTCCAGAGGATCGAGCTTCTCACGAACCTCCATCAGTGTGTGCAACGTGGTGTCGAAAATCTTCAGGCTGTAGTCGGCAACGGAATCGTCTTCATGGATCGCGAACTGACCGAAGCTGGCGCCGGCCGCGAGGCTTTGCGCGAGCTTGAGTTTCAGATCCTGGAAACCGGAACAACCGATGGCCCGGCAGAAGCGCACGATGGTCGGCTCGCTGATGCCGACGCTGTGGGCCAGGTCGGCCATGGAACTGTGCATCACTGCCGCAGGGTCAAGCAGCACGTGGTCGGCGACCTTGAGCTCCGACTTGCGTAACAGGTGACGTGACTGGGCGATGTGTTGCAGCAGATTCAAGGGGCTGGACTCTTGTTATGGAAAGATGTGCTTTGGCCAGATGCCGGGGATGTAGCAAGCTTGTAGTTATACTACATGAATCGGCTTTTTGCCTGCTCAATGCGTAACTCGATCCCCCCGGATCAGGCGACATGCGCTGCATGTAGCCCTCTACAGCGGTTTTTCCTGTTCACGCAGCAATGCGGCAAGGCCGACCGCCTCCACCGGACGGCTGATCAGATAGCCCTGCACCTCGTCGCAACCTTCAGTTTTCAGAAACGCCAGCTGCTCGGATCGCTCGACACCTTCGGCGACAACTTTCAGTGACAGCCCGTGAGCCATCGCAATGATCGCCCGGGTGATCGCCGCGTCCTCGCTGCCCTCGCCCAACCCGCGAATAAAGGCCTGATCGATCTTCACGTAGTCCACCGGAATCCGTTTCAGATAGCTCAGCGATGAATAGCCGGTGCCGAAATCGTCGATGGCCAGCTTCACCCCCAGATCCCGCAACTGCTGGAACGTGGCGATGATGTGTTCGACGCTGTCGAGCAGCTGGCTTTCGGTCAGTTCCAGTTCGAGGTAGTGCGGCGCCAGGCCGGTTTCCTCCAGCACCTGACGCACCAGGCTGACCAGTTTGCCCTGGCGCAGCTGATGCACCGACAGGTTCACCGAGACCCGGATCGGCGCCAGCCCCTGACGCTGCCATTCACACGCCTGCCAGCAGGCCTGGCGCAGGACGAATTCGCCGATCGGCCCGATCAGCCCTGTTTCTTCGGCCAGACCGATGAAATCTCCCGGCGGCACCCGGCCCATGGTCGGATGATCCCAGCGCACCAGCGCTTCCGCCGCGTTGAGACGGCCGGTCGCCAGGCACAGTTTCGGTTGATAGAAGACGTTGAGCTGCTTTTCCTCGATGGCTTTGCGCAGCTGGTTTTCCAGTTGCAGGCGCTCCAGCGTGCTGGCCTGCAGACTGTCGGTATAAAACTGGAAGTTGTTGCCGCCCAGGTGCTTGGCATGTTGCATGGCCATGTTCGACTGGCTGACCAGCGCGGAAATCTCCCGGGCGTTATCGGGCAGCATGCTGATGCCCATCGAAGCACTTACTACCAATTCGTGCCCTTCCACGGTCAACGGCAGTCGCAGCTTGGTCGACAGCCGCGTGGCGACCCGCGCCAGGCTCGACAGGTTGCCGTAGGCGTCGAACAGCACTGCGAACTCGTCGCCGGACAGCCGGGCAATGGTGTCGGCCTCCGGCAGCGCGTTGACCAGACGACGGGACATTTTTTGCAGCAACTGATCGGCGATCTCGTGGCCGAGGCTGTCGTTGAGCAGCTTGAAGCGATCCAGATTGATATGCAGCAGCGCCAGACTCCGGCGCCCGCCCTGCCGCACGCGCTGATGGGCTTCGTGCAGGCGTTCGCGGAACAGCGAGCGGTTGGCCAGACCCGTGAGTTCGTCGTAGTGGGTCAGATAGCGCATGCGCTCCTCGGATTCGCGGCGCGCCGACAGATCGGCGAAGAAGCCGACGATATGGCTCACATTTCCCCGACTGTCGCGTACGGCATTCAATTGCAGCCACTGAGGATACAGCTCGCCGTTCTTGCGGGTTTCCACCAGTTCGCCCTGCCAGCTGCCGTGCTGTTCCAGCGCGTGGCGGATCGCGACGTAGTGCCGGCGGGCGTCGCGGCTGCACGGCAATTCGACGACGTTGCGCCCGAGCATGTCGTCGATGTCATACCCGGTGACCCGGCTGAAGGCCTGATTGATGGCGATCAGCGAATAATTCGGGTCGAGGATCACGATGCCTTCGCTGGCGGCCTCGAACACCGTCGCCGCCAATTGTTGCTGGGCTTCCAGGCTTTTGCTGACGCTAATGTCGCGGCGGGTGCCGACCATGCGGATGACCCGCCCGTTCTCGTCGCGCTCCACCGCTCGCCCACGGTCTTCGATCCAGACCCAGTGGCCGTCGCCGTGGCGCACGCGGTATTCGATCTGATAATCCTCGGTGCGCCCCTTCAAGTGCTCGATCAACGCCCGTTTGAGCGGCGGCACGTCTTCCGGGTGCAGGCGTGGCCGCAGATGCCTGAGCAGCCCGGTGACGTATTCCGGGTCAAGTCCGAACAGCTCTTGAATCTGCGTGTGGTGAACTTCGTCGGTCTGCAGGTTCCAGTCCCACAGCCCCAGCTCACTGGCCTTCAACGCCAGGGCCAGGCGCGCCTCGCTCTTGCTCAGGGCCTGGTTCGCCACGTCGAGCTCCCGGCTGCGCTGGGCGACCCGGTCTTCCAGCTCGACCTGTGCTTCACGCAGCTTGCCCTCGGCGCAGCGCCGGTGCTCGATTTCCTTCGCCAGCTCCTGATTGAGCTGTTCGCTGCGGGTTTGCGTTTGTTGCAGGTGTTCGATCAGGTGCTGGTTCTGGAAGCGTCGCAGCAAACCGCGATCGATCAGCCGATTGACCTGCCACGCCACCACACTCAGGGAGCCGAGCAGGATCAGCCCGAGCCAGCCCCAGCCGCGCGCCAGTTCGTCACCGCCCCAGAACAGGTAGCCGATGGCCGGCAGCAGGCACGGCAAGGTAAAGGAAAGGAAGGCCGGAATGCTCACGGCGTAGGCCACACTGGCCGACAGGGTTGCGGCGCCGATCAGGCCGAACACCCAGGCCTGCTGCATGAAATTGTCGGCGGGGACCAGAGCGATGCCGGCGCCAGCGAGGGTCAGGCCGGTCATGGTCGAGCCGAGCAGGAACATCCGCCCCCAGATCGGCTGGGCCTGGCGATCGGGAATCGCCGAGTCGAAGGCCGCGACCTGAATCACCCGCAACGCCACCAGCGACAGCAGCCACACCAGCCAGACGCTGACCACGAAGTAACGCTGCGGGCTCCAGAGCAGACCGGCGCAGACCAGACCATTGATCAACATGAACAGGGTGGGCAACAGCGAACCCTGATAAAGAAGGCGCGTGCGCTCGACCGCCATCTGGGTGGCGTAATGCTTGCGGATTACCCGGGGTTCCACAGAGGGTCCCGACAGGTCGAAGCTGAGGGTCATAGGCAACGTTCTTGTTCTTATAAGTGTGAGCATGCGCCCGGAAACGTGGACGGAGCATACACAAGCCGAACCACTTGCCAAACTGCCCCAGATCATAATTTCACCGAAACTTTTCCACCGCTCGTCACCCGCCAAAGCCCCGACGCCAGGCGGGCCAACGCCTGTAGCCGGTGACCGACCGGTCGTCACGGGCGGCACTTTCATCGGCTAATGCAAAGCTCGGTTTGCCCGGGCCTGCGGCGCACCCTAGAATGCCCCGATGCGCGATGATCTCTCCCTTCTGCTGAACTCCCTCAACGATGCCCAACGCCAGGCCGTAGCGGCTCCCGTTGGTCGTCAATTGGTCCTGGCCGGTGCCGGCTCCGGCAAAACCCGAGTGCTGGTGCACCGTATCGCCTGGTTGATCCAGGTCGAAAACGCCTCGCCCCACTCGATTCTGTCGGTGACCTTCACCAATAAAGCCGCTGCCGAGATGCGTCACCGCATCGAGCAATTGCTGGGCATCAACCCGGCCGGCATGTGGGTCGGCACCTTCCACGGCCTGGCGCACCGCTTGCTCCGGGCGCACTGGCAGGAAGCCGGGCTGAGCCAGACTTTCCAGATTCTCGACAGCGACGACCAGCAACGGCTGGTCAAGCGGGTGATCCGCGAGCTGGGGCTGGACGAGCAACGCTGGCCGGCCCGTCAGGCCCAGTGGTTCATCAACGGGCAGAAAGACGAAGGTCTGCGTCCGCAACACATTCAAGCCAGCGGCGATTTGTTCCTGGCCACCATGCGCGGCATTTATGAAGCGTACGAGGCCGCGTGCCAGCGTGCCGGCGTCATTGATTTCTCCGAACTGCTGCTGCGCGCCCTCGACCTGTGGCGCGACCACCCGGGTCTGCTGGCGCACTACCAGAAGCGTTTCCGACACATTCTGGTGGACGAATTCCAGGACACCAACGCCGTGCAGTACGCCTGGTTGCGTCTGCTGGGCAAGGGCGGCGACAGCCTGATGGTGGTCGGCGACGACGACCAGTCGATCTACGGCTGGCGCGGCGCGAAAATCGAGAACATCCACCAATACTCTTCCGACTTCCCGGATTCGGTGACCATCCGTCTGGAGCAGAACTACCGCTCCACGGCCGGCATCCTGAAAGCCGCCAACGCCTTGATCGCCAATAACACCGGGCGCCTGGGCAAAGAACTGTGGACCGATGGCGGCGACGGCGAAGCGATCAACCTTTACGCCGCGTTCAACGAACACGATGAAGCACGCTACGTTGTCGAAACCATCGAAAGCGCGCTGAAAACCGGCCTGGCTCGCAGCGATATCGCGATTCTCTACCGCTCCAACGCCCAATCGCGCGTTCTGGAAGAAGCCTTGCTGCGTGAACGCATTCCGTACCGCATCTATGGCGGCCAGCGCTTCTTCGAGCGGGCGGAAATCAAGAACGCCATGGCTTACCTGCGATTGCTGGAAGGTCGTGGCAACGATGCGGCGCTGGAACGGGTAATCAATGTCCCGGCTCGTGGTATCGGCGAAAAAACCGTCGAAGCGATCCGCGACCATGCGCGCCACAGCGATGTGTCGATGTGGGAAGCCATGCGCCAGCTGGTGGCCAACAAAGGTCTGACCGGTCGCGCCGCTGGTGCACTGGGCGCGTTTATCGAACTGATCGAAAACCTCGCCGCCAAGTGCGCCGAGATGCCGTTGCACCTGATGACCCAGACCGTCATCGAGCAATCCGGACTGATCGCCTACCACGAAGCGGAAAAAGGCGAGAAAGGCCAGGCCCGGGTGGAAAACCTTGAGGAACTGGTCAGCGCCGCGCGCAACTTCGAGAACACCGAAGAAGACGAAGAGCTGACGCCACTGGCGGCGTTCCTCGGCCACGCTTCGCTGGAGGCCGGCGACACTCAGGCCGACGAGCACGAAGACAGCATTCAGTTGATGACCCTGCACAGCGCCAAAGGCCTGGAATTCCCTTACGTGTTCCTGGTGGGCATGGAAGAAGGCCTGTTCCCGCACAAGATGAGCCTGGAAGAACCGGGACGTCTTGAGGAAGAACGGCGTCTGGCCTATGTCGGCATTACCCGGGCGATGCAGAATCTGGTGATGACCTATGCTGAAACCCGACGTCTGTACGGCAGCGAAACCTATAACAAGGTGTCGCGTTTCGTACGGGAAGTACCGAAAGGTTTGATTCAAGAAGTGCGCCTGTCCAACAGCGTCAGCCGACCGTTCGGCGGCAACCAGTCGATGGGTGGCAGCAACCTGTTCAGCGGCAGCGAGATTCCGGAAACCGGCCTGAGCCTCGGCCAGGCTGTCCGTCACTCGATCTTCGGCGACGGCGTGATCCTCAACTTCGAGGGCGCCGGCGCCCAGGCCCGGGTGCAGGTGAACTTCGCCGAAGGCAGCAAGTGGCTGATGCTCGGGTACGCGAAGCTGGAAGCCATATAAGTCAACGTTCGTTCCCGCGCCCAACGCGGGAACGGGCACTGGAGGCAGCATCCATGGGCTCGGGCTTCTTTTCTTCCTGGACGTTCTGGGCCCTGCTCTCGGCCACCTTCGCCGCGCTGACGGCCATCTTCGCCAAGATCGGCATCGAAAACGTCAACTCCGACTTCGCTACCCTGCTGCGCACAATCGTCGTATTGGTCAGTCTGGCCTTGATTTTGTACGCAACGGGCCAATATCAGTCCTTGGGATCGATTTCCGCCAAGAGCTACCTGTTTCTGCTGTTGTCGGGCCTGGGTACCGGTGCTTCGTGGCTGTGCTACTTCCGGGCGTTGAAAGTCGGCCCGGCATCGCTGGTCGCCCCGGTGGACAAGCTCAGCGTGGTCTTCGTAGCGGTGCTCGGTGTGGTCCTGCTGGGCGAGAAACTCGACCTGCGCCAGTGGAGCGGTATCGGCCTGATCACCGCTGGCGTGGTGATGCTGGCCTTGCGGCGCTGATCCATTTCCTGCTGAACCTATCTCCTTTTCCTACAGACAAAAGTACATGGCCTTATTGCCCCGACCGAGCTGAACGTAACCTGTCAGGCAAAAGCCCGAAACACTCTCTCGCTAGCCAGTAACACTTCAGCTGTGCAACATGGCGCGCGTGTCTCCACAAACGGGAATTCCCTTTATGAAACGTTTTCTTAGCATCGCCATGGCGTTGTGCATCGGCCTGACGATGAGCCTCGACGCCAACGCCAAGCGCTTTGGTGGTGGCAAAAGCGCCGGCGCTGCGCCGACGCACCAGACCAGCCAGATGGCTCCTTCTTCCCCAGGCATGGGCGGCGCTGCGGCGACCGCTGGTGCTGCCGGTGCCGCGGGCGCTGCGGCCAAGGCCGGCGGTGCTTCGAAATGGCTCGGTCCTCTGGCCGGCATCGCGGCCGGTGGCCTGCTCGCTTCCATGTTCATGGGCGGCGGCTTCGAAGGCATGCAGTTCTTCGACATCCTGATCATGGCCGTGATCGCGTTCGTGATCTTCCGCTTCATCGCCGCCCGTCGTCGCAAGCAGCAGGAGCAGTTCGCTCCGGCCGGCGCGCCGATGCAGCGTGAAGTGTTCGAACAGAAGCCAGCAGCCATGGGTTCGATCTTCGGTGGTTCGGCCGCACCTGCTGCCGCCCGTCCGGTGATCAATGCACCGGCCTGGTTCAACGAACAGCGCTTCCTTGAAGCCGCCCGCAGCCACTTCCAGGCTCTGCAGCAGCACTGGGACGCCAACGAAATGGACAAGATCGCCGAGTTCGTGACCCCGCAAATGTTCGAGTTCCTCAAGCGCGAGCGCGCGGAACTGGGTGATGCATTCCAGTCCACCTACATCGACAACCTCCAGGTACAACTGGATGGCGTGGATGATCGTGCGGACAAGACCATCGCTACCCTTACCTTCAACGGCGTGTCGAAGACCTCGCGTTTCGACCAGCAGGGCGAAGTGTTCAGCGAAAGCTGGAACATGGAACGTCCACAGGGCGACAACCAGCCTTGGCTGGTCGCCGGTATCCGCCAGAACGGCTGATCACCTCCGACGTTTTACCCGCAGTAATGAAAACCCCGGCCTCGGCCGGGGTTTTCTATTTCGCGGTTGCATCTATAGCGAGCTACTGTATAAACCGCCCCATATAAACCGCGCCATTCAAGCAAGAGGATCCCGGACGTGGAAGAAATCATCGAACAACTGCGCGAAGCCAACGAACCCGTACCGGTTCCCCTGGAGTTGCCCGACGAAGACCAGTTGGTGGAAATCGAAGAAGAGCTCTTCATCAACATCCCGTTCGTCTTCAAAGAGTTTCTGCTGACCGTCAGCGACGTGGTTTACGGCAGTCTGGAGCCGGTGACCGTCACCGACCCGCAATCCCACACCTACCTGCCGGACGTCGCTGCCAATGCCTGGGATGCCGGCGTGCCGCGCGACCTGATCCCGATCTGCCAAGACGGTGACGACTACTACTGCGTCGAAGAAGACGGCACCGTGGTGCTGTGGTCCGGCGAAGAAGAACTGATCACCGAAGAGTCCTGGGAATCGGTCTGGCACTGGGCGCGGGACGTCTGGCTGGAAAGCTGAAACGCCCCACACCCTGGGTGGTCAGTGCCCCGACGGCTCCTTGTGGTTGTCGAGGGTTTCCAGCAGGGCCACCTGCATCCGCGTGTGCACCCGGATGAACCAGCGCCAGAGCAGCGCCGCCACGGCGGCCGCGACCACGGCGATCAGCACCAGCAACTTGTTGGTCGGCAAGATACTGGCCGACAAGGCTGCCAACAGTAGGAAAATCACCAGCAGCGAGATGATCGGGATCACTTCGGAGATCACCCGGCGCACTCGCTGTGTGTGACGCCCGGCCATTTCCGGCTTCACGCCCATCTCCGCCAGCAGCATCGACAGCGCCTTGAGCTTGCGATAGGCCGCGATCAGGAACGGCAACGACACCAGCAGCGCCCCGCCCCAGATCAACGCCTTCTGCCAGCTCGGATCGCTGATCCAGTCCTGCATCCAGATCGAGAGACGCCCGGCAAAAAAAGCGCCAGCAAAGAAGATCGCGATCACCAGCGCCAGATTGACCCCGACCTGCAGCAGGATTCGCCGGATCATCGAGGCCAGCATCGCGCCCTCACCCTGCGGCTGAATGCTGCGCAGCCATTCGCCGTACATTCCGAACACTCGACCGACTCGCTGCGGCATGGCGGCAGACAGTTTGATCGACAGCGGATCGGCAGCCCGGATCAGGTACGGCGTCAGCAACGTGGTAATCACCGAAACCGCCACAGCCACCGGATACAGGAAATTGCTGGTGACCTGCAGGGTCATCCCCAGCGCCGCGATGATGAAGGAGAATTCGCCAATCTGTGAAAGCCCCATCCCGACCCGCAGTGAGGTGCGTCCGTCATTCCCCGCGATAAACGCCCCGAGGCCGCAGGACAGCATCTTGCCCAGCACCACGGCGACCGTGATTACCGCAATCGGCCACGCGTACTGCAGAAGGATCATCGGGTCGAGCATCAGGCCGATGGCGACGAAGAAGATCGCGCTGAACAGGTCGCGAACCGGCTCGATCAGGCGCTCGATTTTCAACAGTTGCCGCGACTCGGCCATGATTGCGCCGATCAGGAACGCCCCGAGCACCATGCTGTACTCGAGTTTGACCACCAGCAGGCAGAATCCGAAACACAGGCCCAGCACGGTGATCAGCAGCATCTCGTTGCTTTCGAATTTCGCCACGTAGGCCAACAGTCGCGGCACCAACAGAATGCCGACGACCAAGGCGACGATCATGAACAGTGAGAGCTTGCCGACGGTAGAAAACACTTCGCCGGAGCTCACCGTGCCGCTGACAGCGATGCTCGACAGCAAGGCGATAATGCCGATGCCGAGAATGTCCTCGACGATCAGCACGCCGAAGATCAGCTGCGCGAAGCGCTCGTTTTTCATTTTCAGGTCGTTGAGCGCCTTGACGATGATGGTGGTCGAGGAAATCGCCAGGATCGCGCCTAGGAACAGCGAATCCATGGTGTTCCAGTCGAACCAGCGGCCGATTTCGTAGCCGATCCAGATCATCAGCACGATTTCGAGAAACGCTGCGATGAAGGCCGTGGCGCCGACCTTGAACAACTTGCGCAGGCTGAACTCCAGGCCCAGGCAGAACATCAGGAAAATCACCCCCAGCTCGGCGAGGGTCTTGATGGTTTCTTCGTCGTGGATCAGGCCGAAGGGTGGTGTGTGCGGGCCGATAATGAAGCCGGCGACGATATAGCCGAGCACTACCGGCTGCTTGAAGCGGTGGAACAGCACGGTCACCACACCTGCGACCAACATGATCACCGCCAGATCCTGAATAAAGCTGATGGCATGCATGGTGTGGGCTCCTTGAATGACGAGGCTCACGCAGGCATGGGAAATGTCTGGGCGAGCTGAGTAAAAATCCGCTTTGGGTGTAGGAATCGCCCTTGGGGAGGCGCTTTTGCAGGGTAACACCGCGACTTCCGGCTGAAAGGCGGTGCAATATATGGAAACAGATCGATTCGGGCGTGACGGCGGCCAGTTGCCTGGCGTCCCGATAACGGTGCTTTTGAAAAGCGACCAGGCACCCGCAGAGGTGTTTCTTCCAGCAACCCTGCCTTGACCCGTGAGAACGTTATGGAACCCGGAAACGCCCAGCTGTCGATGACGGTACTGATGACCCCCGACATGGCCAACTTCTCTGGCAATGTCCACGGCGGCACCCTGCTCAAATACCTCGACGAAGTGGCCTACGCCTGCGCCAGCCGTTATGCCGGCCGCTACGTGGTGACCCTGTCGGTGGATCAGGTGATTTTCCGCGAGCCGATCCATGTCGGCGAACTGGTGACTTTCCTGGCGTCGGTGAACTACACCGGCAACACCTCGATGGAAGTCGGCATCAAAGTGGTGACCGAGAACATCCGCGAGCGCTCGGTGCGCCACACCAACAGCTGCTTCTTCACCATGGTCGCGGTGGACGATCAGCGCAAACCCGCCGCCGTACCGCCGCTGCAACCGCAGAACAGCGAAGACAAGCGCCGCTACATGCAGGCACAGCAACGCCGGCAGATCCGTCAGGAGCTGGAAAAGCGCTATCAGGAAATCAAGGGCGACGCCTGAGATTTGTAGCGATCTGACGACCGCTATCGCGAGCAGGCTCGCTCCCACAGGTGATGTCTTATCCGTGGGAGCGAGCCTGCTCGCGATTGAAGCCGACGCGGTATCAGAGGCTGATCGGCGTGGCTTCGAACTTCACCCGCGGATGCGCAATCCGGTCCTGCGCCCGAACCAGTTGCAGCTCGTAACTGGCGCAGGCCTGGGTTTCCAGCAGCACTTCATGCACCGCTGCTGCGGTGAATTCAAACGCCGCCACCAGGCTATCCCCGAGCAGCACACGCGCCAGGAACAATCCGGACGTCAGATCGCCCACTCCCACCGGCTGACGCGGAAACGCCAGCAGCGGACGACGCAGATGCCAGCTGCCCTCGGCCGTCACCAGCAACATTTCAAAACCATCCGCCGGTTTGCCCGGATAATCCAGATGTTTGACCAGCACCGCTTTCGGCCCGCGTGCCAGCAGCGCCCGCGCCATCGCCAGGCAATCGAACAGAGACTGCGGCTTGCGCCCGGAGAAGCTGTCCAGTTCCAGCTGGTTCGGGCACATGAAGTCCGCAACGGCAGCGGCTTCTTCCAGCAGGAAATCACTGACTTCAGCGGGAACGCTGCAACCCTTTTCCGGATGCCCCATCACCGGGTCGCACAGATAAAGGGCTTTCGGGTTGACTGCCTTGATCCGCTCGATGCCACTGAGAATCGCCCGGCCCTGCGCCGCGCTGCCGAGATAGCCGGACAGCACCGCATCGCAATTGCCCAGCTCACCGATGGCGGCGATGCCTTCGACCAGTTCGGGGATCCGCTGCGGCGCCAGCACTTCGCCGGCCCACTGGCCGTACTGCGTATGGTTGGAAAACTGCACCGTATTGAGCGGCCAGACATTCACCCCGACCCGCTGCATCGGAAAAACCGCAGCGCTGTTGCCGGCGTGGCCGAACACCACATGGGACTGGATGGCGAGCAGATGAGGCGTACGTTTCATTCGGGTTTTTCCGTAAAACGATTGAAATTCAAGCCGCGCAGTATGCGACGAAACGCAGCCTGTACGACAGACCGGCGACGCAGTTAAGCTGACGCCATCATTTGGAGTTTCGTGTTGATGCTCACCCTGGAAAACATTTTCGTGCTGATGCTGTTCGCCGTCGCCGGTGCGTGGCTCTGGCACAACCACGGCTTGCGCGAGCGGGCGCTGGAGCGGGTCAAACAGCATTGCGTGAATGTCGGCGTCGAGTTGCTCGACGGTAACGTGGCGCTGAAGAAGATCGGTCTGATCAAGGACGCCAGCGGTCGGCGACGTCTGGCCCGGGTCTACAATTTCGAATTCACCGTGACCGGCGAAACCCGGCACAACGGCACCATCACCCAGTTCGGTGCGCACAGCGCGCAGATTGAACTGGCGCCCTACCCGGCGCCATTCGATGACACACCGCCCGTGGTGGAAGTGACCAAGCCGCGTGGTGAAGTGATCGAGCTGAGCCAGTGGCGTCAGGAACACACCAAGTGGAAGCCTTGAATCAGCCTGCCTGAAGCCGACACCGGGCCAGTCCGGCCTGTAATTCACCGACCGCCTGCGGCTCGTCGAAAATCAGCTCGATGCGGGAATCCTTACGCCATTCACTGGACAGCCAACTGAGCTCGGCATTGTCCAGCGCATTGGCTGACTGCCAGCCGTCCGGGCTTTGAATCACCAGTTTGGCCCGCCGCCAGTTCAGGCTTTTCAGCCATTGGGTTATCCCCGATACATCGAATACCTGGCTCGGATGCCAGCGCCAACCGATGCTCCAACCACCCTCCTGCGCCTGACTCAGGCATATCGGCAACGCCGGATCGCTCCAGATGGCCGGCATCTGCGCCAGCCCTTGGGGCACGATCAACTTATCCACACCTGCTTGCGCCTGCACCGCCAGACCCGGCAACTCGCTGAGCGGCAACATCGCCTGCTGCGTCCAGATCAATCGTACAGACGGCAATTGCTGGGTGATTCGCTCACGCGTGGGCTCGTCGAGGCTTTCTGCCTTGTTCAACAGCAGCAGGCCTGCGCTGGACAAGGTTTCCTGCTGCGCGTCCGGCAGCGCTTTGCCCGCGACGAGAGCCTGGGCGTCCAGCACTAGCACGCAGGGTTGAATGGCGAGTACGCCTTGCCACGGCGCCTCGTTCAGTTGCTTCAGCAACTGCGCCGGATGCCCGAGCCCCGAGGGCTCGATGAACAGGCGATCCGGCCGCGCCTTGCGCAACAAACGCCCCAGACCAATCTGGAACGGCGCACCGTTCACGCAACACAAACAGCCCCCGGCCACTTCGCCCAGTGCGATACCATCGGCGTCGCGGGTCAGCAGCGCAGCGTCGAGCCCGATCTGGCCGAACTCGTTGATCAGCACCGCCCAGCGCTCGCCCGCCGGTCGCTGGGCCATGAGCTGGCGGATCAGGCTGGTCTTGCCCGCGCCCAAGGGACCGGCGATGACGTGGGTGGGAATGTTCTGCAACATGATCAAGGTTTTCTGGAGGTCGAAGATGCGGTGGATGGGATGGTCGTTGCTGCTGACACTGGTGTCGGGCGAGGCATTGGCACAGGCTTGCGTGGTACACAGTCAGGCGGAGCGGCTCGACGTGAAGGTCTGCCAGCAGAACCGCAACATCCCGGAAAAACTGTTCAACGACGGCTTCTGCCAGCCGACCCTGGCCGGGCAGAAAGTCGAGGTTCAATACGTCGACCAGTGCCCCGCCGGCGCATTCGGCGTGTGCAGCAACGCGCAAGTCGCCAATATGCCTTATCGCCAGGATATCCACTATTACGGCGTGGCCACCGATGCGGCGTATTTGCAGCCCTATTGCGAGGCCCAGAGCCAGGGGAAATGGCTCAAGCCCTGAGGCGCTATCCGAGCCAGTCGAGGGTCAGCATCAGCCGCCGCTCACCAGGCGCCGGTTGCGGCGAGCGATGAATCAGTCCGAAACCTTCGTTGCCGTGCCATTTCTCGCCCTTGAGCAATGCCACTTCGCCCCGATTCAATTGCTGAATCCGAGACGCTTCCTGCGGCTCGGCTTGCGGCTTTCCCAGTTGCCGACGATCCATCTCCCCTTCCCTTAGCCATTCACTGCCGACACCGGCGTATGTCGTGATCAACCGCACCGGCACATGATCGACGTGAAAACGCGGACACATGGCCTTGTCCAGCACCCGCAGGCGCAAGCCGATCCGTCGCGCCCCCAGCAGGCAGGCGAAGGCACTGACCAGCCATTTCAGGTCGGCGATAAATCCTTCGTAGCCTTCCAGATCGCGAAAGCCGCTGGCCAGTCCCGTGAGATCCGGTTCTGCGTCTTCGTCCGGCAATTCCAGGCACAGCACCTCGGCGTAAGGCTCGTTCAGAGACAGCAACAAGTCCGCGAATTCGGCAATGTGCAGCGGAAGCTGTCGTTGCCAGACCGCGAGGTTGGTCTCGTCGTCAAGAATGTGCGCCAGCGCCTGCGGGGTCTGGCCGAAAGACTGATGACGTGTGTTGCCTGGCAGCGGTTTCAGGGCAAGCATCAGGCCACCTCGTCGTGCCAGGAGCCAAAAGGATCACGTAGCTGTAGCCAGCCTTGAGTACCAAGCGCCATTTCATCATCGGTCAGCAGGCAATCATCGAGTTCCGACGACAGCTGTGCGATATCGATGTTCTGCCCGATAAACACCAGCTCCTGGCGACAATCGCCTACGCTGGCGATCCAGTTTTCCATGATCGCGGCGGTACTTTCCTGATCCTGCGGCCACTGTTCTTTCGGCACGAAGCGCCACCAGCGTCCGGCGAAACCGTGGCGCATCAGGCCACCTGCCTGGGACCAGCTACCGGCGTCGGTGGGTTTGCTGGCCAGCCAGAAGAAGCCTTTGGAGCGCAGCAGTTTGCCGTTTACCCAAGGGCGGTCGATGAAGTCGAAGAAACGCTGTGGATGAAAGGGCCGGCGTGCCCGATAGGCCGTGGAGGCGATGCCGTACTCCTCGGTTTCCGGCACGTGTTCCCCACGCAATTCCTGCAACCAGCCCGGGGCCTGGGCGGCCTTTTCGAAGTCGAAGCGACCGGTATTGAGAATTTTCTCCAGCGGTACCTCACCCATGACCATCGGGATGATCTCGGCCTGAGCGTTGAGGCGTTTGAGAATGGCCATCAGCTCTTCCCGCTCGCGGCTGCTGATCAAGTCGATCTTGCTGATCAACAGGACGTCGGCGAACTCAATCTGTTCGATCAGCAGATCGGTGATCGAACGCTCATCTTCTTCACCGAGGAATTCACCACGGGACGCGAGGTTTTCAGCGGCCTGGTAGTCCGGGAGGAAGTTCATGCCGTCGACTACAGTGACCATGGTGTCGAGGCGAGCGATGTCGGCGAGGCTTTGCCCCTGCTCATCACGGAAAGTGAACGTCTCGGCCACTGGCAACGGCTCGGAGATTCCCGTGGATTCGATCAGCAAGTAATCGAAGCGGCCTTCGCGGGCCAGCTGGCTGACCTCTTCAAGCAGGTCTTCGCGTAACGTACAGCAGATACAGCCATTGCTCATTTCCACGAGCTTCTCTTCAGCACGGTTCAGGCTGACATCACGCTGGACTTCGCTGCCATCGATATTGATCTCGCTCATATCGTTGACGATAACAGCGACACGCAGATCGTCTCTGTTACGTAGTACGTAATTCAAAAGTGTACTTTTTCCGGCGCCGAGAAAGCCGGACAAAACGGTCACGGGAAGTCGGGAAGACATTGGATAAACCTCATCAGACGGTCGCTAAACAGCGCTGGAGGCTCTCCGGGCTAGCGTTCTTGGGTTTCGATGGGGTCACCAGGGAAACGGACGCTTGAAATGGAAGCCACGGAAAGCCTTATCCGATTAATGTTATAGTATAACAACAAAATCAATCCACTCTCTTCTTGCCCAAAGTGACGAAGGGCCGGAAGCTGTAATCAGGTCGTCGCCGAGTTACGTCATGAAAACCGCGTTGAAATACTCGTTTATCTGCCTGGCATTGCTGACGCTGACTGCCGAAGCACAAGTGCCGGGGCTTGCCAATTGCACGCGCAGCGCGAACCTTTTGGCGTGCATCGATGGCAACGGCAACGCCTATAGCGTCAACACGGTCGGCAGCACGATTTACCTGCGCGGATTCGAGAAAGCAGGCAACCGCTACTGGGCACAAACCAACAGCCGCTACGGCCAACTGACATTCTTCACCGGCATCGCTTCCGATGGGGAAGCCTGGGTTGGCTACAATCGCCGCGTGGGTTGGACGACGATCAATCGGTTCTCCAGCTCAGGCGGCGGCAGTGCGAAGTTCACCTGCAGCCGGATCACTGGCTGCTAAACCTGTGATCCTTTCTGCTCTTGTTGCCAGGCCATATAGCTGTCGACGGGGGGATTTTTCTGGAAATAGCGCTGCAAGCCCTCAAACAAACCGTCTGCCACGGCCTGCTGATGACGCGCGGTCACCAGGCGCTGACTGTCCCGTGCGTTGGAAATGAACCCGGTTTCCACCAGGATTGACGGCACATCCGGCGATTTCAGAACGGCAAATCCAGCCTGTTCCACGCGCTTTTGGTGCAGCGTGGTGATGCCGGCCAAGCTGCCCAGCACTGTGCTTCCGAGTTGCAAACTGGCAGCGATGGTTGCGTTCATCGACATGTCGAGGATCACGCCAGCGAGCATCGGATCCTTGTCCTTGAGATTGAGCAGGCTGGTCGCGCCGAGCAGATCCACACCGTTCTCACGCTGCGCCATGAACCGCGCAGTCGCGGATGTTGCGCCGCCTTCGGACAAGCAATACACCGACGCCCCAGAAGCCGTCAGACGAGGCGCAGCATCGGCGTGCACCGAGATGAACATGTCAGCCTTGTGCTGACGCGCAATCTCCACACGCTTGCGTAACGGGACGAAGAAATCGTCGTTACGAACCAGCTTCACATCAAAGCCTTTTTCTCGCTTGAGTCGACGCGCAAGCATCTGCGCGATGGACAGAACCACATCCTTTTCGCGCTCGCCTTTAGCACCGATTGCACCCGGATCTTTCCCGCCATGCCCTGGGTCGACCACCACCATGATGTCGCGCTTGGGGTGAGATTTTTCTTGGGGTGTTTCACGTGGAACGCTCGCCGGGAGTCCTGCTGAAGCACTCATCAGATCCAGAACCAGGCGATGCCCTTGCCCGTCCTGAGGCGCCAACAAGAATGAATTCAGCTGAACCGGGCTGCTTAGATCCAGCACGATCCGGGTGTTCCCTTGGCCAAAATGGCCGGAGCGGATCGAATGAATAGGAGTGCCAGATAACGTCAATTGGCTGAAGTCCCCACTCAGGCTGGCGCCGTTCAAATCGATGATCAACCGCTCTGGTGCACTCAAGGTAAACGTCTTGTAGCTCACGGCACCACTCAGATCGAACACCAGCCGAAGCTTGTCATCCGAACGCCAAAGCCGCGCATTGCGTATCTGCGTAGCGGACACCGAGAAAGGCAAAACAAAGGCCGCGCTGGCCAGCATCAGGTTGAGCAAGTGGCGTCTGTGCATATGAAAGCCTGTTCATGAAAAAGGCATCGTGGTTTGAATTGTTATAATGTAACATCAAATTCAATCACCACGATGGAACTGCTCATGAACGCGCTGACTTTGCCGGATGTCGCGGCTCAAGCCGCCCGCCAGGCCCTGCCTCTCGAATGGGTGGGGATGTGCGGCATCGCTTTACCTGTGTTTATCGAAGGCCAACGCCTGGCTGCCAAAGCGGATGCAGGCGTCAGTCTGGATGATGGAGACGCACGCGGCATTCACATGTCGCGGCTCTATCTGGGGCTGGAAGCGCTGGAACAGCAGAACCTTTCTCCCGCGCTTCTGCGAAAAGTTCTGCAGCGTTTTCTGGACAGCCACGAAGATTTGTCCGAAGCCGCCTATCTCAATATCCACACCGATTTACTCCTGAGAAGGCCCGCGTTGGTAACTCCTTTGGCGGGATGGAAAACCTATCCCGTCACTGTTTCAGCCCAGCTAGAAAACAAAGTGTTCCACGTGGAACTGAAAATCGACGTCGCGTATTCCTCAACTTGCCCGTGTTCCGCAGCATTGGCGAGGCAGTTGATCCAGCAACAATTCGTCGACGACTTCGCCAACAAGCCACTGCAACACGCCGATGTGTTGGCGTGGCTCGGTTCGACCCAAGGCATCGTGGCCACACCTCACAGCCAGCGCAGTACTGCCCAGCTGCATTTGCACCTGGATGAATTCGTCGACGAACTACCCCTGACGTCCATCATCAACGACGCCGAAGCAGCCCTCGGCACCGCCGTTCAAACCGCTGTGAAACGCGCTGACGAACAAGCCTTCGCCCTCGCCAATGGCCAGAACCTGATGTTCTGCGAAGACGCTGCCCGCCGCCTGAACCTGGCACTGCGTCGCTCACCCGGTATCAGCGAATTCAACGTAAGAGTCATCCACGCCGAAAGCCTTCATGCTCATGACGCTGTCGCCGAGAGTCATTGGCGCCGGGAGCAGCCATGATTCGCTGCCACAACCTGAGTTGGGGGATACCCGGCCAACCGCTCACTGCACCGCTCAACCTGAGATTGGAAGGTGGCAGCCTGACGGCCATCATCGGCGTCAACGGCAGCGGCAAAAGCAGCCTGCTCAAAGTCATCGCCGGTTTACAGCGACCGCTGTCCGGCAAGGTCGAGTTGGGTGTTCCACGCCAAAGCGGTTTGTCCTTCCTGCCTCAACAACAGCATCTGGATCGACAGTTCCCGATCAGTCTCCAGGAATTGGTGGCAGCCGGCTTCTGGGGACGCCGACTGTCGTCGCAACTGAGAGCCCAACGTCTCGAATCCGCACTGGAAGACTGGCACCTGAGCGGACTGGAACATCGTCCCTTGATGGCCCTCTCCGGCGGGGAACTGCAACGCGCCCTGCTCGCCCGATTGAGTCTGGCCGACACTCCGCTGCTGCTGCTCGACGAACCCCATGCCGCACTCGACGAACTGGGTCAGACACTGTTGTGGCAACACCTCCACGCCTGGCATGAACAAGGACGAACCCTGGTCGTGGTTTGCCATGACCTCGCCGCCGTGCGCCAACACATTCCACAGACCTTGCTGATCAAACAGAGCGGCTGCGCATTCGGCAGCAGCGTCGATCTCATCCAGCAAACGCCTCACACGCAGGTGGCCTGATGCTGACGCTCACCCATCTATGGCAGCCGTTCCACGAGTTCGTCTTCATGCGTCGCGCCCTGCTCGGCGGTCTGGTATTGGCGTGCAGCACAGCACCACTGGGCGTTTTTCTGATCCTGCGCCGGATGAGCCTGATCGGCGACGCCGTCGCCCACGGCATCCTCCCCGGCGCCGCGTTGGGGTTCTGGTTCGCCGGGCTGAGTCTGCCGGCACTGACCCTCGGCGGGCTCGGTGCCGGCTTGAGCATGGCCGGACTCGCCGCGTGGATCACCCGACGCACCGGCCTACGCGAAGACGCCAGCCTCGCCGCGATCTATCCCATCTCGCTGGCCAGCGGCGTGCTGATTCTCGGCATCGCCGGCAAGCGACTGGATTTGCTGCACCTCCTGTTCGGCTCTGCTTTGGCGGTGGACGGCCCGACCCTCAACGGCATGTTGTGGGTATCGGCACTCAGCCTGATGGCCATGGCGCTGATCTACAAACCGTTGCTGCTCGACACGCTCGATCCGTTTTTCCTGCGCACAGTCAGCCGACTCGGCCCCGTCGCCCATGGCGTGTTCCTGACGCTGGTGGTGCTCAATCTGGTGATCGGCTTCCAGGCGATCGGCGCCTTGATGGTAGTCGGCCTGATGATGCTGCCCGCCGCCGCCTCTCGTTTCTGGAGCCGGCGCCTGCCGATCCTGATTGCCATCGCCGCGCTCATCGGTTGCGCCTCGGTATGGCTCGGCCTGTTGCTGTCGTTCTACTACTCGCTGCCCAGCGGCCCGGCCATCGTGCTGGTCGCCGGCGCCGGCTATTTGCTGTCCGTGGTGTTCGGACCGGTTCACGGTCTGTTGCGCCGCCCGCCTTTGCTCACATCCCAATGAGGTGTTTCCCGATGCGCGCTCTACTCGTGCTGTTCAGCCTGATGCTGTCGATGTCGTTATCGGCGGCGGAGAAACTGCCGGTGGTCACCAGTTTCAGCATCCTTGCCGACATGGTGCATCAGGTCGGCGGCGAGCATATCCAGATCACCAACATGGTCGGCCCTGACGCCGATGCCCATACTTACGAACCGACGCCGGATGACGCCAAGGCCCTGCTCAAGGCGAAGCTGATCATCAAGAACGGGCTGGGTTTCGAACCCTGGCTGGATCGGCTGGTTGCCAGCACCGACACCAGAGCCCCGGTGATCAGCGCCAGCCGCGGCGTGATTCCGCGCTCGCTGGATGAGGACGGCGAAACCGTCCCCGATCCTCACGCCTGGCACAACCTGGCGAACGCCGAGCTCTACGTCGCCAACATCACCAAGGCGCTGATCGCTGCTGACCCGGCAAACAAAGCCGACTACGAGCGCAACAGCCAAGCCTACCTGAAACAGATCTACGCCCTCCTCGCCCAAGCGAAAGCCAAGCTCGGTTCACTGCCGCCGGGTAACCGCAAGATCGTCACCAGCCACGATGCCTTCGGTTATCTCGGTCAGGCCTACGGCATCGACTTCATGGCGCCACAAGGCCTGTCCACCGAACGCGAACCTTCCGCTGCCGAAGTCGCCGCGCTGATCACCCAGATTCGCCAGGCCAAGGTCAAAGCGGTGTTCATGGAAAACATCAAGGACGCGCGCCTGCTGAAACAGATCGCCGACGAAAGCGGCGCGCACATCGGCGGCACGCTGTACTCCGACGCCCTCGCCGCCAGCGGCCCGGCCAGCACCTTCACCGGGCTGTTCGAATACAACCTCAACACTCTTTACCAAGCCCTGAGCCAACCATGATCCGTAAAAATCCTTCCGGTGATTTGCCGCAGATTGCCGAGTCTGCCTACGTCGATAAAACCGCGATCATCTGCGGCAAAGTGGTGATCGGAGAAAACGTGTTCGTCGGCCCGTATGCGGTGATCCGCGCCGATGAAGTGGACGCCACGGGCGAGATGGAGCCGATCATCATCGGCGCCAATTCGAACATCCAGGACGGCGTGGTGATCCACTCCAAATCCGGCGCGGCGGTGACCATCGGCGAATTCAGCTCCATCGCCCACCGCTCGATCGTGCATGGCCCGTGCACGGTCGGCGACCGGGTGTTTATCGGCTTCAACAGCGTGCTGTTCAACTGTGTGGTCGGCAACGGTTGCGTGGTGCGGCACAACTCGGTGGTCGACGGTCGGGATCTGCCGGACGCGTTCTACGTGCCCTCCACCACCCGCATCGGCCCGGGCACCGACCTCTCGCAATTCCCGCCGGTGAGCGTCAGCGCTTCGGAGTTTTCCGAAGACGTGGCGCGTACCAACGTTGATCTGGTGCGCGGCTACAAAGCCCTGCAGAACGAGTTCTGAATCATGAGCAGTGTGCTGATTCGCAATGCGCGGCTGGTGAACGAGGGGCGTGAATTCGACGCCGATCTGTTGGTCAGCAACGGGCGCATCGTCAAGATCGCCGGCAGCATCGAAGGTGAAAACGCGATCCGTGAAATCGAAGCCAACGGCCAATGGCTGCTGCCGGGAATGATTGACGACCAGGTGCATTTCCGTGAGCCGGGTGCGCCGGCCAAGGGCAGCATCCATACCGAATCACGTGCGGCGGTAGCGGGCGGAATTACCAGCTTCATGGACATGCCCAATACCAACCCTGCCACCCTGACCCTTGACGCGCTGGCCGACAAAAAGCGCCGGGCAGCGATCAACTCGGTGGCCAACTACGGTTTTCATTTTGGGGTCAGTCACGACAATCTGGACATTGTTGCGGCGCTGAATCCGAGCGAGGTGGCCGGTGTGAAAGTGTTCATGGGCGCGTCGACCGGCAACATGCTGGTGGACGACCCGCACACCCTCGAGCGCCTGTTCGCTGAAGTGCCGACGATTCTGCTGGCCCACTGTGAACACACGCCGAGCATCGAAGCGAATGCCGCGAACCTGCGCGAACGCTTCGGCAACCAACTGCCACCCGACGCCCATGCGCAGATCCGCAATGCCGACGCCTGCTTTCGCTCATCGTCTCTGGCGGTGGATCTGGCCAGACGTCACGGCACTCGTCTGCACGTCCTGCACCTGACCACGTCGCGCGAGCTGGCCCTGTTCGAAGACAAGCCGCTGTCGCAAAAACGCATCACTGCCGAAGTCTGCCTGCATCACTTGCTGTTTGATGACCGTGACTATCCGAACCTCGGCAACCTGATCAAATGCAATCCGGCGATCAAGTCCCAGGCCGATCGTGACGCCCTGCGCCAGGCATTGCTGAGCAATCGACTGGACGTGATCGGCAGCGATCACGCACCGCACACCTGGGCGGAAAAACAGCAAGCGTATGAACAGGCACCGTCCGGGCTGCCCCTGGTGCAACACGCGCTGCCGGCGTTGTTGGAACTGGTGGCGGATGGCGTGTTGCCGATCACCACGCTGGTGGCCAAGACCAGTCACCGGGTGGCGGATCTGTTTGCCATTCCGGACCGCGGTTATTTGCGTGAGGGGTATTGGGCGGATCTGGTGTTGATTCAACCGGAGCCCAAAGGTGTCGCGGTGTCACGCCAACCCGTTCTGTCGCAATGCGGCTGGACGCCGTTCGCTCAGCGCAGCTTTCGGCATCGGGTCAGCACGACGATGGTATCGGGGCAGATTGCATGGCATGACCAACGGATCCATGACAACTGCCAGGGATTGCCGCTGCGGTTCATGCGCTGAAAAAAAACCGCCTCCACTCGATGTGGAGGCGGTTTCGATGGTGACGTTACGCTCGCGGTTTGACCGTGCCGCAATCCTGACCCAGCCAGACTGCCCGGGTTTCCAGACTGCCCTTCTGGTTGATCCCGATGGCATTGAAAGTACCGTTGGCGACGGTGGTGAACTCACGGTCACTGAGGAACGTCGCAACACCGGTGCCTTGAGCTTTCGGGCAACTGAAGCGGAATTTCCACTGGTTGCCGACACGCTCGGTGATCTGCTGCTTGCAGCCCGACTGCGGATCCGCCAGCGGAATATCGTTGGTCGCCACCTGCTGCGGCGTCAGGCAGGCGCGGATGCCCTTGCCGCCGATGTTGATCCCCTGCTTCTCCAGTTCAGCCCGTTGCTGAGGGGTGATCTGGCCCTGAATCTGGCCGAGGATCGATTGCACATCCATCACCTGATCATCGACCTTCACATTGCTCGACGTCATTTCCCACAACCCCGGCTGCAGCATTTGCGCCTGAGCAACCACCGGCAAGGCCAAACCCAGGCCCAGCGCCAAACCCAGCAGACGAACGTTCATTGAAAAACTCCTGATCAGTAGTGGCCGTTAGACGCCGGCCGCCTGTTTCGGTTCATGGCGGGCGCCGGCGGCTTGAAAACAAATAGCGACAATCGCCATGGAACATGGTCTGTTAAGCATTGAATCTTCAGGAGCAAGGTTGCCCCATGGATTATTTCGGACCGCACATTTTCGGTTATCTGATCGCCCTGATACACACCCTCGGCTCGATCGCCGCGATCCATGCCGTATTGACCGTACGCACCGCTCAAGGCTCGATCGCCTGGGCGTTGTCGCTGATCTTCATTCCCTACCTCACCCTCATCCCGTATCTGGTGTTCGGCCGTAGCACCTTCGATGGCTACATCAAGGCCCGCCGCCAGGCCAACGAACAGATGCGCCAGGCGATTTCCGAACTCAACTGGCGGCCGTGGGTGGAAGAAGCCCTGACTGCCCGCGCCTCGAATGCTTATGACTCGTTACGGGCGATGCCGAAGCTGGGGCGCATGCCGTGCCTGGCCAACAATGAAGTGCGATTGCTGATCAATGGCGCAGCCACCTTCGAGGCGATTTTCCACGCAATCGACCAAGCACGGGAAGCGGTGCTGATCCAGTTTTTCATCATTCACGACGATCGTCTCGGTCAGCACCTGCGTGACCTGCTGCTGAAGAAAGCGGCCGAAGGCGTGGTGATTCATTTGCTTTACGACCGCATCGGCAGCCACGCCCTGCCCCACAGCTACGTGCAGGCGCTGCGCGACGGCGGCGTCGAGGTCAAGGCGTTCGCCACCCGCAGCGGCTGGCTCAATCGTTTCCAGGTGAATTTCCGCAACCACCGCAAGATCGTGGTGGTCGACGGGCTGATCGGGTTTGTCGGCGGCCACAACGTCGGCGACGAATACATGGGTGAAAAACCACCGCTGGCACCGTGGCGCGACACCCACGTCCAGGTGCGCGGCCCGGTGGTGGCGTGCATGCAGGAGTCATTTGCCGAAGACTGGTTCTGGGCCGCACGATCGTTGCCGCCGCTGATCCTGCCGGACGCCTACCCGGAGGATGGCGTGCTTTGCCAATTGCTCGCCAGCGGCCCGGCGGATGCTTACGAAACCTGCTCGCTGTTCTTCGTCGAAGCCATCCACGCCGCCACCGAGCGCGTGTGGATCACCAGCCCCTACTTCATTCCCGACGAAGCCGTGTTCGCGGCGTTGCGCTTGGCAGTTCTGCGCGGAGTCGACGTGCGCCTGTTGCTGCCTTCGCGTCCCGACCACCGCATTGTCTACGCCGCCTCCAGCCTTTACGCGTTCGAAGCGGTGCGCGCCGGCGTGCGGGTGTTCCGCTACGAGCCGGGTTTCCTGCATCAGAAAGTGGTGTTGATCGACAGCGAAATCAGCGCCATCGGCAGCGCCAATCTGGACAACCGTTCGTTCCGGCTGAATTTCGAAGTGATGCTGCTGACTGTCGACAGCGAATTCGCTGCCAGCGTAGAACAGATGCTCAACGATGACTTCGCCCAGGCCTATGAAGTCGCCAAAGAAGAAAGCCGGGAGATCCACCGCCTGCAACAGGTCGGCATGCGGATCGCCCGGCTGATTTCACCGATTCTCTAGGTTCAAGGGTTGTAGATGTCGTCCCTCGTCCACGGCAGTTCATGGCTGCCGTCGGCATGGGCCTTCACGGCGAGGATCTGGTGCAGATTGATCCAGCCGCGGGCAAATGCATAAGCGCAGCCCGCCAGGTACAGACGCCAGATGCGCAGCGCCTGATCCGGCACCAGTTTCGCGGCGGCCTCAAGGTTGTCCTCCAGCCGTTCGCTCCAGTGGTCCAGGGTGCGCGCGTAGTGCAGGCGCAGACTCTCGACGTCGACGATCTCCAGACCCGCTTCGCTGATCTCGGCCGAGATCATCGCCAGGTGCGGCAACTCACCGTTGGGGAACACGTACTTCTCGATGAAGTCCCCGGCACCGCGTCCGACCGGACGGCCATCGGTGTGCTTGGCAGTGATACCGTGGTTCATCACCAGACCGCCCTCTTTCACCGCGCCGAACAGGGTTTTGCAGTATTCGGCGAGATTGGCATGACCAACGTGTTCGAACATGCCGACGCTGACCACTTTGTCGAAACGCCCGTCCTGGGGCAGATCGCGATAGTCGAGCAGTTGCAGTTCGATCTGATCTTCAAGGCCTTCGGCTTTGACCCGCTCGCGGGCCAGGGCCAGTTGTTCCTTGCTCAGGGTGATACCGAAGACCTTGGCGCCAAATTCGCGGGCGGCATAACGCGCCAATCCGCCCCAACCGCAACCGACGTCCAACAGATAATCGCCTGGCTGCAAACGCAGCTTGCGGCACAGATGCCGGAACTTGGCTTGCTGGGCTTGCTCCAGGGATTCGCTGCCGGTTTCGAAATACGCGCAGGAATACGCCATGTCGCTGTCCAGCCACAGCTGGTAGAACGCGTTGGACAGGTCGTAGTGATAGGAGATGGCCTTGGCGTCGGTTTCCTTGTCGTGGAGCGTGCGCACCGGCTGACTGTCATCGTCTTCATCGAGCAGCGCCGTGCTCAGCTCATCGCACACCCGGATGACTTCGCTGATCGAGCCCTCCAGTTCGAGCTTGCCCTCGACGAAGGCCGCACCCAATGCGTCCAGACTTGGATGGGTGAACTGGCTGACCATCTGCGGGTCCTTGACCACAATGGTGACGCTGGGCGTAGGGCCCAGATTGAACTCATGGCCGTCCCAGAGTCGCAGGCGAAGCGGAAGCTGCAGATTCTGTAAGGCCGGTGGAAGTTGCGCGAGCATGGAATATCCCCCTGGTTTCAGACGTCTGATCTGAGGGTAGACCATCCTTGAAAATTAGCAGGCTATCGATTTGATAGTCGCCGACTATCAGCCGCAGAGGCTGTAATGACGCTGTCATCCTTGCTTCAGTGCGCCTTCTCAAATGACTGCGAGAGCGGCGCACAGTTCGAAAAATGATCAATCCGACGCTTTCAGCTTCAGCAGCGGTTCCTGAAACCGCAGCAGGCGCCCGGCATTGCCCAGCACCAGCAACGTGCTCAGGTTGTGCAGCAATGCAGCGATCATCGCGCCCGCTGCCCCGAGCCAGCCGAAGGCTGCGAATACCACGATGGCCAGCGTCCAGCCCAGACCGATGATCACGTTCACCTGCAAGGTGCGTCGGCACTGACGACTCAGGCGCACGCAGGTGCCGAGCCGACGCAGGTCACTGCCGATCAGCACGATGTCGGCGGAAGCCAGCGCAATGTCCGCGCCACCCGCTCCCATCGCGACACCGACGACGCCCGCCTTGAGCGCCAGCGAATCGTTGATCCCGTCGCCGACCACCATCGGCCGGAAGCCGTTGTCGATTTCCTTGAGCACTCGATTGAGTTTGTCTTCGGGCAACGCCTGGGCTTCGACTTCGTGCAGGCCGACATCCTTGGCCAGGGTCTGCGCGACGCTTTGCCGGTCACCGGTCAACAGCAGTTGCCGTCCGAGCCCGAGGTCACGCAGCTCACTCAGTGCAAATCGCGCTTCCGGTTTGACGGTGTCGGCCAGCAACAGCCAGGCAAGGAATTCGCCGTTCAGCGCCAACCCGGCAATCGGGCCGTCGTGTTCGGGGATCGCCGTGGTCGGGATGCCCAACTGCGCAAACAGCTCCGGGCGCCCGAGCGCGGCCTCGCCTTGCGCGGTTTTGGCCACTACGCCCAACCCCTGCCGCTCATGAATATCGGTCAGCACCAGCACCTGTTCCGCGCTGACCAGTCCCGCCAGCGCGCGGCTGACCGGATGGCTGCTCGCCGCACCCAGGCTTGCAGCCAGCGCCATCACCGCCCCGTGATCCGCTCGCGGGCTGTTGATCGACTGCAAGCGCAGCGTGCCGTAAGTGAGGGTGCCGGTCTTGTCGACGACCAAGGACGTAAGATCGGCCAGCTCCTCAAGGAACGCCGAGCTGCGGATCAGAATCCCGTGCCGAGCCGCCACCGCTACCCCGGCAATCGCCGTGGCCGGCGCCGACAGCACCAATGCGCAAGGGCATGCCGCCACCAGCACCGCGAGCATCGCCTGCGCATCGTTGGTGATGAACCAGGTCACCGCCGCGAGCAACAACACCAGCACCATGTAACTGCCGGCATAACGTTCGAGCAAACGAGTGATCGGCGGCTTGGAGCGTTCGGCGTTCTGCATCAGCGCGATGACTTTGCCGAGGGTGGATTCATCCCCGGTACGGGTCACTTCAATTCGCAGCAGCCCGTCGAGGTTGATCGCGCCGCCGAACACCGCCATGCCGACGCCCGCTTCCACCGGCACCGACTCACCGGTGATCGACGCCGTATCGAGGCTGGCCTGGCCGGATAAAACCCGACCGTCCGCCGGCACCCGATCCCCGGCGCGCACTTCCACTTTGTCGCCAGCCTTGAGCGTGCCGTTGTCGACTTCGATGATCGAGCCGTCCGCCTGCACCTTGCGCGCATGGCTGCGGGTCAGTTGGCCGAGGGCATGAATCGCTTCCTGGGAGCCGATCACACTGCGCTCTTCCAGCACGTGGCCGAAGATCATGATGATCGGCAACAACGCCGCCGTGAGCAGATCGCCGGTGGCCCAGGCCCCGATCATCGCCAGGGCGATCAACTGATCGGTGATGCCGTGCAGGCTCGGATAACGCAGGCTGAACCACGCCGAACGCATCACCGGCACCGCGACTAATAAAGAAGCGAATCCGAGCAACAGCTGACTGACGCCGGTTTGCTCCGGCATCAACCAGCGCCAGATCAGCCCCAGACCGAGCAAACCGAGGGCGAGCATCGCCAGGGTCAACTGGCGCGCGGCGCGGCGTTGTTCGGCCGAGGACAACAGGCTCGGAGATGAGGTGGTGGCAGTCATTTGCTGGCTCCCTGAATGATCAGGCGTGAATCGTCTTTCGGATCGACCGTGGTGACCGAACCGGCCTGACCGAGAATCTTCGGCATCCGCTCACGGTACAGACGCAACAGCATTTGCGGGTCCGTACCCTGCTGTTGCGCCTTGGCCAGACTCAACACCGTCGCCGTGTCGGCGGAGGCTTTGGCCAGGCGCTCACCGGCCTGGGCGTGGGCGACTTGCAGCGTGCGGTCGGCCTGTTCGTTGGCGGACTGGGTGAGTTTCTCGGCCTCGGTGCGGGCATTGGCGACCGCCTTGTCAGCTTGCTGGCTGGCGGTGAGGACGGCGTTGAACGCACTCACCGCCGGCTCCGGCAGACTCGATTGCACATCGACCCGCGCCACTTCGATGCCGATGCCCTGCCCGCTCGCCTTCAACTCGGCGAGACGTCGGTTGATGCCTTGCACCAGATCGCCACGTAGCCGTTCGCGACGTTCGGCGGCCTGATTATCAGCGCCGATCAGTTCCGGCCGAGCCACCAGAATCGTGTCCAGATCTCGCGCCGCCGTCAGTGCGACGGCGCTTCGCGTCACTACTCGATCCAGCGCAGGCAACACATGCTCGCCTTGCAGTACGAAGTCATAAGGATCGGTGACCTTGTAGAACACCCGCACATCCAGTTGCACCACTCCGGCATCACCGGTGAGCAGATAACCGGAGCCGGCCAACGCGTCACTCAGCGGCGTGGCGAAGGTGGCGACACGATCCGCTTGCATGGCCTGATCACTGCGCAGCAGATTTTCCACCCGGCGTTCAATCACCCGATCCGCCGCCGGCAACAAAACCACCTGTTCGAACGGCTGCGGCCAGGCCAATAACAACCCGGCATTCTGAATGCGATCCAGTGCTCCAAAGTGCAAAACCACCGCCCGGTTCTGCGGATCGATCTGCCGAACATTGGAAAACGCCCAGGCTAATGCCGCGAGCACGGTTACCGCATACAGCGCGAAAAACGCCAGACGTCCCGCCTGAATCCACGGACTGTTCAGCGAATGTGTTCCACGTGGAACTTCATTCATGGCTGCGATCCGCTTTTGCTGTCGAGATTCGGCGGTCCGTCGACCAACACCCGGAATGGCGCGGCGTCGGTGCGCAGGATCAGTTTGGTATCCGGCGAAACGATGGTGCCGAGGGTGTCCAGCGAGCGTAGCAAGTTGTACAGCTGCGGTGAGCCTGCGTAAGCGCGCCCGTAAATCTGCGCCGCTTCCACCCGCGATTGAGCTTCGATATCGGCGGCTTTCACCGTGGCGTCGGCTTGCACGATGCGCGCATCGCGTTCGGCGGCGGAGCGGATTTGCGCCGCTTCACGTTTGCCGATGGCGGTGCGTTCGGTGGCGATGGTTTCACGCTCGGCGCGCATCCGGTCGACCGTTGCGGTGAGGGTCACCGATGGCAATGTCAGACGCTCGATGCCCACCTGCACCACGCGCACGCCGTAAGTCGCGAGCAGTTGCTGATCGATTTGCTGGCGCAACTGCGCTTCGAAATCGGCGATGCGAACCTGGCTGGCATCGGTGTTCACCAGATTGGCCAGATCGAAACTGCTGGCCGTGGTTTCCAGTGCCGAGCCGACAAACGTCCGAATCTGCCGCGCCGCTTCGTCCGGCTGATTCTGCACGGCGCGCATGAAGCGCTGCACGTTGTCAGGATCGCCCTGCACCTGCCAGGCCACATACGCTTGAACGATGATGCGCAAACCGTCGCGGGTGCCGACGTCCTGCAAGCCGCTGGAGGTCGTGCGCAAACGCAGATCCACCGGAATCGCCGCTTCGAACGGTGCCGGCCAGCGCCAGCTCAGGCCAGGTTCCAGCAACACGCGAGATGGGTTGCCGAAACGGGTGATGACCGTGGCCTCACCGGAGCGCACTTGCACCAGGCTCGCCGCCGCGATGGCGAACGCCACCAGCAACGCTGCCCAGCCCATGCGTTTCCACGGAAAAGGCCCCGCCTCTTCCGGCGCACCGTGGTGATGGTGATGATGCCCGTGATGGTGATGACCGCCGCCATGAGCATGATCGTGGCCGCTGTGGTCATGGTGATCGTGAGTGTGCGACTGGCTCAATGGGTGGCTCCTGGCTGAGCGGTGGTGCGCGCCGGATCTGCCGGCAGCGTGAACGTACGCAGGTCGATGGTCGGTGCGTTACTGCTGCCGCCCAGACGATGGTCGAGTACCAGCAGTTTGGCTTTGCTCAAACCCTGGCTGAGTTGGCTGAGGTATTGCTCCAGCACGAAGGCCTGGCCGGCGCTGGCGTAGGCCTTCTGTTCGGCGCTGAATTTCAGATCCGCCGCCCGGGCGGTGGCGTTGATTTCATGGGCGTTGGCACTGGCCTGATCCCGAGCGAGGCTGGCCTGCAACTGCGCCTGATTACTCGCTTCGGCAGCGGCGCCGCGCTCGCGGGAGATCAACGCCTGAGCGCCGATCTGTGCCGCTTGCACGCTGTGATAGGCATTGGCCGCGCCTGCCGGCGGGTGAATCGCTTCGACCACCGTGGCGAGAATTTCCACGCCGCTGTCGAGTTTCTGCAGATCGCTTTGTACGGCGCGGCCGATTTCTTCGGCGAGCCCGGTCCTGTCCTCGCCGAGCAATCCGTCGAGGGTACGCGAGGCAAAGTCATGCACCAGAATCCGGCTGGCGGTGCTGCGGATCAGCGTGGGCACATCGGCGCTGTTGTAGGTGGCGGCCAACGCAGCTTGATCGCTCAGGCCGATGCGGTAGACGAAGCGCACGTCCATGTTGACGATCTGAAAGCTCTGCTGATCGCCACGGCTGCTGGCGATAACCTGGGACTTGTCGTTCACGTGGCTGGCGTCCCACAAACGGTTGGCGGTGAATGGCGCCGGGCCTTCTGCCGGATCCAACTGTACGGGTGACGGGTTCTCACCGACGCTGGTCGCCAGTTCATGCACCACGCCGTTTTCAACATTCAGTACACGCCCCAGCGGCCAAGGCAAACCGGCGTGTAAACCCGGCCCGAACACCTGCACCGGTTTGCCGAAGCGCTCGTAAATGCCACGGCTTTGCATCGGTATTTCGTGAAGGCCGGTGAGCAACCAGCCTACCGCCGCCACCAGCAACAACACCGGCAAGAAGGCGCGGCGCATGTAACTGAAGGCCCAGATCTGACGCAGATCGATGCCGAAGCGGTTGTGCAATTCGTGCTGCAACGCGAGCAGAGGTTGTGGCGGCCAGCGCAGCAGATCGGCAACGAAACTGCGGGCCAGCAACACCGGTTCGAGTTGTTCGCGGCGCGGGCTGAACAGCGACAGCAGCGCGCGCAACAGCAATTCCAGGGCAACCAGCCCCGGCAGAATGCCGATCAACACTGCCAGACGCACCGGCCAGATTGCACTGTCACTGGCAAACAACAGGCACAACGCACCCAGCACCAGACTGATGATTGCCACCCGCGTCAGTTGCGCCAGCGCTCCGGCCTCGGGCCATTGCGCCGGGTTTTCCTGCGCCAGTTGCCGCTCCAGTACCAGCAGAGCGAACGCCAGCAGCAACGCGATGGCCGCGCCGACCGTAGCGGACAACCCCACACCCGCCGCCGGCAGCGTCAGATTCCACATTTGCTCGATGCTTAACAGCGCCAGCAACGACCACCCGCCCAGCCACAATGTGGCCGCGCCGATCTGCCCGAGCAGGTGCAGACTGCGCTGGCTCATCCGATCCAGCAGCCGTTCGTACCAACCCTCTGGCGCAGGTTCCTCAGCAGCCGTAACCGGCACGACGGGATTGATCACCCGTGCCCGCCATTGCGTCACCCACCACGCCGATTGCAGCCCGGCCACCAGCACCAGCAACGCCGCGCTCTGATTGACCAGCAACGCGGGCCACAGCGATTGCGGTGCAAACAGCCCGACAAAAAATGCCAGTATCCACCCTGCCCCGGCCAACACGCCCAGACCGATGGCCAGGCGACGCAATCGCCGGCCCTGCGTTGCCGCTTGCTGAAAGCGCGGCAACCCGGTCACCGGCGTGCCTTCATCCAGATCGACTTGCATATCCCCCCAAAACCCTTGGCTCACTGCACATATCGTTACGATATAACGAAAGTCGTGAAATATTTGTACTCATTTGCGCCATTCAAAGATGTGCAACCTGTCGCTTGCCTGAAGCCTTGACCGAAATGTCCGGAAACGCACATATTACGTTCGTAATTTTCAGTGCGAACTACTTTTACCGATCCGCATCCTTCAGCCAGGAGTAAGAGCATGAGCAACTATGACGTGGTGATTCTGGGCGGTGGCCCCGGCGGTTATAACGCAGCGATCCGCGCCGGCCAGCTGGGCCTCAAGGCCGCGTGCGTCGAAGGCCGCGCCACGCTGGGTGGCACCTGCCTGAACATCGGCTGCATGCCGTCCAAGGCGCTTTTGCATGCGTCAGAACTATATGAAGCGGCGCTGGGCGCGGAGTTCGCCAACCTCGGCATCGAGGTCAAACCCACGCTCAACCTTGCGCAAATGATGAAGCAGAAAGACGAAAGCGTGAGCGGCCTGACCAAAGGCATCGAGTTTCTGTTCCGCAAAAACAAGGTCGACTGGATCAAGGGCTGGGGCCACATCGACGGCCCCGGAAAAGTCAGCGTGACCGGCGATCAGGGCAGCCGGATCGAGCTCACCGCGAAGGACATCGTCATCGCCACCGGCTCCGAGCCCACTCCCCTGCCCGGCGTGGAGATCGACAATAAGCGCATCCTCGACTCGACCGGTGCGCTGTCCTTGAGCGAAGTGCCCAAGCATCTGGTGGTGATCGGCGCAGGCGTAATTGGCCTCGAACTCGGCTCGGTCTGGCGCCGGCTCGGCGCGCAGGTGACGGTGGTGGAATACCTCGACCGCATCTGCCCCGGTGTCGACGGCGAAGCCGGCAAGACTCTGCAACGCTCACTGAGCAAACAAGGCATCAGCTTCAAGCTGAGCTCGAAAGTGACCAGCGCCACCTCCTCCGACACTGGCGTACAGCTCAGCGTCGAACCTGCCGCTGGCGGCAGCGCGGAAATCCTTGAAGCCGATTATGTGCTGGTGGCCATCGGACGTCGTCCGTACACCCAGGGCCTGGGCCTGGAAAACGTCGGCCTGAGCACCGACAAACGCGGCATGCTCGCCAACAAACAGCATCGCACCGAAGCACCCGGCGTGTGGGTGATCGGTGACGTAACATCCGGGCCGATGCTCGCGCACAAGGCCGAAGACGAAGCCATGGCCTGCATCGAACAGATCGTCGGCAAGGCCGGCGAGGTCAATTACGACCTGATTCCCAACGTGATCTACACCCGCCCGGAGCTGGCCAGCGTCGGCAAGACTGAAGAACAGCTGAAGGCCGAAGGCCGGGCGTACAAGGTCGGCAAATTCCCGTTCACCGCCAACAGCCGGGCGAAGATCAATCACGAGACCGAAGGCTTCGCCAAAGTCATCGCCGATGAGCGCACCGACGAAGTCCTCGGTGTGCACCTGGTCGGTCCGAGCGTCAGCGAAATGATCGGCGAGTATTGCGTGGCCATGGAATTCAGCGCCTCGGCCGAGGACATCGCCCTGACCTGTCACCCACACCCAACCCGCTCCGAAGCGTTGCGTCAGGCGGCGATGAATGTCGAGGGGATGGCGACGCAGATGTAAGCACTGTGCGAATACTTCCCGCGCAATGCGGGAAGTATCAGGACGGCAGATGCCCCAGCGGCAATGCGCCGGGCGTTTTCACCGTGTGGATCGCAAAATTGCTGCGGATATCGCTCACCCCCGGCAGCTTCAACAGGCAACCGGTGAGAAAGCGGTCGTAGGCGCGCAGATCCGGCACCACTACTTGCAGCAGAAAGTCCGATTCCCCGGACACCAGAAACGCCGAAATCACCTCTGGCAAAGCCGTCACCGCCCGGTGGAATGCCTCGGCCTGTTCGTCGTTGTGGCGCTCGACCTTGACCCCGACAAACACCGTCAGCCCCAACCCCACTTCATCGCGATCCAGATTGGCCTGGTATCCGCGAATCACCCCGGCCTCTTCGAGCATCCGCACCCGGCGCAGACACGGCGACGCCGACAGACCGATTTCGTCAGCCAGCTGCACATTGCTCAGGCGCCCGTCCCGTTGCAGCGCGGCGAGAATCTTGCGGTCGAAGGCATCCAGTTTCATGGTTGGCAGATCCTGATGGTTTACACGGTGAAAGAGCGCAGATTATGCCAATTCAGCGGCCTTTAGAAGCTGACTACGCAACCACCTGCCCTGCCCTTCGGCCCTAGACTGAGGCGACCGAATCGACAACGAAAGGGGTGCGACATGGCGAGTCTCTGGCTGTTTTTCCTGGCTTTGGCGGTGGTCTATCTGCTGCCCGGCCCGGACATGATCCTGCTGTTGCAGACCGGCGCCCGCCAGGGTCGCGGCGCGGCGCTGGCCACGGCGGTGGGCCTGGCGATTGCCCGAGCTTGCCACGTCGCGCTCGCAGCATTGGGGCTGGCGGCCCTGTTCAAGGCGGCGCCGTGGACGTTCGATGCCGTGCGGATTGCCGGCGCGGCGTACTTGCTGTGGATCGGCATTCAATGCCTGCGCACCACGCTGCTGCCGGATCTGAACGCCGACACCGTGACGGACAGTCATGCGCAGTGGTACGCAGCCATCCGTCGCGGCCTGCTGACCAACCTGCTCAACCCGAAAGCGTTGCTGTTCTGCTCGGTGCTGTTGCCGCAGTTCATCGTGGCAGATGGCGCACCGGTACTGACCCAATTCGCCGTGCTCGGCGCGATGCTAGTGGGCGCAGGCCTGCTGTTCGACAGTGCCTACGCCCTGACCGGCGCCGCGCTGGGCCGCTGGCTGAAACACAGCCCGACGGCCCAGCGAGTGCAGCAGTGGTTGTTCGGCAGCCTGTTGATCGGCTTTGCCGTGCGCCTGACGTTCGTCCAGCAGGCTTAGGTTTTGCGGACCTTGCGCTGGCGGCGGGTAATGATTACCAGCGCAATGACGGTCAACCCGACAATGGTGCCGATCTGTACTGCACGCTTATAGGGTCGCAACACTCCGCGTACAGCATCCACAACCTGGGTGACGTAGCGTTTGTCTGCGTTGGCGAAATCCGGATAAGGACATTGCTGGCCGAAATAGCCGCCCCAGCCCATGTACGGACCTTCTTTCACATATCGCTGATACAGCGCGCTTTGCTCTTGCAGGCTGCTATTGAAACCGGCTGCCGAGCACAACACCGCAGCAAACGCCTGACTGGTGTGCGGCAGATTATCCGCTGCACGACTGGCCAGCGCCGTGGCGACAAAACGGTAGTGATAACGCTCGTCCGGCTGCGCTTCACTGGCCTTCTGACGTTTCACCTCGGCTTCGCTCACCAGCGGCCCGACTTTCAGCTCGGTGTTTTCCAGACTGAAGTTGCCACCGAATGTCGCGTAATCCGGGGCCATTTCGTAGCCCAGGATGTCCATGCCCCACTCGCGGGCCGTCCACGCCGCATTGAACAGCGCGCTGGCACGCTTGGTCGGCCACCATGCCGAGTCGGCCTTCAGGCGTTGCTCACCATAGAGCCGGGCCTTGTTCTGCAGATCGGCGCTGTCGAAATAACCGACCGCTTCTTCGTAGTGCCCCTCACGCAACAAGCGCCGACCCAGCAGATTGCGCAGGCTGGCGGCCACCGGCAGAGGCACGTAATTGTCACGATCCTGCTGGCTCAGCGCAGGGGGTGCCGGGACGTTGGTATCGACATAGTTTTTCAATTCCTCGACCGTCAGCACTCGCTCGGCCACGGTCGCGGCGTCGAACCAGTAAATGTGCTGGCTGCGATACAACTGGTCGAACGCCTGCAGATACTCGCCACGTTGCAGCGCCAGAATCGCGCTTTCACCCTCGACCCGGCACTTGGGCTGCATGCTTTCGAGATTCCAGTCGGCAGTGCGCCGCTCGCCCCAGGACTCGCCCTGCGGGAACGCTTGCGCAGCTTTCGCATAGGCCGCAGCCGCCGCGTTCTTGTCTCCGTCACGCACCGCCAGTTTCGCCCGCAGCCACCACGCCAGACCGCTGTCGCCAGCGTGTTCGAGGAACGCCTTGGCACTGGCGTAATCGCCCTGTTGATAATTCATCGCCGCCAGTCGATCGGCGTTATCGAGGCTGCCGCGCGTGCTCGCTTGCAGGGCCTTGACCAGCTTCTTCTCGTTCGGCGGTTCATCGCCGAACGACCAGCCGATCCGGCTGATCAGCGAGGCGGTCACCAGTTGCTGAACGGCTTTGCCGCGCAGCAACTTCTCCAGTCGATCCTCGGGCTCTTCGGCCAGATCGTTCATCAACAGCTTCAGCGAGGTGTAGCCGACGTTCGAGCCATGCAGGTTTTGCGTGGCATAGAGTTCGATGGCTTTGTCCCAACTGCCCGCCGTGCGCAGCGCTCGCGCCTCTTCGCCGAGGCTGGCCACGCCGAGTTCCAGCGGATCGCTGAAACCGTCGATGCTCAGTTGCCGCGTCTGGCGGAAGGCTTCGATGGCGTTTTCCAATGCTTCAAGCGCATCGCCTGCTTCGCTGCTCATGGCAAAGAACGCCCGGCCCAGCGAATAAGCAGCCCAGGTGCTGCGCAACGCACGTTGATCGGCCGGCAGCGCCAGCAACTGACGGAAATACTCGACAGCCAGTTGATGATCACCGGCACCGAACGCCACGGCGCCCGCCACATACAGACGCAGTTCCGCCGGCAGGCTCACGCCCTGCACCTCGACCTGACGCGCATCGGTCAGGCTGCGCAATTGTTTGACCAGCGCTTGCTGTTCAGGCGTCAGGCCGATCTGCTCGGCCTTGGCGCGCACCTCGGCGGGTTCTGGCGCCTCGGCGTAGATGTCATCCGGATTGTGGGTGGCGGTAGTGACGTTCTTCAGCCCGGCAATGGTTTTGCCGAGGCGACTGATCTCGAACCTGAAGTTGCCCTCCGGCAGTTCCGCCAGCGATTGCCCGCGATCGTCGAGCAGACGCATCGGAAAATCCGGGCCGCAGGCCAGCGCCGAACCCAGCGGCAGGCTGAGGCTCAGGCAAAGCAGATGGCGGGGCCAGTTACGGGTCAACATGCGAACCTCCTTGATCAATATTTGCGCAGCGTGCCCAACCGATCGCACGTTGCCCGCCCGCCGGCAATCGGCCGTCGCGCAGGCGGGTGAAGGTAAGCAGATCCGCCGTCTGTTGCAACGCATAACCGGCGAGCGCATCGGCGCCTTCGCAGCCCCGGGCCTTGAGGGTGATGCGGGCGGGCCAGGCGCTGTCGAGGTTGCCGACGTTACGCAGGGCGATGTCTTGCAGGCCGTTCTGTTCGGTAAACGTCAGGCCAAGCTGGCTGCTCAATGCATCGCCTCGGGCGACCGCGCGCAGCGTACTCAGGCTCCAGGCTCTGCGGTCGTTGGCCAACGGCAGCCGAAACCAGATCAGACCGGCCAGGTGCGCCGGGCGATCCTCGCGTAACTCATTGGCCAACCGGCCCAGTTGTTGCGGATCGGCGAGCAATTCGCGTCGCTGGCCACCCCGTTCGAGTGGCACTTCGCTTTCCACCACCGGAGCGCCATCGGCATCCGCCAACAACGCCACGCCGTAGGCCGGCAGCGCCAGATAAAACGGTTTGTCGGTCACCCGCCCCCAGGCCTTGGCCCAGCGCTGCGCCTGCTCGGGATCGAACAGACCGCGACGCGGATCGCTGACGGCATGGACCTGCAACACACTGCTATCGACGGTCGCCAGCAGCGCCGGCAATTGCGGGCTATCGAGCCAGGCAGGCAGCGCGGTGATGCTCAGGGGCAGATTGGCCGGCAAGGCGCCGCGCAAATGAGCGAGGAATTCGGTATAGGCCGACAGTCGGGCACTGCCGGCGTCATGGTCGATCTCGACGCCGCTCAGGGTCAGTCCCTGGCCTTGCCAGTCAGCGAGCACTTGAAGGATTTGCGCCGTGACCGCTTGCGGGTCGAGCGCCTTGAGCTGGCCGTCGAGGCGAATTACCGCGATCAGCGGCCGGGCATCGCGTTTCAACAACGCAGAATCGACGCGTGCCCGACTCCATCCGGCATTCGGGAAAGCCTGCAACGCCAATACCCGCAACGTCGAAAAGTCGTTGCGACTGTCGTTCAGGGCAAGCTCATGGGCCGGCGTCCATTGCCGTTGCCAGACGTAAAGCTGCTGATCGAGCGGCACTGTGTCCTGTCGTTCACAAGCACACAGCAACAACACAGCCACCAGGGCTGACCACCCGATGATAAAGCGCATACCTTGCAGATCCCTGAGACATCAGGCTGCAAGGTTACACAAAAGCGCTCAGGGCTTGCGGGCAATGATGACCTGACTTTTCGCCACCACCGCATCCAGCGCCTGCTTGATCTGCGCGCCGCGCGGCGAGTCGAGCACCGCTTGCCAGGTATCGGCCCAATGGTTGAGCAGCGGATGATCCGGGTTGCTGAATTCGACCTTGGCTTCCCAGAACAGCATCATCCACATCGACCAGTAAAAGCCGTACTGGCTATGGCTGATGATCTCGAGTCCCGCCTCGCTGACCATCGCCTTGAACTGCTCTTCGCTGATGATGCGAATGTGGTTGGGCTTCTGGAAATACTCCGGCGCGGCAATGTCCTTTTGCAGGTCTTCGGAGCTGGGGTGCGGCACGCTCAGCAAATACAACGCGCCCGACTGGCCGACACGCACCAGTTCGGCAAGGAACTGCGCCGGATCGTCGACGTGCTCGATGACTTCAGTGGACACCACGCGAGTGGCGGTGCCATCGGCGATCGGCAGCGGATTGCAGTCGGTCACATGGCATTCGACGCCACGCGCCGGCGTATCGCTCAGGCGCTGGCGAGTCGCTTCGACCTTGGCGCCGTCGATGTCGGCAATGATGATCTTCGCCCCGCGCATGCCGCAGAAATGCACGTTGCCACCGTCGCCGCAGCCAACGTCGAGCAAGGTGTCATCAGCGGTCACCGGGAAGCCTTTGAACAGCTCACCGGTTTCCTGGTTGAACCAGCCGCTGAGCATCGCGTCGTGCAGGCCGAGCATGTAAGGGTCCACCTTGTCGGCGACCGGTGCGACAGCTTGTGCGGGGGCCGGAGCCGCCGTGAGTTTTTTCAGAAGGCTCAGCATGAGGTGGCTCCAGAGGACGAGACGACGGTTCGCGAGGTGGCGAGGCGTTTCACCAGCGTGGCGCCTCGATTGCGCATGGGCATTTCGATCAAGCGGTAATTGAGTTCGCTGAGCAGCACGATCAGGCCACCGGCTATCAGCAGCGTCACGATCGGATGCCCGGCCGGGTTCGGCAGACCGGCGCCCTGCAAACGGAAGATCAGTTCCCGTACCAGTTGATAGGCCGGGATGTGGATCAGGTAAATGCCGTAGGAGCGGCTGCCGATCCATGCCATCAGTCGTTGCAGGCCACCGGCCGGCAGCAGGTAATTGCGGTCGTACGAAGCAATCCACACCAGTACGGCGCTGAGCACGGCGATAGACCCGATGCGGTAACCGGCAAAAGTGAAACGGTCGGTGGCCATGAAACTCAGCAGCGCTCCGAGGCCGACCAGCGCGAACACTCCGGCCCATGGCCGCCGCAGGAATACCGGCTCCCAACGGCGATAACCCGGCTGCACGCTCCACATGGCCAACAGCACACCCAGCGCCAGCGCATCGGTACGAATCACCATCAGCAGCGGCGTGCGCACGGTGCACAATTGCACCGCCACCAGCGCCAGCAATGCCCACACCAGATGCTTGCGGCACAGCATGATCAATAGCGGGAACAACAGGTAGAACTGCTCCTCCAGCGCCAGGCTCCAGTAGACGAAACTGCTGCCGTATTCGTAATGAAAGAACGCATCGGCAAAGCGGAAATTGGCGTACTGCAGCACCCCGGCCAGGGTGGCCTGGACGTTGGCGGACCACGTGCCGAACGCGCCTGATCGATTCAGAAACACGCACGCCAGCAGCATCAGCGCCAGCCACAGCCAGGCCGACGGCAGAAGACGAAACGCCCGGCGCAGCCAGAAATTGCGCGTCTGCTCCCAGTACTCCTGGCGATTGCTGCAGCCGCGCAGAGCCGGGATCAGGCTGCGGGCGATGACAAACCCGGAGATCGCAAAAAACAGGTCGACACCCCACCACGGCTGCGCCCAGGCATGGATCCTTTCAAGCAGCGGCACCGTGTCGGTGAACAGGCTGCCCTGCAAGTGATGAAACAGCACGCCGAGTACCGCAACAGCGCGCAGGACTTCGATGTCCATGATCCGCTTGCCGCTCATGACACACGTCCTGCATCGAGCGGTTTGCGGGCGATGATCACCTGACTCTTGGGCATGAAACGGTCGAGCATCTGTTTGATCGCCAAGCCATCGGGCTGCGCCAGCAAGTCCTGCCAGGTTCTGGCCCAACTCTCCATCAACGGTGGATACGGCGCCTGGATCCGGTCGCGCACGGCCCCGCCGAGGTCACGTCCGGCAGCCCGTTCGCTGGCCCAGAAAAAGATCATGCCCATGACCCAGAAAAACCCCGTGGCCTGGCGATGCTCGATCACCAGGCCGGCATCCTCCACCAGTGCCGCGAAGCGTTCCGGGGTAAAGATCTGCACATGGTTGGGTGACTGGTAATAACCCGCCGGGGCAATGCCCTGCTGCAAATGCTCGCCCACCGGCGCCGGCACACTGAGCAGGTACAGCGCACCGGGACGGCCCATGCGCACCAGCTCGGCCATGAACGGCTCGGGCTGATCGATGTGCTCCAGCACTTCCATGCACACGACCTTGCTCGCACAGCCGTCGCTCAGCGGCAGTGGCAGACTGTTGCTGACCAGACCGAGGCTGGCCTTGCGGCTCTGCGCTTCGACTTGCCGGGCGAGGTCGCGCACCTTGTCGTGTTCGCTGTCGGTGAAGATCACCGAGGCGCCCTGGCGTACGGCGAACAATGTCGCCACGCCCTCACCGCAACCCACGTCGAGCAGGGTGTCGTCCGCGTCAATGGCAAAGCCCTTGAGCAACTCGCCACTGTCGCCGTGAAACCAGCCGTCGAGCATGGCGTCGTGCAGGCCGACGTCCCGCGGCGACACGCCAGCAGCCAGCGGTTCAGGCGCAGCAACCGGCAAAGCGACCGGCACCGATCGCGCCACCGGACGCAAACGCCTCAGCAATGCGCGGATCATGTGCCCGTGGCTTCCGTTGCAGCGACAGCGCGAGATTCCTGCACTTGAGCGAGGAAATCACGCAAACGCTGCTCGGCCACCGCCTGACTGCAGAACGCCTGGAGACTGGCAACGGCTTGCGCCGACATTTGCGCATAACGCCCGGGATCGTTCTTCGCCACTGCATAGCTGTCGCGATAGGCCACACAGACCGACGCCCAATTAGTCATGTAGCGCAATGTGCGGAACGCCTTGCGCGGGTCGTGAGGCCAGGCGGTGAGTTCATCGGTGGACTCGACCAGGAACGCGTTGTCGGTGCTCAGGTAATCGATCATCGCCGTGGTGCGCGGCGCCACGGCCGGTTTGCCGCAGGACATGAACTCCATCAGCGGCAGGCACTGACCCTCACCGTAGGAAGTGTTCACCACGTAACGGGTGGCCTGCACCAGACGCTCGTAGTCCGCGTCCGCGAGGTAGCCATAAATCAGCACGATGCGGCAGCGGTAGGACTGGTTTTTGTACAGGTGATGAAGAATGTCGCCGAGCGCTTCTTCGGCATCGTGGTGCGTGAGCTTGAGCACCAGCGTCGCGTCTTCGACGTCGCGGAATGTCACGCAGAAAGCGCTGAGCATGTCTTCCCAGTTCTTGCGCCCGTCACCGGGATTGAACACCGATGTGTAGACGACACCGTCCAGCAGCAGCTCCTGCTCGCGCACCGGTGCCTGGAAATCGATGCCCTCGCCACGGCGCAGGTGTTTCGGACCGAACGCGTCGAGATCGAGCTGACGGCTGTCGGCGACCAGCCCCTTGATCGTCAGGCGCACCGGACCTGTCGAGGGCTGCCCCTGAAGCTGTGCGCCCCGGGCCGCAAAACGATCCCACACCGGCGCGGGCACCGCGACAATCGGGTAATCGGCGCCCATGGCTTCGCGCACGGCATTGACCGTGTAGGTGGAATGGGTGATCGCCGCGCCGCAGGCCCGGAGCACTGTGCGCCAGTCATTGCGCGGCTCGTTGTCGAAGGGTTCGTTGGGGATGGTGCTGAATTCCCAGGCGAACACCGGCAGCGTCGGACATGCCAGGTGGATCGGCGTGCGGTGCGGCGGCGAGAACGACAGGAACACGCAGGGCTCGCCACGGGACAGGCATTCCAGATACAGCGCATCGACTTCGCGCGCCGGATCGACGACTTCCACCACACGCCCAAGGCGTTCGAGCACCGGGCGGTACTCCTTGAGCACGAAGTAATAGCTGTACTCCGAACGCCCCAGGTTCTGCGCGATGGTGTGCTGGTTGGTTTCCGAATGAATGATGATCAGCATGAGGCGTTGTCCGTCACGGGGGCGGCATCGGCAGCCAGCGGCACGAGGCCGAAAAAGTCCGCCATGCGCCGCTGCACCGGAGCGAACGCGCAGTAGTCGTGCATGCGTTCGACAGCGGCGGCAGACATGCGCGCGTATTCCTGCGGCTGCGCCTTGGCCATCCGGTAGCTGTGCTCATAGGCGCTTTTGAGCGAAGCCCAGTCCGGCCGATAGCGCAGGGTGCGGTAGAGGATGCGGGTGTCCTGGGGCCAGATCGTCAGCTCTTCGCTGGACTGCACGACGAAGGCCACCGTGTCGTCGATGTAATCTTCCATGGCCGTGTGGTCCGGGGCGATCACCGGTTTGCCGCTGGACATGAACTCCATCAATGGCAGGCACAGGCCTTCGCAACGTGAGGCGTTCACGTAGAAACTCGCAGCCTGGTAGAGCCGCGCGTATTGCGCATCGTCCAGATAACCGTGCATCACCAGCACCCGGCAGGCGAACGGTGTCAGTTGCGCGAGCAGGGTCATCAGTTCGCTGTAGTAGGAGGCCAGATCGTTCTGGGTAATCTTCAGCACCAGCGTCGCGTCAGGCGTTTCGCGAAAGGCCCAGCAGAACGCGGTGATCAGGTGGTGCCAGTTCTTGCGACCGTCCTTGGGGTTGAACACGGTGACGTAGATCACGCCTTCCACCGCGGTCTCGACCACCGAGGAGGTGTCCGGCAGATCCAGCGGGGGTGGCTCGACCACAGCCACCGCAGGCGGAGCGGCGATGGCCGGGAAACGTTTTTCAAGCCAGGCGTGTGCGCTGTCCGACAGCAGATCCTGCACACCTTCCCAGTACCAGTGGTGCAGGAATTCCACCCGTTCTTCACCCGCGCCCAGCATCCACAGACGCAGATAATGGCGGGCAATGACCAGGCGTCGTTTGACCGTCAGCGGTGGCGGGCGCAGTGCCTCGATTTCAGCCAATTGTTCGGCGGTCAGCGGTTTGGGCAGCAAATCGTCGGCAGACAGTCCCAGCGTGCGGCTGTCGAAAATGCAGCCCTTGATCGCCAGGGTCGCGCCTGGATTGATCGGCGCACTGACGTGCTGCTCACGAATGGCGGCGAAGTTTTCCCACAAGGGCGTCGGCAGCACGAGTACCGGAAAGTCCTCGCCCATGGCGCGACGAATCGCGCGGGCGGTGTGGCTCGACAGCGTGATGACCCGTCCCTGTCGTGCGAGCATCTGCGTCCAGTCGTGGCGCGGATCATCGTCCCACGACTCGTCGGGAATCGAATCGAACTCCCATGCGATCACGCAGATCGTCGGGCATTCAAGGTCGGTCGGCGTGTTTTGTGGCGGCGTGAATGACAGGAAAACGCTGCTTTCACCGGCACCGAGCAGTGCTCGATAGAGTGGATCGACTTCGGCGCGGCTGGATACCACATGCACCCGACCCAGGCTTTCCAGCACCGGGCGATAGGCCTTGAGCACGAAGTAGTAGCTGTATTCGGGACGCCCGAGACTCTGGCTGATGGAGCGGTCGTTGACGTCCGAGTAGAGAATGAAATTCATGGCATCCCACGGTGAAACCGCCATCCCGGCAACTTCACGCTATGACGGCCGGGCGTCGGATCGAACCGGTATCAGCGGTGTTCGTCCTGCGTCATCGGGCACGTCTCTGTTCTTGTTTTAATGTTCGGTTTGACCCTGTCGCACGATCCTTGCGAAATGCCGCCGGGGATCGCGACGAGGGGCATTCTAAACACATCCGCCGAGGATTCGGGAACCGCCCGGCGAGAAAAACCCGACTACTCTGACGAGAACTGACCAGTCACGGTTTGGCCGGTTGAAATTGCTGCGCAATTGGCACAGATTGGCAACCAAACAACTACAACAACGACTTCACCCGTCGTTCTGCCGGATTTTTCTCTCGGTCTGACAGACATTCCCTTAAAGCCTGTGGGAAGTGGTGAAAGTTAAAGACCAAGGGGTCGCTGTTTGAAAAAAAGTCTGTTCATCACGGGTCTCAGTGGATTCGTGGGACAACACATCCAGTCACGTCTGCAAGGGGAAGACGCGTCGTGGGAGCTGCTGCCTGCCGCCTCACCCTACGACCTGACAAAACCGGCCAGCCTCATCGACCTGTGGCCTCAGTTGCCCGATGCGGTCATTCACCTGGCTGGCCAGACCTTCGTTCCCGAAGCCTTTCGCGATCCGGCACGTACCTTCGATATCAATCTGCACGGCACCTTGAACCTGTTGCAGGCACTCAAGGCCCGGGGCTTCAAGGGTACGTTCCTGTATGTCAGCTCGGGCGACGTCTACGGCCAGGTTGAAGAACCCGCACTGCCGATCACCGAACAACAACCACCCTGCCCGCGCAATCCTTATGCAGTGAGCAAACTGTCGGCCGAATTTCTCAGCCTGCAATGGGGGTTGAGCGAAGGCTGGCCGGTGCTGGTGGCGCGCCCGTTCAACCACATCGGCACCGGGCAGAAAGAAAGCTTCGTCATCGCCAGCGCCGCGCGACAGATCAATCGCATCAAGCAAGGGCTGCAGGCGCCGCAACTGGAAGTCGGCGACATCGATGTCACCCGCGATTTCCTTGATGTCGGCGACGTGGTTTCGGCCTACTTCGCGTTGCTGGAAAAAGGCACGCCGGGACAGGTCTACAACATTTGCTCAGGTCGTGAGCAAAGCATCCGCAGCCTCATCGAACAGATGGGCGACCTGGCCGAGGTCGAGCTGCAACTGGTTCAGGACCCGGCGCGCATGCGCCGCGCAGATCAGCGTCGCGTTTGTGGCAGCCATCAACGGCTGGCCCGAACCACAGGATGGACGCCGAAAATCACTACACAACAATCCCTGCGGGCGATCCTGTCCGACTGGGAGACGCGAGTACGACAAGAATGACAAAAAGTGCATTGATCACAGGGATCACCGGCCAGGACGGCGCCTATCTGGCCAGACTGTTGCTCGACAAGGGTTACAAGGTTCACGGCCTGGTGGCACGACGCAGCAGCGACTCGCGATGGCGCCTGCGCGAGATGGGCGTTGAAGCCGACATCGTTTACCTGGACGGCGACATGGCCGACGCCTGCTCGGTGCAGCGCGCGGTGATCAAGTCGGCACCGGACGAGGTGTATAACCTGGCGGCCCAAAGCTTCGTCGCGGCTTCCTGGGACCAACCGGTGACCACCGGCATCGTCGATGGCCTGGGCGTGACTCACCTGCTCGAAGCGATCCGTCAGTTCAGCCCGCACACACGTTTCTATCAGGCATCCACCAGCGAAATGTTCGGCCTGATCCAGGCCGAGCAGCAGGACGAGAACACCCCGTTCTACCCGCGCAGCCCTTACGGCGTGGCCAAGCTCTATGGCCACTGGATCACCGTCAACTACCGTGAAAGCTTCAACCTGCACGCCAGCAGCGGCATTCTGTTCAACCATGAATCGCCACTGCGCGGCATCGAGTTCGTGACCCGCAAGGTCACCGATGCGGCGGCCCGGATCAAGCAGGGCAAACAGCAGGAGCTGGCCCTGGGCAACATCGACGCCAAGCGCGACTGGGGCTTCGCTGGTGACTACGTCGAGGCCATGTGGCTGATGCTGCAACAGGACAAGCCTGACGATTTCGTGGTCGCCACCGGCGTCACCACCACCGTGCGCGAGATGTGCCGCATCGCCTTCGATCATGTCGGTCTCAACTACCGCGACTACGTGAAGATCGATCCGGCGTTCTTCCGCCCGGCTGAAGTCGAAGTGCTGCTCGGCAACCCGGCCAAGGCCCAGCGTGTGCTCGGCTGGAAACCCAAGACCGACCTCGACACCCTGATCCGCATGATGATGGATGCGGACATGAAACGCGTCGCCAAGGAGTAGGCCATGCTGATCCCCGTGATTCTGTCCGGCGGTGCCGGCACCCGTTTGTGGCCGGTGTCCCGCGAGGGCCACCCGAAGCCGTTCATGACCCTGCCCGACGGCCAGTCGCTGTTGGGCAAGACCTACCGCCGCGCCGCCGCGCTGCTGGACGGCTGGGGCGACATCGTCACGGTGACCAACCGCGAGTACTACTTCCAGAGCAAGGATCACTATCAGGCCGCGCGCCTGTCCCGGCATCGCGGGCACTTCCTGCTCGAGCCCACCGGACGCAACACCGCGCCGGCCATCGCGGCGGCAGCACTGTCGCTGCAAGCCCTGCACGGTGATGCAGCGATCATGGTGGTAATGCCCGCCGACCATCTGATCGTCAATGAAGACGCGCTCAAAAGCGCGGTCGAACACGCGGTCAATCTGGCGAAGGACGGTTATCTGGTGACCTTCGGCGTAGTGCCAACTACCCCGGAAACCGGCTTCGGCTACATCGAGACCGGCGCCCCGCTGGATGCAAAAGGCGCTGCCAAGGTGCAGCGTTTCGTGGAAAAACCCGATCTGCAAACCGCCACCCATTACCTGGAAAGCGGTAACTTCCTGTGGAACTCGGGGATGTTCTGCTTCACCACCGCGACCCTGATCGCCGAGCTGGAGCTGCACACCCCCGAGCTGCTGGAGCAGACCCGCGCCTGCATGGCCGCCAGCGAACCGCTGGAAACCACGGGTTATCTGCAACAGGAACTGTCGCCGCAGCTGTTCGCCGAGATCACCGACATCTCCATCGACTACGCGTTGATGGAGCGTTCGGAGAAAGTCGTGGTGGTGCCCGCCGGTTTCGACTGGAGCGACATCGGTTCGTGGGGCGCAGTCGCCGCGCTGGTGCCGGCCGACGCGGATAACAACCGTGCGAGCGGCGAAGCGATCTTCATCGACAGCCGCAATAACTTCGTTCAAAGCGAAGGCCGGCTGGTGGCCGCTGTGGGTGTGGAAGACCTGATCGTCATCGACACCGCCGACGCCGTGCTGGTGGCCCATGCCGACCGTGCGCAGGATGTGCGGCGGGTGGCCAAGCAGCTCAAGGACAAATCCCACGAAGCCTATCGCCTGCATCGTACGGTCAGCCGTCCGTGGGGCACCTACACCGTGCTCGAGGAAGGCCCGCGCTTCAAGATCAAACGCATCGTGGTCAAACCCGGCGGCAAGCTGTCGTTGCAGATGCACCATCACCGCAATGAACACTGGGTGGTAGTCGAAGGCATGGCCAAGGTCACCAACAACGGCAGCGGTACGACCCTGGTGGCGAAGAACGAATCAACGTTCATCGCCGCCGGTCACAAGCACCGTCTGGAAAACCCCGGCGTGATCGACCTGGTGATCATCGAAGTGCAAAGTGGCGAATACCTGGGAGAGGACGACATCGTCCGCTTCGAAGACCAATACGGCAGGACGGTGTGAATGCTGCTTTCCCTGTACCGCTCGCTGCACGACTACCGGGGTTTCATCCTCGGTAGCGTCAAGCGGGAGTTTCAAGCGCGGTATCGCAATTCGCTGTTCGGCGCGCTGTGGACGGTACTCAACCCGCTGTCGATGATCATCGTGTACACGGTGATCTTTTCCCACATCATGCGCGCCCGTCTGCCCGGCGTGGACGACGGCATGGCCTACAGCGTCTACCTGTGCGCCGGGCTGCTGACCTGGGGCCTGTTCTCGGAAATCACCCTGCGCAGCCAGAACATGTTTCTGGAAAACGCCAACCTGCTGAAGAAAATCAGCTTCCCGCGTCTCTGCCTGCCGGTGATCGTGTTGCTCAATGCCGGCATCAACTTCGCGATCATCATCGGCCTGTTCCTCGGCTTTCTGTTGATCACCGGACGCTGGCCGGGGATGGCACTGCTGGCGCTGCTACCGCTTCTCGCGCTGCAAGTGCTGTTCTGCGCCGGGCTGGGGATGATCCTCGGCGTGCTTAACGTGTTCTTTCGCGATGTCGGGCAATTGTTCGCCATCTGCCTGCAATTCTGGTTCTGGCTGACGCCGATCGTGTACCCGCTGAGCATCCTGCCCGAGTGGGTGCAGCGCCTGTTGCAGCTCAATCCGCTGACCAACCTGATCGGCAGTTACCAGAACCTGTTTCTCTACGGTCAGTGGCCGGTGTGGAGTTCGCTGGTGCCGATCTTCGTGATCGGCCTGCTGTTGTGCGCGGTCGGCCTGCGCCTGTTCCGCCGCCGGGTCGGTGAAATGGTGGATGAACTCTGATGGGGCACATACGCGTCACCGGCCTGGGCAAGGCCTACAAGCAGTACCCCACTCGCTGGAGCCGTCTGGCCGAATGGCTGATTCCGTTTTCGCCCATGCGCCATCGCCAGCACTGGGTGCTGCAGGATGTGAATTTCGAAATCGCCCCCGGTGAAGCGGTGGGCATTGTCGGGGTCAACGGCGCCGGCAAAAGCACCCTGCTCAAGATGATCACCGGCACCACTCAACCCACCTGCGGCCAGATCCAGCTCGAGGGCCGGGTCGCGGCGCTGCTGGAACTGGGCATGGGTTTTCACCCGGACTTCACCGGCCGGCAGAACGCCGTGATGGCCGGGCAACTGCTGGGCATGCAGGTCGAAGACATCGAAGCACTGATGCCGGACATCGAACGCTTTGCGGAAATCGGCGAGGCCATCGATCACCCGGTGCGCACCTATTCCAGCGGCATGCAGATGCGCCTGGCCTTCAGCGTCGCCACCGCGCGCCGCCCCGACATCCTGATCGTCGACGAAGCGCTGTCGGTGGGCGATGCCTACTTTCAGCACAAGAGTTTCGACCGCATTCGCAGCTTCCGAAAAGCCGGTACCACGCTGCTGATCGTGTCCCATGACCGTTCCGCGATCCAGTCGATCTGCGACTCGGCGATCCTGCTCGAAGGCGGCCACATGGTCATGCACGACAAGCCCGAAGCGGTCATGGATTACTACAACGCCCTGCTCGCCGAACGCGAAGGCCAGACCGTGCGCCAGGAGCTGCTCGACGGCGGCCAGGTGCGGACCGTGTCCGGCACCGGCGAGGCCGGGATCCTCAGCGTGCGCCTGCTCGATGAACGCGAGCGTTCGATCGAAGCCGCCGAAGTCGGTCAGCCAGTCACACTCGAAGTTGAAGTGGAGATTCGCCAGGACATCGAACGGCTGGTGCTCGGCTTCATGATCAAGGATCGCCTGGGCCAGGCCATGTACGGCATCAACACCCACCGCCAGAATCAGGCGCTGGAGGACCTGCGCGCAGGCGAGCGCATCACCTATCGCTTCGCTTTCGTCATGGGCCTGGGCAAGGGCAACTATTCAATCGCCCTGAGCCTGTCGCGGCTGGATTCGCACTTGGACCGCAACTTCGAATGGCGTGACTACGGCCTGGTGTTCCACGTGATCAACAACCGTCGAGAAGATTTCGTCGGCTGTTCCTGGCTGGGCGCCAGCACCTCGATCACCCGCCATGCGGACAGTCTCGCGGAGCGCGCGCCATGACCCGCCTGCTGGTCGAATGCACCCACGTGTTCAAACACCCGAAGGTCAATTCGGGGATCCAGCGGGTGGTGCGCAATGTCATCAAACAGTTGCCGCCGAGCGCCGAAGGCGTCGAATGCGTACCGGTGGTCCTGCTCAAGGGCCAGCTATACCGTGTGAAGCGTCTGGCCCCGCTGGATTCGCCGCTGTTCAATGCCATCGTCACGTTTGGCGAACGCCTGGAACGCCTGGCGCATCGCTTCTGGCAACTGCATCAGCGGCTCGACTCCCGTTGCCGCACAAAACTGGCAAGACGCCTGCTGTACGTCGGCTATCGCCTGACCTCGTTCGGCGCATTCGGGATACCGCTGCGGCTGGTCGGGCAGGTCAATCGCTATCAAATGCCTCAACGCTGCGAGCCGCTGCAACACCAGCCGGGCGATCAACTGGTGCTGCTGGATTCGTCCTGGCACTCGGACTTTTTCCTGCATGCCGAGCGCCTCAAACAGGAAGGCCTGGGCATCGTTGCGGTGATCTACGACCTGATTCCCCTGTCCCACCCGCAGTTCTACGACACGCGACTGGTCGAGGTGTACAGCGAGTGGTTCGACTGGATCGCCCGCAATGCCGACGGCTTCATGGCGATTTCCGCCACAGTGCGCGATCAGGTGCGTGCAGAACTGCAACGTCGTCTCGGATCGGCCCAAGCTGACAAACGCTGGTTCGACTATTTTCACCTCGGTTCGGAGCTGGATCTGCAAAGCGTCGAAGCCGTCGTCGAACCGCGTCTGCAACAGCTGTTCGCCACGCCAGAGCCGGTGTTCCTGATGGTCAGCACCATCGAGCCGCGCAAGAACCACGATTATCTGCTGGATGCCTTCGACCATGCCTGGGCGAATGGCTCAAAAGCCCGTTTGTGCATTGCCGGGCGCATTGGCTGGAAGTGCGACGCACTGCTTGCCCGGATTCGCAGTCATCCCGAGCTGAACCGATGCCTGTTCATGTTCAACGACTTGAGCGACACCAGCCTCGAACACGCCTACGCCCATGCCAGCGCACTGGTGTTTCCGTCGTTCGTCGAAGGTTTCGGCCTGCCGCTGGTGGAAGCCATGCAGCGCGGGCTGCCAGCGATGGGCAGCGACATCCCGGTATTTCGGGAGATCGGCGGCAAGTTCATGGCGTATTTCGATCTGCAATCGCCGCAAAGTCTCGCCGAACTGGTGCAGACCTTTGAGCGCAGCGGTCGATTCCCCGCTGCCCGCGATGTCAGCGACTGGCAATGGATCGGCTGGCGTGAAGCCGCCGTGCAACTGGCCGAGCGTACCGCGCGCCATGTGCTGGAGGCGCCTCAGGTGCCAGCGAGGCAACATGCGCATAGCCCTTAACGCCCGAATCCTCCAGGCGCCGCGCACCGGCATTGGCCATTACGTGGCCGAACTGGTGAATGCCTTGCACGCTGAAACCGATATCGAGATGGCGCTGTTCCATGGCTGGGGCTGGAGCTCGCAACTGCCGGAAGCGGCGATGCCCGGTTATTCGCGCCTGACGCCATTGCTGCGGCAGATCCCCGGCGCCTATCAGGCGCGCCGCTGGCTGGAGCAGAAACGCTTCGATCAGGGCCCTGCGCAACCGGTCGATCTGTATCACGAACCGAGTCTGTGGCCGCTGGCCTTCAACGGCCCGACCGTGATTACCCTGCACGATCTCACGCACCTGCATTTCCCCGAGACTCAGCCGCCGGCGCGGCTGCGGGAAATCGAACGGCGGCTCGCCGACGGCGTACGCCAGGCGCGGATCATTCTGACCGACTCACAAGCCATCGCTGACGAGGCCCGGGAGTATTTCGGATTGCCCGCCGAGCGCTTTGTGGTCGCGCCGCTGGGGGTCGCCGAGCGTTTCCATCCCAGAGAGCCCCAAGACATCGATGCGGTGCTCAAGGCCCATGCGGTCGAGTTCCGGGAGTATTTCCTCTGCGTCGGCACCCTGGAGCCGCGCAAGAACCTGAACCTGGCCCTGCGCGCCCACGCGCTGTTGCCAGACCTGGTGCGCCAGCGTTTCCCGCTGTTGATCGTCGGCATGGCCGGCTGGCAGCGCGACCAGTTCAGTGAAGAATTGCAGCAAGCGCTGGCTTGCGGGCACGTGTGCCTGCTCGGCTACTTGCCCGATGAGCAAGTCGCGCAATTGCTGGCCGGCGCCAGGGCGCTGATTTTTCCGTCGCTGTATGAAGGTTTCGGCCTGCCGGTGCTGGAAGCGATGGCCAGCGGCACACCGGTGGTACTCACCCGCTCTTCGGCCATGCCGGAAGTGGCGGGGGACGCCGGCAACTATATTGAAGCTGACGATGCAGACGGCTTGCGTGATGCGATGAGCCGACTGATCGATGATCGAGCGCACTGGCAGGCATGCCGGGAAGCCGGATTGCAGCAGGCACGGCTTTTTTCCTGGAAGCGTTGCGCGCAGGCCACGGCCGGCGCCTACCACCAGGCCATGGGAGGTTGAATGCGAGTTCTGCATTTTTTCAAAACGTACCTGCCTGACTCGGTCGGCGGTATCGAGCAAGTCATCTTTCAACTCTGCGAGAGTGGCGCCCAGCACGGCATCGACGGCCAGGTGCTGACTCTCAGCGCCAATCCCGAACCAGCCGTGGTACGCCTCGGCCAGCACGAAGTGCATCGGGCCAGACTGGATATCCAGTTCGCCTCCACGGGTTTTTCCTGGAGCGTGTTCAAGCAGTTTCGCGAACTGGCCGCCGAAGCCGACGTGATCAACTATCACTTCCCTTGGCCATTCATGGATCTGGTGCACTTCGCCAGCGGCGTGAACAAACCGACGGTGGTGACGTACCACTCGGACATCATTCGCCAGAAGCACCTGCTCAAACTCTATCGCCCGCTGATGAACCGCTTCCTCGCCAGTGCCGACCGGATTGTCGCGGCTTCGCCGAACTACCTGCACACCAGCGATGTATTGCAGCAATTCCAGGACAAGACCCGCGTCATCCCGTATGGCTTGAACAAGGCCGGTTATCCACAGCCCGACGTCGAGCGCATGAACCGCTGGCGCCAGCAGCTTGGGGATAAGTTTTTCCTGTTTGTCGGGGTGATGCGCTATTACAAAGGCCTGCACATCCTGCTCGATGCATTGAAGGATGTGGACTACCCGGTGGTGATCGTCGGTGCCGGCCCATTGGAACAGGAACTGCACGCCCAGGCCGCCGCGCTGGGCCTGCGCAACATTCACTTCCTCGGCCGTTTGAGCGATGAAGACAAGGTCGCCCTGCTGCAACTGAGCTACGCGATCGTCTTCCCGTCGCACCTGCGCTCGGAAGCGTTCGGCATTTCGCTGCTGGAAGGCGCGATGTACGGCAAACCGATGATCTCCAGCGAGATCGGCACCGGCACCAGCTACATCAATATCCACAACGAGACGGGACTGGTGGTGCCACCGAGTCATCCACAGGCGTTTCGCGAAGCGATGCGCACCCTGTGGGAAAACCCGGCCCGCGCCGCCGAAATGGGCCTCAAGGCTGAGGCCCGCTATCGGCATTTATTCACAGCCGACGAAATGGGCCGCAAGTGGACCGAGTTGTATCAGGAGCTGCTGGAGGAAAAGGCGTTGTCCTACGCCTGATCCGTTACAGATCCAGCACCAGCGGCTGGGCACTCTGCGCCGGCACCGCGCAGCAAATCAGTACCTGCCCCTCCTCCGGCACTTCCGCCGGAGGCTGTGGATAATTCACCGCGCCGCTGATCAGCCGCGTCTTGCAGGTGCCGCACGAACCACCGCGGCAACTGAATTCCGGGCGCAGGCCGCGGCTTTCCGCCAATTCCAGCAAACTGCCGCCGTCGGGCTGCCAACGCGCTTCCTTGGCCGAACGCTCGAACAGCACCGGCACCGACGTGGTCGCGGCGGGCAATTGCTCGATCACGATCGCATCCGGATCGGGCTGGCGCTTGAGGGTCGAAGGGCCAAAGGTTTCCGCATGGATCTGTCCATCCCGCACATCCAGTTCACGCAACGTGTCGTAGAGACCCTGGGTAAAACCGCCGGGGCCACAGAGCACGAAGTCGACCTGATCAAAATCTTCCAGCGTCAGCAGGTTTCGCAACAGGTCGCCATCAATGCGACCACGAATATCGTAATCCTCGCCTTGCACCAGATCGTCCTCCGGCTGGCTGAGCACTCGCAGCACCTTCACGGCGTCACCGGCATCTTCCAGCAACCGGTCCAGCTCCGCGCGAAACGGCTGATCGGCGAGGCTGCGGGAACTCTGAACAAACAATGTCGGACGAATCCGCCGTGTCCGCAGGCCCTGATACACCACCTCACGCAGCATCGACAGCAACGGCGTGATGCCGACGCCGGCGGCGAGCAGCACCAATGGCTTGCGCTCCAGCGCGGCCACGGTGAAATGCCCCTGGGGCGATCGCGCCTCCAGCACATCACCGACGCTAATCTCCTCATGAAGGTGCGTCGATACCCGCCCTTCGCGTTTCACGCTGATCCGGAAGAAATCATCCGACGGCGCGCCCGACAAGCTGTAAGTGCGGATGTGCATCTCGCCATCGAGGTTGAACCGCAGCGGCAGATGCTGCCCGGCCAGAAACACCGGAAGACCCGCGCCATCGTCCGGCTCCAGATAAATCGAGCGGATGTGGCGGCTTTCTTTTTCAATCCGTGTCACGCGCATCGGACGCCAGGCATCGCCCAGCGCCTGCGCCTGTAACCGTGCATCGGCCTGGGCCCAGGTGCCGGTCAGCAGGCTGGTGGGCGACATACCGTCGAAGCGCCAGCGCAGAGCCAGTGCCGCCGGACGTCGAACCAGTTTCTCCACTTCAAATGTCCACAACCGTTCGGCGCCCTGGAAGGCTTCGATTTGCGGCCCCTCGAGAATCACCTCGGTACGGCCGCTGAGCTGCAACACGTCGCCTGTGGAAAAGTCGATGAACAGCAACCCGGCCAAGGGGTTGAGCAACAAATTGCCGAGGGTATTGAAGTGCAGGTTGCCGGCAAAATCCGGGATCGTCAGGCGATTGCCTTCGATCCGCACAAAACCGGGCTGACCGCCACGGTGGGAAACATCGACTGAACGCTCACCGTCGACATCAACATAACTGGCGACGAAGAAGGTGTCGGCGCTTTCGATCATCGCAATGGCGGCGTCATCGAGGCTGTCACGGTGTTCGGCCTTTCGGGTCTGCGGATCCGTCAGAGGCACCCGCTGAAACTGGCGCAGCTGAATGTACTGCGGGCAGTTGCCGAACGACTGATCCACTGTCAGCGAAAAACCGTCCGCCCCAAGGCTGCCGATGTGGCCATTGAGCCGATTGCGCCGGCGGGTGTGCAGCTCGATGCCAAGCAAACCGATCGCGGCACCGGCCTGCAACTGCGCCGGGTCATCGGCAGCCGGCAGGCTTGCGAACTGCAATTGCGTCGGCTCGGGAGAGTGGGCGAACCCCGGTTCGCCCTCCAGCATACTGGCCCAGGGACGACCCTCGGCATCCACCGCGCCGTACAGCATGAACGGCAATTGCTGATAGAACTGACGGTGCTGATCCGGCATCCAGGTGCGAATCACCTTACGCCCGAATTCCGCCATTCGTTCGGCAACGCCGACATGGGCCTGCAACTGTTGCTCGCCAGCGTGCCACGGTGAACGTTCCATCTCGGCCTCTCCCCTGCACCGTCGGCGCAGTGTGGATGATCAAAGTCAGGCAGTGGTTTGCAGGCCGGCGACGGTGCGCGGCATGCCGACAAAACCGGGCAACGCTTCGATGCGCGCCAGCCAGGCGCGAACGTTGGCGTAGTCGTCCAGCGACACATTGCCTTCCGGCGCATGGGCGATGTAACTGTAGGCCGAGACATCGGCGATGGTGGGCTCAGTGCCGGTCAGGTACGGGGTTTTGCCCAGTTCCGCATCCATCACCTTGAGAAAGTTGTGCGCACGGGTGATGACTTCTTCGGCGTTGAACTTCGCCCCGAACACCGTGATCAGGCGTGCGGCGGCGGGCCCGAAAGCAATCGGCCCGGCAGCCGCCGACAACCAGCGCTGCACGTGCGCTGCGCCGACCGGATCGGTCGGCAACCAGCGACCGTTGCCGTATTTCTGAGCCAGGTAGACGAGAATTGCATTGGAGTCGGCCAGCACCACGCCGTTGTCATCGATGGCCGGCACTTGCCCGAAGCTGTTGATGGCCAGGTAACCGGGCTGTTTGTGCTCGCCTTTGGCGAGATCGACAAACACCAGCTCGGTCGGCAATTGCAGCAGGGACAGCATCAGTTCGACGCGATGGGCGTGGCCGGAACGCGGGAAGTTGTAGAGTTTGATCGCTTGCATGGTCGACTCCGCTGAACGAATGCGCCGTTCAGGATGGACGGCGGCCGTGGCAGCCATCTTCTACCCATCGCGAAAACAACAGAATCACCAGCAAATGCAATCCATTATTTCTTGGTATGAAATAAAGCTGCATTTTTCAGCGCTGGATGCTCACGCAATGCGTTCGCCATGAAGTCTACGAAACTGCGCACCCGCGCCGGTGCCTTGCGCCCGCCCTGATACACCACGTGGATCGGCAGCGCAGGCAGTTCGAATTCGGCGAGGACGATTTCCAGCTCGCCGCAAGCCACCTTGCTGGCCACCTGATAAGACAGCACCCGGGTCAGCCCCAGGCCCAGAGACGCCGCAGTGATTGCAGCCTGATTGGCCGTGACCACCAGACGCGGCTCCGGTTTTACGCCAATCAGTTCACCGTGTTCCATGAACGGCCAACTGCGCTGCTGGCCGATGGCCGACGTCGCCACCACCGGCGCCCCGGCCAGGGCCTGTGGATGAGTCGGGCGGCCATGAACCGCAAAGTATTCCGGCGAGCCGCAAATCACCCGCCGCACCTCACCGACCCGGATCGCATGCTGATTGCTGTCCGGCAACTCGCCGATACGCACCGCGACATCGACGCCCTCCTCGACCATGTTAACCACCCGGTCGAGCAACAGGGCATTGATGGAAACGTCCGGGTATTGCGTCAGATAACGCGCCATCACCGGCGTGACAAACTGTTCTCCGAATAAAACCGGCGCCGTCACCGTCAACTGCCCACGGGGCTGGGTATGACTGCCGGCAGCGGAATCTTCCGCTTCCTGCACTTCGGCGAGAATTCTCCGACAGTCTTCCAGATAACGCAAACCCGCTTCGCTCAAATGCACGCTGCGGGTGGTACGGATCAACAACTGCGTACCGATCCGCTGCTCCAGCGCCGCCACCGCCCGGGTCACGCTGGCTGCCGACAAACCCAGACGCCGCGCCGCAGCGGAGAAGCCCTGCTCCTGGGCGACGATGGCGAAAACCTGCATTTCCTGGAAGCGATCCACTTTTCAACTCCTAAACCGCGGCGTTCATCCGCTGATGCAAGTCCAGTCCAAGCAGAATCACGGATTTTTCCGCGGATTCAAGGCTACGTTCGAAGCCTTTAGTTACCTGGCTTTGAGTGCCGTAAGGAATTCAATTATCAGGCGTAGTTCGCGGATTTTTATGAGGACCGTTGAAGACCAAACGACTCTGCGATGCGACTGATAATGGTCGGAAGATCGCCCCGCATCTTCAGTGTTTTGAGGTCGATGTTTTCAGCTGCCATAAGCTCAAGGAACTGTGCCATATCTACGGTGAGGCTTTCGGGCAACTCGAACACCTCGCCGGTCAGTAGGCCGGAAAGGCGCAGGGCATCGTTTCGGTGCTTTTTAATGTCCCGGCTATCGATCCCACTTTCTCCGCTTTCTTTGCGCTGAGAAAGGTCGAGCCAGGCTTTGGCCTTGAAGGGGATGAGCCGATCAGCGCTGATGTAGGTAAGCTCCTTGCTCTGCTGGCGGCCCGCTAGAAGGAAAGTGTAGTAGTCCTGATTTAGAAGGATGGCACTCAAGCTCGAAACCGACTCACCTGCGGGGATCGGAGTCAGCGTTGCGTTCTCCTCGTGCTCCAAACCTTCAGGTGCACGCGAAAAGAGTTCGATCATGACCGGGTACGCTTCGTCTTTCGGGCCCTGGAATCGATAAAAAACAGGGTTAGGACGATCGCCGCCTCTCTGCCTGATCTCATAACCGCCCGCTTTGATGAAGTCCCAGAAATGCGCGACGAATTCAGCATCCAGGGCTTCGATCACCAGGACGATGTCCAAGTCCTTGGTGGCCCTGAAGCTTTCACCCGCGTCTTCCATTGCCAGAGCGGAGGCAACGCCACCGATCAGGACGTAGCGATCGCGGTATTCGCTAAAATGCCGACCGAATACGTCTAGACCTCTCACGCTAACCATTCAACTTGCTCCTTGAGTTCATCCAACGCAATCTGAATGCGTTCGTCAGGATTATCTTCCAAGCTCAAAAGCAGCGACGCTGCATCTGCTATGTAGCGTCTTTCAGTGAGCGACGGATACGCCCAAATCTCCACCCATTCCTTGATCGCATCCACCGACTCGACTACCTCGAACGCATCAAGCGCCAGCATGTCGTCAAACACTTTCTTGGTCATGCCCCATACGGCCTGCTCGGGCTCCGCCAGCATCGTGCACTTCGCCAGAGCAGTTTCTCCTGCGAGACATACACCGGGCGCCATGGGAATAGTGTTGCGAGTGATGCCAACTCTTTTTTTGACGGGTGAGCGCAGGTATTGCTTGGCTTTTCGGAACACCTCAGAAGGAGATCCGCTGAAAGCGTAGGTTCTCCAGTGCAGTTGGCTTTTCACTGGGATAATCACCTCCAGCGAGGTCAGTTGCTCCACTGCTTTCGACAAGGTCACACGGCTGTATCCCAGATCACCCAGCAAAGCGTTGGTCGTGAAGTAGGTTTTGTCGGGGATGCCCGCATAAAGGCACGACAGAAGCATGGCTTGGGCGGCGGGAAGGAGGGCAATAACCTCGCTTCGCTCTCGCCGCTGGCGGAAACTTTCGCGTAGGTCTAGCGCCATCTCCGGTATGAACATCTGGAAGCCGGGCTGGATAAAATTGATCTGATGCGTGATCAGGCTGCGCCGGTCTTGGATCGTCAGAGATCTGCAGACGAAAGCTATTACCTGGTTGGTAGCTTTGCGCACAAGCTCGACGTGCTTCTGCAGCTTCACGATGCCTGGGTAATCAACGTCGTCACGGGTGACTAGCAGCATCATGGTAAGCGCTGAGAGATGCCCCATAGGGATGCTCAGTTCGTAGGTTTTGTAGTTATCCCGGATGTTGAAAGGAACGCTAGGATGCGCCAGCTCAAGTCGCGCAGTCACGCCGAGCACAGACTCGATGTAGGCCTTGGCTTCGTCTTGTAAATTCGGCATGTCCTGGCTTCTTGTTAACCATATTTTTCAAATGTAAACCACAGTAGTTTACACGTCAAAAAAATGGTTAACAGCGCAGTATTTACCGGAAGAAAATGGATAATGTGCCATCTATAGGGAATTTGAGGCAGCGCGCATCTCAGCATGCACGCTGGGTGCACGGCCCCCTACTAGAGGCCGTGGTCACGCATGACAGGTTTTATTGCCGCAATACCGCTTGTTTCGGAAACCCAAATCAACCGCAGTACAACCTCAATCACTCCACCGTCACCGACTTCGCCAGGTTACGCGGCTGGTCAACGTCAGTGCCCTTGAGCACAGCAACGTAGTACGAGAGCAATTGCAGCGGAATGGTGTAAAGGATCGGTGACAGGATGTCGTGGATGTGCGGCATCTGCACCACGTGGGTACCTTCGCCGTTGGTCATACCGGCCTTCTCGTCAGCGAATACGATCAACTCGCCGCCACGTGCACGGACTTCCTGCAGGTTGGACTTGAGCTTCTCCAGCAGTTCGTTGTTCGGAGCCACGGTCACGACCGGCATGTCGTTATCCACAAGCGCCAGCGGGCCGTGTTTCAGTTCGCCAGCCGGGTAGGCTTCGGCGTGGATGTACGAGATTTCCTTGAGCTTCAACGCCCCTTCCATCGCCACCGGGAATTGCGCGCCACGGCCCAGGAACAGCGTGTGGTTCTTCTCGGCGAACAGCTCTGCGATTTTTTCGACTGTGCTGTCCATGGCCAGCGCTTCGCCCAGACGGGTTGGCAGACGACGCAGTTCTTCGACCAGCGTGGCTTCGACGCCATCGGCCAGAGTGCCGCGTACCTGGCCCAGAGACAGAGTCAGTAGCAGCAGACCGACCAGTTGCGTAGTGAAAGCTTTGGTCGAAGCCACGCCGATTTCACGACCGGCCTGGGTCAGCAGAGTCAGGTCGGATTCGCGTACCAGCGAACTGATGCCGACGTTGCAGATCGCCAGGCTTCCCAGGAAACCCAACTCCTTGGCGTTGCGCAGGGCGGCCAGGGTGTCGGCGGTTTCACCGGACTGGGAGATGGTGACGAACAGGGTGTCCGGCTGCACCACCACCTTGCGGTAGCGGAACTCGCTGGCGACTTCGACCTGGCAAGGAATGCCGGCCAGCTCTTCGAGCCAGTAACGGGCAACCATGCCGGCGTGGTAGCTGGTGCCGCACGCCACGATCTGCACGTTGCGCACTTTGGCGAACAGTTCGGCCGCTTGCGGGCCAAACGCCTGCACCAGCACCTGATCCGAACTCAATCGACCTTCCAGGGTGCGCTGCACCACGGATGGCTGCTCGTGGATTTCCTTGAGCATGTAGTGACGGAACTCGCCTTTGTCGGCGGCTTCGGCGCCATCGGTGTACTGAACGGTCTGGCGCTCGACGGCTTTGCCGGTCACGTCCCAGATCTGCACCTTGTCACGCTGGATTTCGGCGATATCGCCCTCTTCCAGGTACATGAAACGGTCGGTGACCTGACGCAGGGCCAGTTGGTCGGAAGCGAGGAAGTTTTCGCCCAGGCCCAGACCGATCACCAGCGGGCTGCCGCTGCGAGCAGCAACCAGGCGATCCGGCTGTTGCGCGTGGATAATTGCCAGACCGTAAGCGCCATGCAGTTCCTTGACCGCGGCCTTCAGAGCGTCGGTCAGGTCAGGCAACGCCTTGAGTTTTTCAGTCAACAGGTGGGCGATGACTTCAGTGTCGGTATCGGAACTGAACACGTAGCCCAGCGCCTTGAGTTGTTCACGCAGCGCCTCATGGTTTTCGATGATGCCGTTGTGCACGACGGCAACGTCACCGGAGAAATGCGGGTGGGCATTGCGTTCGCTCGGCGCACCGTGCGTGGCCCAGCGGGTGTGGGCAATACCGAGACGGCCGACCAGCGGATGTTCGGCGAGCGCCGCGTCGAGTTCGCTGACCTTGCCGACACGACGGGTGCGCTCCAGAGTGCCGTCATTGGTGTACACCGCCACACCGGCACTGTCATAACCCCGGTATTCCAGGCGCTTGAGGCCTTCGACCAGAATGGCGGTGATGTTACGTTCAGCTACCGCGCCGACAATTCCACACATGCTTATTTCTCCTGACTGACAGTCGCGCAAATCAAGTTGATACCGCGAGCCTGAATCTGAGCGCGTGCCTCAAGGGGCAGGCGATCATCGGTAATTAGGGTATGGACGCTGCTCCATGGCAGCTCCAGGTTGGGAATCTTGCGGCCGATCTTGTCGGCCTCGACCATGACGATCACTTCCCGCGCCACTTCCGCCATCACCCGGCTCAGGCCGAGCAATTCATTGAATGTGGTGGTACCACGCACCAGGTCGATGCCATCGGCACCGATAAACAACTGGTCGAAGTCGTAAGAGCGTAGTACCTGCTCGGCGACCTGGCCCTGAAAGGATTCCGAATGCGGATCCCAGGTGCCGCCAGTCATCAGCAGCACAGGCTCGTGTTCGAGTTCGCTCAGGGCGTTGGCCACGTGCAGGGAGTTGGTCATCACCACCAGTCCCGGCTGTTGGCCAAGCTCGGGGATCATGGCGGCAGTGGTGCTGCCGCTGTCGATGATGATGCGGGCATGCTCGCGGATGCGTGAGACGGCAGCGCGGGCGATCGCCTGTTTGTATTTGGAAACGTTGAGGCTGGTGTCTGCCACCAGCTCATGCGGCATGGTGATGGCTCCGCCGTAGCGACGCAGCAGCAAGCCATGACTTTCCAGAGCAGCGAGATCCTTGCGAATCGTAACTTCCGAAGTTTCGAAGCGCTTGGCCAGTTCATCCACACTCACTTCGCCCTGCTCATTGAGCAAAGCCAGAATGTTATGACGGCGCTGAGGTGTGTTGCGTTTCGACATGGCTGATTAAGTTTCGGTTCGAAAGATAACGGAAGCAATCAAAACCTATCAGCTGCAAATCGTCAAGCTGTGCCCAATAAAAAAGACCGCCGGCGGCGGTCTCTTTCATACTTCGAGCACTGTGGATAACTCAGCTCTTCTTGATCTTCTCCGGCCGCTTCCAGCCGTCGATGTTCTTCTGCCGCGCACGGCCAACGGCCAACTGGGCGTTATCCACATTCTGGGTAATGGTCGACCCGGCTGCAGTGGTTGCACCGGCGGAGATATCCACAGGCGCCACCAGCGAGTTGTTGGAGCCGATGAACACGTCCTCTCCCAACACGGTTTTCCACTTGTTGGCGCCGTCGTAGTTGCAGGTGATGGTGCCGGCGCCGATGTTGGTGCGGGCACCGATCTCGGCGTCGCCCAGGTAAGTCAGGTGTCCAGCCTTGGCGCCCTCGCCCATGCGCGCGTTTTTCAGTTCAACGAAGTTACCCACATGGGCGCGGGCCTCCAGCACAGTGCCCGGACGCAGACGGGCAAACGGGCCGGCATCGCTGCCTTCACCCAACACCGCACCTTCGATGTGGCTGTTGGCCTTGACCACCACGCCTTTGCGCAGGGTGCTGTCCTTGATCACGCAGTTCGGGCCGATCACTACATCGTCTTCGATGACGACTTTGCCTTCGAGAATTACGTTGATGTCGATCAGCACGTCGCGACCCACGGTCACTTCGCCACGTACATCAAACCGGGCCGGATCGCGCAGAGTCACACCCTGAGCCATCAAGCGACGGCCAGCGCGCAACTGATAGTGGCGCTCCAGTTCGGACAGTTGCTTGCGATCGTTGGCGCCCTGCACTTCCATCGGATCATGGGGTTGTTCGGTCGCAACTACCAGGCCATCACCGACCGCCATTTCAATCACGTCGGTCAGGTAATACTCACCCTGGGCGTTATTGTTCGACAGACGACTCATCCAGTCAGCCAGATGGCTGGCAGGCACGGCGAGAATGCCGGTATTGCCCTCGGTGATCGCACGTTGCGCTTCGCTGGCGTCCTTGTGCTCGACGATCGCGGCGACCTTGCCGCTGGCGTCACGCACGATGCGGCCGTAGCCGGTCGGGTCGTCCAGTTCGACGGTGAGCAATCCCATTTGGCCGGGCACGACGTGCTTGAGCAGACGCTGCAGGGTCTCGACTTCGATAAGCGGCACGTCACCGTAGAGAATCAGAACGGTATCGGCGGTGATGAACGGCACAGCCTGGGCAGTCGCATGACCGGTGCCCAGCTGCTTGTCCTGCAATACGAAATTGAGATCATCGGCGGCCAGACGTTCGCGCACGACATCGGCACCATGGCCGATGACGACGTGAATGCGCTGGGGATCAAGTTGGCGGGCACTGTGGATAACATGGCCGAGCATGGAGTCGCCGGCAATCGGGTGCAGCACTTTTGGCAGCGCGGAACGCATGCGGGTGCCTTGACCGGCCGCGAGGATAACGATTTCAAGAGACATGACTGGCTACCAATCCTGGGTGGTCAGCAACTGCGACCGGGTTTCGGGAATTCTGAAAAGAAAAAAGGGTAGCCGAGGCTACCCTTTTTTATCAATCGCACAACAAGTGGCTGACGGATTAACCGCCAAACTTCTTGCGGATCTGCTGGACGGTGCGCAGCTGAGCTGCAGCCTCGGCCAGACGTGCGGACGCAGCTCCGTAGTCGAAATCTGCGCTCTTCTCATGCAGAGCAGCTTCGGCAGCCTTGAGAGCTGCTTGAGCCTGAGCTTCATCCAGGTCGGCGGCACGTTGCACGGTATCGGCAAGCACCTTGACCATGTTCGGCTGAACCTCGAGGAAACCACCGGAGATGTAGAACACCTCGGCTTCCCCGCCTTGCTTGATCAGGCGGATCGGACCTGGCTTCAGATTAGTGATCAGCGGCGCGTGGCCCAGAGCGATACCAAGATCACCCAGAGCACCGTGCGCAATCACCATCTCGACCAGGCCGGAAAAGATTTCTCCTTCCGCGCTGACGATGTCGCAATGGACTGTCATAGCCATCTGATTGCCTCAACCTAAATTAGCGCCCGTTGCCGGGCGCCTGGATTACAGTTTCTTGGCTTTCTCGATCGCTTCTTCGATGCCGCCGACCATGTAGAACGCTTGTTCTGGCAGGTGGTCGTAGTCACCGTTGAGGATGCCTTTGAAGCCAGCAATGGTGTCTTTCAGGGAAACGTATTTACCCGAAGCACCGGTGAAGACTTCAGCCACGAAGAACGGCTGCGACAAGAAGCGCTGGATCTTACGAGCACGGTTTACCAACTGCTTGTCGGCTTCCGACAGCTCGTCCATACCCAGGATCGCGATGATGTCCTTCAGCTCTTTGTAACGCTGCAGCACGTACTGAACACCACGAGCGGTCTCGTAGTGATCGTTGCCGATCACGTTCGGGTCCAGCTGACGCGAAGTCGAGTCCAGTGGGTCTACCGCCGGGTAGATACCCAGGGAAGCGATGTCACGGGACAGAACGACGGTGGCGTCCAGGTGAGCAAACGTGGTCGCTGGCGACGGGTCAGTCAAGTCGTCCGCTGGTACGTATACGGCCTGGATCGAAGTGATCGAACCTTGCTTGGTCGAAGTGATGCGCTCTTGCAGCACGCCCATCTCTTCAGCCAGGGTCGGCTGGTAACCTACTGCCGAAGGCATACGGCCCAGCAGTGCGGATACTTCGGTACCGGCCAGGGTGTAACGATAGATGTTGTCGACGAACAGCAGAACGTCGTTACCTTCGTCACGGAACTTCTCGGCCATGGTCAGACCGGTCAGCGCTACGCGCAGACGGTTTCCCGGTGGCTCGTTCATCTGACCGTAGACCAGGGCTACCTTGTCGAGAACGTTGGAGTCCTTCATCTCGTGGTAGAAGTCGTTACCCTCACGAGTACGCTCACCCACACCGGCGAACACGGAATAACCGCTGTGCTCGATGGCGATGTTACGGATCAGTTCCATCATGTTTACGGTCTTGCCTACACCGGCACCACCGAACAGACCGACTTTACCGCCCTTGGCGAACGGGCAAACCAGGTCGATAACCTTGATGCCTGTTTCCAGCAGCTCGTTGCCACCGGCCTGTTCAGCGAAGGAAGGAGCGGCGCGGTGGATACCCCAGCGCTCTTCTTCGCCGATCGGGCCAGCTTCGTCGATCGGGTTGCCCAGTACGTCCATGATTCGGCCCAGAGTCGCTTTACCGACCGGTACGGAGATGGCTGCGCCAGTGTTGTTGACGTCCAGACCGCGCTTCAAGCCTTCGGTGGAGCCCATCGCAATGGTACGAACCACGCCGTCGCCCAGCTGCTGCTGAACTTCCAGAGTGGTTTCGGCGCCTTGAACCTTCAAGGCGTCGTAGATGCTCGGTACGCTGTCGCGTGGAAATTCCACGTCGATAACGGCGCCGATGATTTGAACGATACGTCCGCTACTCATAGCTGGATCCTCTGAATATTTGAACCGTTAAACCGCGGCAGCGCCGCCGACGATTTCCGAGATCTCTTGGGTGATCGCAGCCTGACGCGCCTTGTTGTAGATCAGCTGCAAATCGCTGATCAAATCACCGGCGTTGTCGGTAGCGTTCTTCATCGCGATCATCCGCGCAGCCTGTTCAGCCGCGTTGTTCTCGACCACCGCCTGGTACACCTGCGACTCCACGTAACGCACCATCAAGCCGTCAAGCAGCTCTTTGGCGTCTGGTTCGTAGAGGTAGTCCCAGTGGTGCTTGAGTTCTTGATCCGGGGTCGCCACCAATGGAATCAACTGCTCCACGGTAGGCTGTTGCGTCATGGTGTTGATGAACTTGTTGGATACCACGGACAGGCGGTCAATACGGCCGTCCAGGTAGGCATCCAGCATCACCTTGACGCTGCCGATCAGATCATTGATCGACGGCTCTTCACCCAGGTGGCTGATAGCTGCAACGACGTTACCGCCGAAGTTGCGGAAAAAGGCCGCACCCTTGCTACCAACGACACACAGATCGATCTCGACGCCGTTTTCGCGGTTTACCGCCATGTCCTTGACCAGGGCCTTGAACAGGTTGGTGTTCAAGCCGCCGCACAGACCACGGTCACTGCTCACCACGACATAACCGACGCGCTTTACTTCGCGATCGATCATGAACGGGTGGCGGTACTCCGGGTTGGCGTTGGCCAGATGCCCAATTACCTGGCGGATACGCTCCGCATAAGGACGGCTAGCAGCCATGCGCATTTGTGCCTTGCGCATTTTGCTGACCGCCACTTTTTCCATGGCGCTGGTAATTTTTTGCGTGCTTTTGATGCTCGCAATCTTACTGCGAATCTCTTTTGCGCCTGCCATGTAACACCTATCAGGTTAGCAAGCGGGAGCCTTGCGGCTCCCGCTGCGGCTTACCAGGTTTGGGTGGCCTTGAACTTCTCGATACCAGCCTTCAGGCCAGCGTCGATTTCGTCATTGAAGTCACCTTTAACGTTGATCTTGGCCATCAAATCGGCGTGATCGCGGTTGAAGAAAGCGATCAGCGCTTGTTCGAAGCTGCCGATCTTGGTGATTTCGATGTCAGTCAGGAACCCACGCTCAGCGGCATACAGCGACAGCGCCATGTCAGCGATCGACATCGGTGCGTATTGCTTCTGCTTCATCAGCTCGGTAACGCGCTGACCATGCTCAAGTTGCTTGCGGGTCGCTTCGTCCAGGTCAGAAGCGAACTGGGCGAATGCCGCCAGTTCACGGTACTGAGCCAGAGCGGTACGGATACCACCGGACAGCTTCTTGATGATCTTGGTCTGAGCGGCACCACCCACACGGGATACCGAAACACCGGCGTTCACTGCAGGGCGGATGCCCGAGTTGAACATGGCCGATTCCAGGAAGATCTGACCGTCGGTGATGGAAATCACGTTGGTCGGAACGAACGCGGAAACGTCGCCAGCCTGGGTTTCGATGATCGGCAGTGCGGTCAGGGAACCGGTTTTGCCGGTCACTGCGCCGTTGGTGAACTTCTCTACGTACTCTTCCGAAACGCGGGATGCGCGCTCCAGCAGACGGGAGTGGAGATAGAACACGTCGCCTGGGTAAGCTTCACGGCCTGGTGGACGGCGCAGCAGCAGGGAAATCTGGCGGTAAGCCACTGCTTGCTTGGACAGATCGTCATAAACGATCAGCGCGTCTTCACCGCGGTCGCGGAAGAATTCACCCATGGTGCAACCGGAGTACGGAGCCAGGAATTGCAGTGCTGCAGATTCCGAGGCGCTCGCTGCAACGATGATGGTGTTAGCCAGTGCACCGTTTTCTTCCAGCTTGCGAACCACGTTGGCGATGGTCGATTGCTTCTGACCGATTGCCACGTAGACGCAGAAAATGCCGCTGTCTTTCTGGTTGATGATCGCGTCGATCGCCAGAGCGGTTTTACCGATCTGACGGTCACCGATGATCAGCTCACGCTGGCCACGGCCGACAGGGATCATGGCATCGACAGCCTTGTAGCCAGTCTGTACAGGCTGGTCTACCGACTTACGCCAGATCACGCCCGGAGCAACTTTCTCGACCGCGTCGGTCTCGGTGTTGCCCAGTGGACCTTTGCCGTCAACAGGGTTACCCAGTGCGTCGACAACGCGACCCAGCAGTTCCTTACCAACCGGAACTTCGAGGATGCGGCCGGTGCACTTGGCGCTCATGCCTTCAGCCAGAGTCGTGTATGCGCCCAGTACAACGGCACCTACGGAGTCTTGCTCCAGGTTGAGGGCCATACCGTAGACGCCGCCCGGAAACTCGATCATCTCGCCGTACATGACGTCGGCCAGACCGTGAATCCGCACGATGCCGTCAGATACGCTGACGACAGTGCCTTCGTTACGGGCTTGGGAGGTCACATCGAGCTTTTCGATGCGGCCCTTGATAATTTCACTTATTTCGGAAGGATTGAGTTGCTGCATTGCTCTGCTGCCCCTTCAAACTCAAGATTTCAATGCTTCGGCAAGTTTCGCGATTTTGCCGCGAATCGAGCCATCGATAACCAGGTCGCCGGCGCGGATAACGACACCACCTATAAGGGCAGCATCCTCCGCAACTTGCAGGCGCACTTCCCGGTTGAGTCGTGCACTGAGAACCTTGGCGAGTTTGTCTTGCTGTTCTTGGTTCAATGCAAAAGCACTGGTCACTTCAACGTCTACCGATTTCTCTTGTTCGGCCTTGTACAGGTCGAAAAGAGCGGCGATCTCCGGCAGAAGCGGGAGACGGTCGTTTTCGGCAACGACATTGATGAAGTTCTGTGCCTTGGCATCAAACTTGTCGCCGCACACGTCAATGAACGTGGCGGCCTTTTCTGCGCTCGTCAGTCGCGGGGCCTTGAGCACGCGCTGCATGGTGTCATCTTGTGACACCGCTGCAGCCAGGCCGAGCATGGCTGACCAATTGGCCAGTTGCTGGTGGGCCTGAGCGTGCTCGAAGGCCGCCTTAGCGTAAGGTCGGGCCAACGTGGTCAGTTCTGCCATGATCGCCCTCGCTTAGATTTCAGCAGCCAGTTGGTTAACCAGCTCTGCGTGCGCGTTTTGATCGATTGTGGCACCCAGGATCTTCTCGGCGCCGCCGACAGCCAGCAAGCCCACTTGGGCGCGCAGCTTGTCTTTGACACTGTTCAGTTCCTGTTCGATCTCGGCTTGAGCCTGAACCTTCACACGGTCAGCGTCGACACGGGCCTTTTCAACGGCCTCTTCGACAATCTGGTTACCGCGTTTCTTGGCTTGCTCGATGATTTCAGCTGCCTGAGCTTTCGCTTCGCGCAGTTGCTGACCCGCTTTCTCTTGGGCCAACTCCAGGTCGCGAGCTGCACGGCTGGCAGCGTCCAGACCATCAGCGATCTTCTTTTGACGTTCGTGCAGAGCTGCGATGACCGGAGGCCATACGAACTTCATGCAGAACAGTACAAAAATCAGGAACGCAACGGACTGGCCAATCAGGGTCGCATTAATGTTCACGCCAACACCTCGCAGTTACGTTGTCCATCACACCAAATCACTCGGAAAATCCGAATGATTAGCCAGCGATTTGACCAACGAACGGGTTCGCAAAGGTGAAGAACAGAGCGATACCAACACCGATCATGGTTACGGCGTCGAGCAGACCGGCAACGATGAACATTTTAACTTGCAGCATTGGGACCATTTCTGGCTGACGCGCTGCGCCTTCCAAGAACTTGCCGCCCAGCAGGCCGAAACCAATTGCGGTACCCAGTGCGCCCAGGCCGATCAACAGTGCAACAGCGATAGCGGTTAGACCAACTACAGTTTCCATCTTTCCTCCCGACTTTTACGTCGTATGGTTTAGGTTTTTTAGATTAAAGCGGTAAAACAAATCGTTTCATGGTGCCCCGTGAGGAGCCCCTTCCCGTTTGACCGGGAAGGACATCAGACTAGTCGAGACTGGTCTTAATGGTTTTCTTCGTGCGCCATCGACAGGTAGACGATGGTCAGCATCATGAAGATGAACGCCTGCAGGGTGATGATCAGGATGTGGAACACAGCCCACGCCCACTGCAGGACAACACCCAGGCCGCTCAGCCAGAGCAGGCCGCTGCCAAACATCACAGCGATCAGGATGAACACCAGCTCGCCGGCATACATGTTGCCGAACAGACGCAGAGCCAGAGAGATCGGTTTGGCGATCAGGGTCACGAATTCCAGCAGGAAGTTCACCGGGATCAGCAGGGCCTGAACGAAGATGTTCTTGCTGCCGAACGGGTGCAGGGTCAGCTCGCCGATGAAACCGCCGAGACCCTTGACCTTGATGCTATAGAAAATGATCAGTGCGAAAACCGAGAACGCCATGCCCAGGGTCGCGTTCGGGTCGGTAGTCGACACGGCGCGGAACGGGATGTGGTGGTCGCCGGAGATCAGGATGGCCAGCTGAGGAATCCAGTCGACCGGTACCAGGTCGACGGCGTTCATCAGGAACACCCAGACGAAGATGGTCAGTGCCAGCGGTGCGATCACCGGGCTACGGCCATGGAAGCTGTCTTTCACGCTGCCATCGACGAATTCGACCAGGACTTCAACGAAGTTCTGCAGTGCACCCGGCTGACCGGAAGTCGCCTTCTTGGCCGCCATGCGGAAAAGAAGAACGAAGATCAGACCCAGCGCGACCGACCAGCCGAGAGTATCGACGTGGAAAGCCCAGAAGCCCATTTCCTTGGCTTCTGCTGCGGTGTGGGCAAAGCCCCAGCCGCCGTTGGGTAGCTGACCGAAGGTCAGGTTCTGCAAGTGGTGCTGGATATAGCCCGAAGCGGTTGTTTCTGCCATGGTTGCCTCAAACGCCCTAAGGTCTCGAAAGTCTTGTTCTCATCAGCAGGGGAGCGAACCAGCTGACCGACTGAGTCAGCACGAAGGCGCCGAATACAGCGATCGGCGCCAGTGGCTTCACACCTGCAAACACCAGTGCAAACAGCACTGCCGTCAAAATCAGTTTGCCTGCCTCGCCGGCATAGAAAGACCGGACGATGGACTGGGCTGCTCGGGCGCCGGAAAACCGAAATGCCTTGTGAGCGAAATAAACATTGGGCAGCAAGGCTATCAGGCCTCCGCAAAGTCCCGAGTATCCGGCAACGACTCCGTGCCATTGCCAAAGCGCCAAAGCGGCAATGAGCAAAATGACAAATTGAGCCATCAACACCGGAAAAACCGCCAGGCGATGGAACGGCAGGCGGTTTGGCTTGCGGGTTTCCATCACTATTGCTCTCCAATGGTCGGCTGCCGAAATTCAATAACTTGGCATAATTTGTGCCGACAAAATGCGCGCAGAGTATAGGGGCGGTTCTGCCCCTATTCAACTGTCAGGTAGTGATTTCCGACTGCGCGCTACAAGAGGAATTGTTTCAGCGGATGTGTGCGAGCACACCTTGAAGCTCGTCGAGGGAGTTGTAACCGATCACCAACTGACCCTTTCCCTTCTTGCCGTGGCGAATCTGCACCGCAGAGCCTAGGCGCTCGGCCAGACGTTGCTCGAGCCGGGCGATATCCGGGTCGGGTTTGGACGGTTCGACCGGCTCCGGTTTGCCACTCAACCACTGACGAACCAGTGCCTCGGTTTGGCGCACGGTGAGGCCGCGTGCGACAACATGTCGCGCCCCTTCCACCTGCTGATTGTCAGGCAGACCGAGCAATGCACGGGCATGACCCATTTCCAGGTCACCGTGGGACAACATGGTCTTGATGACTTCCGGCAGCGCAATCAGGCGCAAAAGGTTGGCCACGGTGACGCGGGACTTACCCACAGCCTCGGCGACCTGTTGCTGGGTGAGCTGGAATTCCTGCTGCAAGCGCTGCAGGGCCACCGCTTCTTCGATCGGGTTCAGATCTTCGCGCTGGATGTTCTCGATCAGCGCAATGGCGATCGCGGTTTCATCCGGCACGTCGCGGACCATCGCAGGAATGGTTTCCTGGCCGGCCTGCTGACTGGCGCGCCAGCGACGTTCGCCAGCAATGATTTCAAAACGGCCACCGCCAATCGGGCGAACCACGATCGGCTGCATCACGCCCTGGGCCTTGATCGACTGCGCCAGCTCTTCCAGCGCCTGCGGATCCATGTCCCGGCGCGGCTGGTACTTGCCGCGCTGCAGCAGGTCCAGCGGCAGGTGCTGCAACTCACGGCTGTCAGCCTGCGCCGCTTGTTCTTCCAGCGCGCTGACAGTCGGACCGCTCAGCAGTGCATCCAGTCCTCGTCCGAGACCTCGTTTCTTGACGGCCATGGGGATTCCTTAAGTTGGCTGGGCAGCGGCGATGCGTGAATTTTTGCGCTGACGGCGAACCATCTCGCCCGCCAGGGCCAGATAGGCCAGCGCGCCACGCGATTGCTTGTCGTAGGCCAGCGCCGGCATGCCGTAGCTTGGCGCTTCGGCCAGACGGATGTTGCGCGGGATCACCGTGTCGTACAACTGATCGCCAAAGTGTTCCTTGAGCTGGGCCGAAACGTCGTTCATCAGGCTCAGCCGCGGGTCGTACATGGTCCGCAGCAGACCTTCAACTTTCAGGTTCGGATTCAACAGCTCGGCGATGCGCTTGATGTTATCCACAAGATCGCTCAGACCTTCGAGCGCAAAGTACTCGCACTGCATGGGGATAATGACCCCGTCAGCGGCGACCAGTGCGTTCAATGTGAGCATCGACAGCGACGGCGGGCAGTCGATCAGAATGTAATCGTAGTTTTCACGGATCGGCGCCAGCGCACTGCGCAGACGGCTTTCCTTCATCTGCATTTCCAGCAGTACCACTTCGGCCGCCGTCAGGTCGCGGTTGGCCGGCAACAGTTGATAACCGCCGTGTTCAGAGTAGTGCATGGCCTGAGCCAGATCGCATTCGCCGATCAGCAGGTCGTAGACCGAGTTTTCCAGGCCATGTTTATCCACACCGCTACCCATGGTGGCGTTGCCCTGTGGATCGAGATCGATCAACAGCACCCGGCGCTTGGTCGCGACCAGGGATGCTGCGAGGTTGATGCAGGTGGTGGTCTTGCCCACACCACCCTTCTGGTTCGCTATCGCGAATACCTTAGCCATTCTTGCTTGTGTTCCCAATCATGCCGTGCGGCGCAGTATCAGCAGATGGCGTTGGCCTTGGCAACCGGGTACGGCCAGGGCGTGTTCGCTATCGAGTTTGAAGTCTGCCGGCAATGCTACCAGCTCATCGGCCGGATGGACGCCCTTCATTGCCAGCCAGCGCGTATCGGCGTCGCCGAGGTGGCGAGTCCAGTTGGTGAAGTTCTCCATGCTGCTGAACGCCCGGGAAATGATCCCGTTGAACGGCTGTGCAGGCTGGAACGCTTCGACGCGACTGTGGATAACTTGCAGGTTATCCAGTTTGAGTTCGAGTTTGACCTGGGTCAGGAAGCGGGTTTTCTTGCCGTTGCTGTCCAGACAGGTCACTTGCGAGTCCGGATACAGGATCGCCAAAGGGATCCCCGGCATGCCGCCGCCGCTGCCGACATCCAGCCAGCGGCCGTTTTCGATGAACGACATCACGCTGAGGCTATCGAGCAAGTGACGGGAAACCATTTCGTCCGGATCGCGGACGGCGGTCAGGTTGTAGGCCTGGTTCCATTTGATCAACAGGGCCAGATAACCCAGCAGCAATTCGTGCTGGGTTTCAGTGAGATTGACACCGAGCTCGCGGGCTCCTGTGGATAACTCTTCGGCGTGTTGCGAAGTGACCTTAGAACTCAAGCGCTTTGCTCCAACTGACGGCCCGCGCCGCGTTTTTTCAAATGAATCATCAACAGCGAAATCGCTGCCGGGGTCACACCCGGGATCCGCGAAGCCTGGCCAAGCGTCTCGGGACGAGTCGCGCCAAGCTTGCTCTGGATCTCCTTGGAGAGACCGGAAATGTTGGTGTAATCGATATCCACAGGCAGTTTCGTGTCTTCGCTTGCACGCAGACGGGCGATTTCGTCCTGTTGACGGTCGATGTAACCGGCGTATTTGGTCTTGATCTCGACCTGTTCGGCGACCTGTGGATCTTCGGCGCCCTGCCCGGTCACTTCGACCAGACCAGCGTAGTCGATTTCCGGACGGCTCAAGAGATTGAGCAGGTTGTATTCGTGAGTCAGCGGCGTGCCGAATTTCTCGGCAATCGCATCGCCCTGCGGAGTGCCCGGGCGAACCCAGGTGCTTTTCAGGCGCTGCTCTTCGAGTTCGATGCTTTCGCGTTTCTTGCAGAACGCCGCCCAGCGCGCGTCATCGACCAGACCCAGCTCGCGACCTTTTTCGGTCAGACGCAGATCGGCGTTGTCCTCACGCAGGATCAGGCGGTACTCGGCACGGGAAGTGAACATGCGGTACGGCTCTTGAGTACCGAGGGTGATCAGATCGTCGACCAATACCCCGATGTACGCTTCATCGCGACGCGGGCACCAGGCTTCTTTGCCTTTCGCACGCAGTGCAGCGTTCGCGCCAGCCAGCAAACCCTGGGCGCCGGCTTCTTCGTAACCGGTGGTGCCGTTGATCTGACCAGCGAAGAACAGACCGCCGATGACTTTGGTTTCCAGGCTGTACTTCAGGTCGCGCGGATCGAAGTAGTCGTACTCGATCGCATAACCCGGACGCACGATGTGCGCGTTTTCCATGCCGCGGATCGATTGCACGATCTGCAATTGCACGTCGAACGGCAGGCTTGTGGATATCCCGTTCGGATACAGCTCATGGGTGGTCAGGCCTTCCGGCTCGATGAACACCTGATGGCTTTCCTTGTCGGCAAAGCGGTGGATCTTGTCTTCGATCGACGGGCAATAACGCGGACCGATGCCTTCGATCTCGCCGGCAGCGGAATACATCGGCGAACGGTCGAGGTTCGCGGCAATGATTTCGTGGGTGCGGGCGTTGGTGTGAGTAATCCAGCAACTGACTTGCCGTGGATGTTGTTCCTTGTTGCCCATGAACGACATCACCGGGATCGGCGTATCGCCTGGCTGCTCGGTCATCACCGAGAAATCCACAGACTTGCCGTCGATACGCGGTGGCGTACCGGTTTTCAGGCGACCGACACGCAGCGGCAGTTCACGCAGACGATGCGCCAGGGCGATCGACGGTGGGTCACCGGCACGACCGCCGGAAAAATTCTGCAAACCGATGTGGATAAGTCCGCCGAGGAACGTACCGGTGGTCAACACCACGGAATCCGCGAAGAAACGCAGACCCATTTGTGTGACGACACCACGTACTTGTTCCTGCTCGACGATCAGGTCGTCAGCAGCTTGTTGAAATATCCACAGGTTCGGCTGGTTTTCCAGAATTTCGCGGACAGCGGCTTTGTACAAAATCCGGTCGGCTTGCGCACGGGTCGCCCGTACGGCCGGGCCTTTGCGGCTGTTCAACACGCGAAACTGGATACCGCCCAGATCGGTGGCCATGGCCATCGCGCCGCCGAGGGCGTCGATTTCCTTGACCAGATGGCTTTTGCCGATGCCACCGATAGCCGGGTTGCAACTCATGGCACCGAGGGTTTCCACGTTGTGCGTCAGCAGAAGGGTTTTTGCACCCATACGTGCTGAGGCCAGTGCTGCCTCGGTACCGGCATGACCGCCGCCGATGACGATCACTTCAAAACGGGAAGGGAAATCCACCACGCACCTCGTGCCTGCTTAAGTAGGTAATTCAGGAATAGTTTGAGATCAGGTTTCTGGACCTGGTCGGCAAGTATAGGGACTTCGCCCTTCCTAAAGAACCCTTTGCACAAAATTTAACCAGCTGTGGAGAACTCGCGGTTAAAAGAATAAAAAAGAGAGAAATTTATAAAACCTTTGTTTTAAAGCTTATTCTTACTGCCCATGGTTTCTGTGGATAGATTTCTGCAGGCCTTTATTTTCAATGTGTACAGAGATTCAAAACCCTGTGGCCATGTCGCCATGAGGCCCTTGGATAACCGGTGTAAGCCTGTGGATGAATGAGGTGGTTATCCACAGAGGCAGTTATGTTCAGTTTTCAGGCCCTGTTATCAACTGCCCTCAGCGGCAGTTATTCACAGGGCTTAATCCACAGAAATCAAGTGAATGAAGGAATCGCGGACACGGAAAATCCGCTCAGGAACAGGAATCTGTCCGGCACTGGAGGAAGGAAATACTAGAAGGGGGGACAGACAGGTCGCGAACGGACCTGTCTGTGGACAACGGAAGGGTTATTTACCGATGCAGAAGCTGGAAAAGATTCGTCCCAGCAAATCATCTGAACTGAAGGCGCCGGTGATTTCCCCAAGAGACTGTTGGGCCTGACGCAGGTCTTCGGCCAGTAGCTCGCCAGCACCCGCCAACGTCAGTTGGGCACGTCCATGTTCCAGGGCACCACTGGCATGACGCAGGGCTTCGAGGTGCCGGCGGCGTGCGCTGAAGCTGCTTTCCGAAGTTTGTTCGTAGCCCATGCAGGCTTTGAGGTGATCGCGCAGCAGATCCAGGCCCTCACCGGCGGATTTGGCGCTCAGACTGATCGTCACGTGGCCATCGTCACTGACTTCCAGGGCAATGGCTTCACCGGTGAGATCAGCCTTGTTACGAATCAGGGTGACCTTCGCCGGATCTGGCCGGGTTTCAAGGAATTCCGGCCACAGGGCGAATGGATCGGCGGCCTCTGGCGCAGTGGCATCGACGACCAGCAGCACTCGGTCAGCCTCGCCGATGGCTTTCAACGCTCGTTCAACGCCGATCTTTTCCACATGGTCATCGGTATCACGCAGACCGGCGGTGTCCACAACGTGCAGCGGCATGCCATCGATGTGGATATGTTCGCGCAGGATGTCCCGAGTGGTGCCGGCTATTTCGGTCACGATCGCGGCTTCACGACCGGCCAGTGCGTTCAGCAGGCTGGATTTGCCGGCATTCGGACGACCGGCAATCACCACGGTCATCCCGTCACGCAGCAACGCACCCTGCCCGGCTTCGCGCAATACAGTGGATAACTCGTTACGAACCTTGTCGAGCATGCTCAGGACATGGCCATCGGCGAGGAAGTCGATTTCTTCTTCCGGGAAGTCGATAGCCGCTTCTACATAGATCCGCAGGCCGATCAGCTGTTCGGTAAGGTTGTGCACGCGTTGGGAAAATGCACCCTGCAATGAACGCAGGGCATTGCGCGCGGCCTGTGCGGAACTGGCTTCGATCAGATCGGCGATGGCCTCGGCCTGAGCAAGGTCGAGTTTGTCATTGAGGAAGGCGCGTTCGCTGAATTCTCCTGGACGGGCCAGACGGCAACCCAGTTCCAGACAACGCTTGAGCAACATGTCGAGGACGATCGGGCCACCGTGGCCCTGCAGTTCCAGGACGTCTTCGCCGGTGAACGAGTTCGGTCCGGGGAAATACAGCGCCAGACCTTCATCCAGCACCTGTTGATCGTCACTGAAGAACGGGCCGTAGTGGGCAAACCTTGGTTTCAGTTCACGGCCGCTGATGGCTTTGGCCGCAACGCTGGCCAGCGGCCCGGAAATTCGAACGATGCCCACGCCGCCACGGCCCTGGGCGGTAGCGACGGCAGCGATGGTTTCACGAGGTGCGCTCATAAACCGGTATCCAGACAAAAATGGCAGATAGCAAAACGCCCCACTAGGGGGCGTTTTGAGTGGTGTTATCCACAGAGTAAGTTACGCCTCGGCTTTTTTCGTCGCCGCTTCGATCTTACGCGTGATGTACCACTGTTGGGCAATCGACAGGCAGTTGTTCACAACCCAGTACAGCACCAGACCCGCCGGGAACCACAGGAAGAAGAAGGTGAAGATGATCGGCATCATTTTCATCACCTTGGCCTGCATCGGATCCGGAGGTGTAGGGTTCAGACGCTGCTGGATGAACATGGTCGCGCCCATGATGATCGGCAGGATGAAGAACGGATCCTTGATCGACAGGTCGGTAATCCACAGCATGAACGGCGCCTGGCGCATTTCCACGCTTTCCAGCAGAACCCAGTACAGCGAAAGGAAAACCGGCATCTGCACCAGGATCGGCAAGCAGCCACCCAGCGGATTGATCTTCTCTTTCTTGTACAGCTCCATCATGGCTTGCGACATTTTCTGCCGGTCATCGCCATGTTGCTCTTTCAGTGCAGCCAGTTTCGGAGCCACGGCGCGCATGCGGGCCATCGACTTGTAGCTGGCGGCCGACAGCGGGAAGAAGATCCCTTTGATCAGCATGGTCAGGAAGATGATCGACCAGCCCCAGTTGCCGACGATGCTGTGGATATGTTGCAGCAGCCAGAAGATTGGCTGGGCAATGAACCACAGAATGCCGTAGTCGACAGTCAGTTCCAGACCTGGGGACAACTCTTTCAGCACCGCCTGGCTTTTCGGACCGGCGTAAAGAACAGCGCTGGTCTCGACTTTCGCACCCGGTGCAGCGGTCAACGAAGGACCGGTGTAACCGATGATGTAGTTGCCTTTGCTGTCTTTACGGGTCTGGACGATGTTGTTTTCGCCCTTCGGAGCAACCCATGCAGTCACGAAGTAGTGTTGCAGCCAGGCTACCCAGCCACCAGTGACGGTTTCCTTGAGCTGACCTTTGTCCATGTCCTTCATGGACACTTTCTTGTACGGCTCGGAACTTGTCCACAGGGCGGCGCCCAGGTAAGTCGCGGTACCGGTAGCAGTTGTCGACGAAGGATCGGCGCTGGCATCGCGTTTCAGCTGGGCGAACATCGAACCGGACCAAGGCTGAGCGCTCTGGTTGTCGATCAGATAAGTAACGGTCACGTCATACAGGCCACGTTTCAGAGTGAAACGCTTGATGTAATTGACGCCGTCCTTGCTGAATTTCAGGTCGACGACCAGTTGGTCCTGACCGTCAGCCAGTTGATAAGTCTTCTTCTCCGAGGAGTAGATCGGGCGACCGGCCGGGTTTGCATCCGGACCGTTGGTGCCAATCAGACCGCTCTGTGCCAGATAAGTACGTTCGCCACCGTTGTCGAACAGCTGGAACGGAACGTCCGGACGATCCTGACGACGTGGATACAGCGGCAAGGTCAGCTGTGCAACGTCACCACCTTGTGGATCGATCGCGAGATCGAGCACGTCGGTCTTAATCTGGATCAGATCCTTGCTGACGGCGACCGGCGTTTCGGCAGGTGCGCTGGTATCGCTTGCGGCGCGCGGAATATCGTCACTGGCAGCAGCATTATTGCCAGTGGCGGTGTCCGGCAAACCGGATGTAGTCGTACTGGAAGCAACATTCTGAGTCGGCAGGGCAGCCTGGCCATAGTCCTGGTTCCATTTAAGGACCATGACGTAGGACACGATTGCCAGGGCGACGATCAGGATCGTGCGTTTGATATCCATGATTACTCGGCCATCGAAGAAGAACGGGAGGTAGGGATAGGTGGAACCGGGTCATAACCACCGGGATTCCACGGATGACAGCGACCTAAACGACGAAAGGTCAGCCAGCCACCGCGCAGAAGGCCATGATTTTCGATGGCTTCATACGCGTAGCAAGAACAACTGGGGTAGAAACGACAGTGACTGGCCATCAGGGGACTAATGGCGTAGCGATAAAACTGGATCGGAACGAGTGCCAGTTTACGCATCTGGACTGTCTACCCCTACAGTTTCGGTTTTGACTGCTGGTACCGGCTTGTTGCGTGCCAGACGTTTCCAGAGTTTGCCGAAATGCTGAATCAATTCGGGGTTTTCTACGTCACCCAAACCTTTGCGCGCGACGATAACGATGTCCCAGCCGACCAGTGAATCCTGGTGCAGGCGAAACGATTCGCGCATAAGACGTTTGAGGCGATTGCGCTCGACGGAGAGCTTGACGCTCTTTTTCCCGATAACCAGCCCGAGACGGGGGTGATCGAGATCGTTGTTGCGCGCAAGGAGCAGGAGATTTTTCCCCGGAACCTTGCCGGTAGGGGAGTCAAAGACTGCCTTGAAATGCCGGGGAGTAAGCAGACGCTTTTCCCGACTGAAGTCCTGACTCACCTCCAGTGCCGGATTATCAAACTGCCAGACGTGCGCGGCCTTTGGCGCGACGACGCGACAGTACGGCACGACCGTTCTTGGTAGCCATGCGAGCACGGAAACCGTGGGTACGAGCGCGTTTGATAGTGCTTGGTTGGAAAGTACGTTTCATGTCGTGTTACCTGGTTCGTCCACAACGGGCCGGAATGGCCCCCGTTTTAAGAGACCGGGGATTCTAGAGAAAGCAAGCCAATAGGTCAATTTCCAACCAACGTTTCCTTATAAATAGATCTTCGGAGCTGACAGAACCTGATTACCCGGTTTGCCAAAGATAAAAATAAAGAAGGGAATTATTTAAAGCTTTTCTGTAAAGCTTGTAAAAGCTAGGTACACGGTTCTCTGTGGATAACTGGCTCAAGGCCTTGTTTCAAGCGATGTACAGAGAATGACAACTACAGTGGAAAACCGTGTTCAGCCTGTGCTGCGCTGTCGGATAACCTGTGTGTGAAATAGGTGGTTATCCACAGGCTGGTTATCCACCGACTTTCGCCCCCAGTTGTCCAGTGTGCTCAGATAGGGTTATCCACAGAGCTTATGCACATACCGTCGGTCGCCTTTTTCGCGTTTAACGCATTGATAAATCATGTCCACCGGGCAACCTGCATGTGGATAAGTGGACGACTGGCCGCTACAATGGCCGCTTGTTTTTGCCTCACCGGCTTTCAACTTAGGGGATATCCGTGTCAGTGGAACTTTGGCAGCAGTGCGTGGAGCTTTTGCGCGAAGAGCTGCCTGCCCAACAATTCAACACCTGGATCCGTCCACTACAGGTCGAAGCCGAAGGCGACGAGTTGCGCGTCTACGCACCGAACCGTTTTGTTCTGGACTGGGTCAACGAAAAGTACCTGGGGCGCGTCCTTGAACTGCTGGATGAGCATGGCAACGGTCTGGCACCGTCGCTCTCCTTATTAATAGGCAGCAAACGCAGTTCGGCGCCGCGTGCCGCACCGAATGCGCCATTGGCTGCTGCGCAAGTGTCCCAGGCTCAGGCCAATACCGCGCCGGCCAGTGCGCCAGCACCAGCTCCGACGCCTGCGCCGACCAAGCGCTCGACGCAGAAAACCGAAGAAATCAGTGAAGAGCCGTCCCGCGACAGCTTCGATCCGATGGCCGGTGCCGCGTCGCAACAGGCCCCGGTGCGCGCCGAACAGCGCACCGTGCAGGTCGAAGGCGCGCTCAAGCACACCAGCTACCTCAACCGCACCTTCACCTTCGAGAACTTCGTCGAAGGTAAATCCAACCAGCTCGCCCGCGCGGCGGCCTGGCAGGTGGCAGACAACCCGAAGCACGGCTACAACCCGCTCTTCCTTTATGGTGGCGTGGGTCTGGGTAAGACTCACTTGATGCACGCGGTGGGTAACCATCTATTAAAGAAGAACCCGAATGCCAAGGTCGTGTACCTGCATTCCGAGCGTTTCGTGGCCGACATGGTCAAGGCACTGCAACTGAACGCGATCAACGAGTTCAAGCGTTTCTACCGTTCGGTGGACGCTCTGCTGATCGACGACATTCAGTTCTTCGCCCGCAAGGAACGTTCCCAGGAAGAGTTTTTCCACACCTTCAACGCCCTGCTTGAAGGTGGCCAGCAGGTCATTCTCACCAGTGACCGCTACCCGAAAGAAATCGAAGGCCTTGAAGAGCGCCTCAAATCCCGCTTCGGCTGGGGCCTGACGGTTGCCGTCGAGCCGCCGGAGCTGGAAACCCGCGTCGCGATCTTGATGAAGAAGGCCGACCAGGCCAAAGTCGAGTTGCCACACGATGCGGCGTTCTTCATTGCCCAACGCATTCGCTCCAACGTCCGTGAGCTGGAAGGCGCGCTGAAACGCGTGATCGCCCACTCGCACTTCATGGGCCGCGACATCACCATCGAGTTGATTCGCGAATCCCTGAAAGACCTGTTGGCGCTGCAGGACAAACTGGTCTCTGTGGATAACATTCAGCGCACCGTCGCCGAGTACTACAAGATCAAGATCTCCGACTTGCTGTCCAAGCGCCGTTCGCGTTCGGTCGCTCGTCCGCGTCAGGTGGCCATGGCATTGTCCAAGGAACTGACCAACCACAGCCTGCCGGAAATCGGCGATGTGTTTGGCGGCCGCGACCACACGACCGTGTTGCACGCCTGCCGCAAGATCAACGAACTTAAGGAATCCGACGCGGACATCCGCGAGGACTACAAGAACCTGCTGCGTACACTGACCACTTGATGAACACCAGCGCAGCTTATTAAGGCAAGGGACTAGACCATGCATTTCACCATTCAACGCGAAGCCCTGTTGAAACCCCTGCAACTGGTCGCAGGCGTCGTCGAGCGCCGACAGACCTTGCCGGTACTGTCCAACGTGCTGCTGGTTGTCGATGGCCAGCAACTGTCGCTGACCGGTACCGACCTGGAAGTCGAGCTGGTCGGTCGCGTGCAACTCGAGGAGCCGGCTGAAACAGGTTCCATCACCGTGCCGGCGCGCAAGCTGATGGATATCTGCAAGAGCCTGCCGAACGATGCGCTGATCGACATCAAGGTCGACGAGCAGAAGCTGGTGGTGAAAGCCGGTCGTAGCCGTTTCACCCTGTCGACCCTGCCGGCCAACGATTTCCCGACTGTGGAAGAAGGCCCGGGTTCGCTGACCACCAGCCTGGAACAGAGCAAGCTGCGTCGCCTGATCGAACGCACCAGTTTCGCCATGGCCCAGCAGGACGTGCGTTACTACCTCAACGGCATGTTGCTGGAAGTGTCGACCGGTGTGATCCGTGCCGTCGCCACTGACGGTCACCGTCTGGCCATGTGCTCGATGCAGGCCGACATCGGTCAGCAGGAACGCCATCAGGTGATCGTGCCGCGTAAAGGCATTCTCGAACTGGCACGTCTGCTCACCGAGCCGGACGGTAACGTCAGCATCGTCCTGGGTCAGCACCACATCCGTGCGACCACCGGCGAATTCACCTTCACCTCGAAACTGGTCGACGGCAAGTTCCCGGACTACGAGCGCGTTCTGCCAAAAGGCGGCGACAAGCTGGTTCTGGGCGATCGTCAGGCGCTGCGCGAAGCGTTCAGCCGTACCGCGATTCTGTCCAACGAGAAGTACCGCGGTATCCGTCTGCAACTGGCCAGCGGTCAGTTGAAAATCCAGGCCAACAACCCGGAGCAGGAAGAAGCGGAAGAAGAAGTAGGCGTGGAATACAACGGCGGCTCCCTGGAAATCGGCTTCAACGTCAGCTATCTGCTGGACGTGCTGGGCGTGATGACCACCGAGCAGGTTCGTCTGATCCTGTCCGACTCCAACAGCAGTGCGCTGGTGCAAGAGTCCGACAATGACGATTCGGCTTACGTTGTCATGCCGATGCGTCTGTAATCAGCTGACTCTGGATGTCGCTAAGTCGCGTCTCGGTCACCGCGGTGCGCAATCTGCACCCGGTGACCATCTCCCCCTCTCCCCGAATCAACATTCTTTACGGCGCCAACGGCAGCGGCAAAACCAGTGTTCTGGAAGCCATTCACCTGCTGGGGCTTGCCCGTTCGTTTCGTAGCACGCGGCTGTTGCCGGTCATCCAGTACGAGCAACTCGCTTGCACCGTATTCGGTCAGGTCGAGCTCGCCGAGGGTGGCCACAGCGCATTGGGGATATCCCGCGACCGTCAGGGCGAGTTCCAGATCCGCATCGACGGTCAGAACGCTCGTAGCGCTGCGCAACTGGCGGAGATCCTGCCGCTGCAGTTGATCAACCCCGACAGCTTTCGCCTGCTGGAAGGCGCGCCGAAGATTCGCCGGCAGTTCCTCGACTGGGGGGTGTTCCACGTCGAGCCGCGGTTCATGGCCACCTGGCAGCGTTTGCAGAAGGCCTTGCGCCAGAGAAACTCCTGGCTGCGGCATGGTACACTTGACGCCGTTTCGCAAGCGGTTTGGGACAGGGAACTGTGCCAGGCCAGCGCTGAAATCGATGAATACCGCCGCGCTTACATCAAAGCCTTGAAACCAGTCTTTGAACAAACCTTGAGCGAACTGGTTGAGCTCGAAGGTTTGACGCTCAGCTATTACCGAGGCTGGGACAAGGACCGGGAATTGAGCGCTGTACTCGCCGGATCCGTGCAACGGGACCAGCAAATGGGTCATACCCAGGCCGGGCCACAACGGGCTGACTTGCGTCTTAGATTGGGCGCACACAACGCCGCGGACATCCTGTCCCGGGGTCAGCAGAAGTTGGTGGTCTGTGCGTTGCGGATTGCCCAGGGGCATCTGGTGAGCCAGGCCCGACGCGGCCAGTGTATTTATCTGGTGGATGACTTGCCGTCCGAACTGGACGAGAGCCACCGTCGCGCGCTGTGCCGCCTGCTGGAAGACTTACGCTGCCAGGTTTTTATCACCTGTGTAGATCACGAATTATTGAGGGAAGGCTGGCAGACGGAAACGCCAGTCGCTCTGTTCCACGTGGAACAGGGCCGTATCACCCAGACCCACGACCATCGGGAGTGAAGGCATTGAGCGAAGAAAATACGTACGACTCATCGAGCATTAAAGTGCTGAAAGGCCTGGATGCCGTGCGCAAACGTCCCGGTATGTACATTGGTGACACCGACGATGGCAGCGGTCTGCACCACATGGTGTTCGAGGTGGTCGACAACTCGATCGACGAAGCCCTCGCCGGCCACTGCGACGACATCAGCATCATCATCCACCCGGATGAGTCCATCACCGTTAAAGACAACGGCCGTGGTATCCCGGTAGACGTGCACAAGGAGGAAGGCGTTTCCGCCGCCGAGGTCATCATGACCGTCCTCCACGCCGGCGGTAAGTTCGACGACAACTCCTACAAGGTATCCGGCGGTCTGCACGGTGTAGGTGTTTCGGTTGTGAACGCGCTGTCCGAAGAACTGGTACTGACCGTGCGTCGCAGCGGCAAGATCTGGGAACAGACCTACGTCCACGGTGTACCTCAGGCACCGATGGCGATCGTTGGCGACAGCGAAACCACCGGTACCCAGATTCACTTCAAGGCTTCCAGCGAAACCTTCAAGAACATTCACTTCAGCTGGGACATCCTGGCCAAGCGTATTCGTGAACTGTCCTTCCTCAACTCCGGTGTCGGCATCGTCCTCAAGGACGAGCGCAGCGGCAAGGAAGAACTGTTCAAGTACGAAGGCGGACTGCGTGCGTTCGTTGAATACCTGAACACCAACAAGACTGCGGTCAACCAGGTGTTCCACTTCAACATCCAGCGTGAAGACGGCATCGGCGTGGAAATCGCCCTGCAGTGGAACGACAGCTTCAACGAGAACCTGTTGTGCTTCACCAACAACATTCCGCAGCGCGACGGCGGCACCCACCTGGTGGGCTTCCGTTCCGCACTGACGCGTAACCTGAACAACTACATCGAGCAGGAAGGTCTGGCGAAGAAGCACAAAGTCGCCACCACCGGTGACGATGCCCGTGAAGGCCTGACCGCGATCATCTCGGTGAAGGTGCCGGATCCGAAGTTCAGCTCCCAGACCAAAGACAAGCTGGTGTCTTCCGAAGTGAAGACCGCGGTCGAACAGGAAATGGGCAAGTACTTCTCCGACTTCCTGCTGGAAAACCCGAACGAAGCCAAACTGGTCGTCGGCAAGATGATCGACGCTGCCCGTGCCCGTGAAGCGGCGCGCAAGGCCCGTGAGATGACCCGCCGCAAAGGCGCGCTGGACATCGCCGGCCTGCCAGGCAAACTCGCTGACTGCCAGGAAAAAGACCCGGCGCTGTCCGAACTGTACCTCGTGGAAGGTGACTCCGCGGGCGGCTCTGCCAAGCAGGGACGTAACCGCAAGACCCAGGCCATCCTGCCGCTGAAGGGCAAGATCCTAAACGTCGAGAAAGCACGTTTCGACAAGATGATCTCGTCCCAGGAAGTGGGCACCCTGATCACCGCGCTTGGCTGCGGTATCGGTCGCGAAGAGTACAACATCGACAAGTTGCGCTATCACAACATCATCATCATGACCGATGCTGACGTCGACGGTTCGCACATCCGTACCCTGTTGCTGACCTTCTTCTTCCGTCAGTTGCCGGAGCTGATCGAGCGCGGCTACATCTACATTGCCCAGCCGCCGCTGTACAAGGTCAAGAAAGGCAAGCAAGAGCAATACATCAAAGACGACGACGCCATGGAAGAGTACATGACGCAGTCGGCCCTGGAAGATGCGAGCCTGCACCTGAACGAAGACGCCCCGGGCATTTCCGGTGAAGCGCTGGAACGTCTGGTGAACGACTTCCGCATGGTGATGAAGACCCTCAAGCGACTGTCGCGCCTGTACCCGCAGGAGCTGACCGAGCACTTCATCTATCTGCCGGCCGTCAGCCTGGAAATGCTCGGCGACCACGCGAAGATGCAGGATTGGCTGGCCCAGTACGAAGTCCGTCTGCGCACCGTCGAGAAGTCGGGCTTGGTCTACAAGGCCAGCCTGCGTGAAGACCGTGAACGTGGTGTATGGCTGCCGGAGGTCGAACTGATCTCCCACGGCCTGTCGAACTACGTCACCTTCAACCGCGACTTCTTCGGCAGCAACGACTACAAGACCGTCGTCACCCTCGGTGCTCAACTGAGCACCCTGCTCGACGACGGCGCGTACATCCAGCGTGGCGAGCGCAAGAAAGCGGTCACCGAGTTCAAGGAAGCCCTGGACTGGCTGATGGCCGAAAGCACCAAGCGTCACACCATCCAGCGATACAAAGGTCTGGGCGAAATGAACCCGGATCAGCTGTGGGAAACCACCATGGACCCAAGTGTGCGCCGCATGCTGAAAGTCACCATCGAAGACGCCATCGGCGCAGACCAGATCTTCAACACCCTGATGGGTGATGCGGTCGAACCTCGCCGTGACTTCATCGAGAGCAATGCCCTGGCGGTGTCCAACTTGGACTTCTGATCCCTTTGCACGCATAACCGAAGTCATACCAAGCCCGGTGGATCTCTGATTCATCGGGTTTTTTTATGTTCGAATGCACCACTAAACCGACGGTCTTTTTCCGACAACAATGTATGCATTTGTAAGCCACCATTGATTCTATGGAGGTGTCAGTGTGAATCTCTTCCATGTCAAAGGAAGGATTCAGATCACCTCAATCCGCGGAGGATTTACCTTGAGCGAGCAGCACCGGTCTTTCGAAGACCTGAAGCACCAATCGGAAGATGGCTTTGAATTCTGCTCCGCCCGAGAGCTCGCCCCTCTGCTGGAGTACCGTGATTGGCGAAACTTCGAAAACGTCATTAGCAAAGCCGTGCAAGCCTGCGAACACAGTAATCATCGCATCACGGACCATTTTGTTGACGTCACCAAAATGGTTTTGTCGGGGTCCGGCTCCCTGCATTAAAGAGATTGAGTCCGCAGCCAAGAAATTACAGTGAACTCTTCGTTCCAGGTTTACTCGCTGCCTGCCGCCACACTCTCCAACCGATACCCATACCCATAAATCGTCAGCAACTGCCAACCCCGATCCGCCGTCAGCCCGAGCTTGTTGCGCAGGCGATAGATATGGGTGTCCAGCGGTCGCGATGTCGACATCTCTTCATGGGGCCAGAATCGTTCGTACAGATAGTCCCGTGACAGCGGTCGTCCAAGGTTACTGAACAGGCAATGGGCGAGACGATATTCACGTTCGGTCATGACGATCGGTTTCCCGTCGCGGGTGACGGTGAGTTCGGCGTCGTCGAACACCAGGTCGTTGAAACGCAGGACTTCCGCCGGGGCGCTACGTTGCAGGCTGTGCCGGCGCAGTACCGCCGCCACGCGGGCCTTCAGTTCATTGGGCCGAAACGGCTTGCTGACATAGTCGTCGGCCCCGGCATTCAGGGCCTGAACGATGTCGCTTTCACCGTCGCGGCTGGTGAGCATGATGGCCGCCGGCGGGGCTTCCATGTGTTCGCGGGTCCAGCGCAGCAGCGCCAGGCCAGTGAGGTCGGGCAGTTGCCAGTCGAGGATCAGCAGGTCGAAGGTTTCCCGGCGCAACTGTCGCAGCAGGTCTTCACCGCTTTCGAAGCTGTGCAGTGACCAGGGCTGTCCTCCGGCTTCAGCCATTTGTTGCAGGGTCTGCTCGACCCGGCGCAGTTCGGCGGGTTCATCGTCCAGTATCGCAACGCGCATACGCGGTGGTTCCTTGTCGCTCGGGCAATGGGTGCCGACCGGATCGGCTCACTCCATGCAGTGAAAGTAAGCGGCACGCCGTGGGGTGAGCCGCTATGATTCTTCGGGTCTACGTCCTCAGACCGGCCGCCTATGAAACCATTCAACCCGCCCTGCCCTGTTTCCCATGAATAACCAGCGCCGACACGAAAGCCGCGTACCCAGCCAGGTTCAGCGTTTGTTCCGGCAACTGGTGCGCGAGTGGGTGTGGATAAGTCTAGTGCTGTTGCCGCTGACTGCACTGCTTTCCTGGCGCGCGCAGATCAATTTGCATGATCCGGCGCCGTTGATGGGCGCGGGACTCTCGGTAGCCATGGTCGCGTGCGTACTTGGATTGCTGCTGTGGCGTCCGCGTCTGGCGCTCTGGCTGACATTGGGCGGAATTGCCTGCGTGCTGTTGACCAGTGCAGGCCTGGCTGAAATGCGGCGTTGGTGGTCGCCGACGCCTGCGGCGCTCGGCATGCTGTTCGGCTATCTGATCTGGAACTGGCGGCGCCTGAGCGTGGTGCTCACCTACTTCGGCTGGGAGCTGGCGCGGCTGGACAGTGAACCGAAAGTCTTTCCCGAACGACGTCGGGCGCAGTTTCCCAGCGCCGACCGCTTGCAGGGGCAGATCATGGCACTTGAGCAAGCCATGAGCCGCACCCGCGATACCCGCCGATTCATTGCCGACGGGCTGGAATATCTGCCCGTCGCGACCCTGATCAGCGATCCACGAGGGCAAGTCTTGCTGGGTAATCGCAAGGCCCGGAGCCTGTTCGATCACAATCTGGTGGGCGAGGATGTGCTCGATCAACTGGCGAGCCTGGGCTATCCGGAGTTGTCCACAGAGTCGCGCCCGCCGCTATCCGAGCTGCCTCTGCTGGAGTTTCGTGATCACAAGGAGCGTAGCCTGCGCCTGGAGCGCGCCGCGTTGTTACCGGTCGATGGCGACCTTCCGATCGGCTGGCTTCTGAGTCTCACTGACCTGAGCGCCGAACGCGCCGCCGAGGAACAGCGCGGTGTGTTGCTGCGCTTTCTGTCCCATGACCTGCGTGCCCCTCATTCGGCGATTCTTGCCCTGCTCGAGGTACACCGGCATCAAACGGGAACGGATTCGCCGCTGTTCGAACAGATTGAGCGCCAGGTACGCCGGGCGCTGGAACTCACCGACGGCTTCGTTCTGTTGGCCCGGGCCGAATCCGAGGCGTATCAGTTTCAACCGAGCCTGTTCGGGATGCTGGTCATGGACGTGCTGGATCAGGCACTGCCCATCGCCCAGCAAAAACGCATCGAGCTCTCGAGTGACATGGACGAACAATCCCAGGAGCGCTTGATCCTGGCAGATCAGGGCTTGCTGACCCGTGCACTGTTCAACCTGCTGGAAAATGCAATCAAGTACAGCCCTGCCGGATCCACGGTTGATATGCGTGTCAGCTGCCACGATGACTGGCTGAGTTGTGAACTGACCGATCAAGGCAAAGGCATCGCTGCAGAGGAACTGCCCGATCTGTTCAGCCAGTACCGGCGCTTTTCTTCTGCACAGGGCATCGACGGTGTGGGCCTTGGATTGTCGATGGTCAAAGCCGTGGTGGATCACCATGGCGGCCGGATCGAGTGCCTGAGCGTGGTCGATCAAGGCACTACGTTCCGTCTGGAGCTGCCGCTGATCGCCGAAGAGCAGGCATAAAAAAACCGGCTATATCAGCCGGTTTCCTTACTTCCGAAAAAAACTTATGCACCTTTTACGGCGTTTTATCAGTTTCGGAAATATATAAGTAAATCAGTCACTTAATTTGATAATTCGGGACTTTTCGAACAAACCGTACACAGGTTATCCACAAATCTCAGACAGCGATCTGATCGTTCGCAGCCGGTGCCTCAGGGGCCGGAGGCAGCGAGCCCATTTCCCGTTGAGTCTTCTCGTTCCACGCCTGCACCCGGTCATTCAGATCGGCGATGGCACGGGGGCCACTGCCCTCGGCATACATCGGCTCTCCGATCACCACAGTGATTACGCCGGGCTTTTTACCCCAACCGATTTTCGGCCAGAACTTGCCGGCATTGTGCGCAATCGGCAGCACCGGAAGCGCCGCATTCACCGCCAATGCGCTGCCACTGCGGGAGAACTTGCCGATGGTGCCGTGGGGAACGCGAGTGCCTTCGGGGAAGATCAGCACCCAGACATTGTCCTTGAGCAGCTCGTCACCCTTCGCCGCGACCTGCTTGAGGGCGGCTTTCGGGTTGTCGCGGTCAATCGCGATCGGCCGCAGCATGGCCATCGCCCAGCCGAAGAACGGCACATACAGCAATTCGCGCTTGAGCACCTGGCTCAAGGGCGAGAAATAAGCGGAGAGAAAGAACGTCTCCCAGGTGCTCTGGTGGTTCGACTGAATCACGCAGGGCTGGTCAGGCACGTTTTCCGCGCCTTTGATTTCGTAACGGATACCGAGGAACACCTTGGTCAACCACAAGGCGCAACGGCACCAGTACACGTTGATGAAGCGATAGCGCGCCTTGAACGGCAGAAAGGGCGCGATAAAAAAGCTCAGGCTGCACCACAGCAGAGCGGTGGTGCCCAGCAGCAGGTAAAAGAGGAAGATTCTGATGGCCTGCAGTATCGACATGGCGACGTTTACCGTTACGGGCAATGCCCGACTGTTCAAGCGCACTCCCGATCAATCCCTGGTCAGGAACTTCAGAAGTACTCTAGTTGTGGATAAGTTCTGCGGCAATCGCCGCGAGATCGTCAAAAATCAGGGTGCCCACCGGCAAGGTCTTGGCCTGAGTCTTTTCGCCTTTCCCGGTCTTTACCAAAACGGGCTGTGAATCGACGGCTTTGGCGGCCTCCAGGTCACCAAGGCTGTCGCCGACGAACCAGACATTCGTCAGCGAGACGTTGTAATGCTGCGCGATGGTTTTCAACATCCCCGGTTTCGGCTTGCGGCAGTCGCAACCTTCGTCCGGCCCATGCGGGCAATACACGATCAGCCCGACTTCACCGCCCTGCTCCGCCACCAGTTCGCGCAGGCGCGCGTGCATGGCATCCAGGGTGGCGAGGTCGTAGTAGCCGCGAGCAATGCCCGACTGGTTGGTGGCGACTGCCACCGTCCAGCCGGCCTTGCTCAACTGCGCAATCGCTTCGATCGAGCCGGGCAGTGGAATCCACTCTTCCACCGACTTGATATAAGCGTCGGAGTCGTAATTGATCACTCCGTCCCGATCGAGAATCAGCAGTTTCAACAGCAATCCCTCAACCCAGCAGCGAAATGTCGGCAACGCCCAGGAACAGGCCACGCAGACGCGCCAGCAGCGCGTAACGGTTGGCCCGCACATTGGCGTCTTCGGCATTGACCATCACCGCGTCGAAGAACGCGTCCACCGGCTCGCGCAGGGCGGCCAGGCGTGCCAGCGATTCGTTGTACTGACGCGCCGCAGCCATTGGCTGTACAGCCTGGTCCGCTTGCTGGATCGCCGAGTACAGCGAGAACTCGTTGGCGTTGTCGAAGTACTTGGCCTGGACTTCGGTCGGAACCGAGCCTTCCACCTTGCTCAGCAGGTTCGACACACGCTTGTTCACCGCCGCCAGCGCTGCCGCTTCCGGCAGTTTGCGGAAGGCCTGAACCGCTTGCACACGCTGGTCGAAGTCCAGCGCCGAACCCGGCTTCAGGGCACGTACCGACAGGTAGGTGGCGACATCTACGCCTTCGTCTTCGTATCGTGCACGCAGACGGTCGAAGATGAACTCCAGCACCGCGTCGTTCAGGCCGGCAGCCTTGACCTTGGCACCGAACGCATTCACGGCGAACGCCACGGCGTCGTTCAGGTCCAGATCCAGTTGTTTCTCGATCAGGATCCGCAACACGCCCAGTGCCGCACGGCGCAGGGCATACGGGTCTTTGCTGCCGGTCGGCAGCATGCCGATGCCGAAGATGCCGACCAGGGTGTCGAGCTTGTCGGCAATGGCCACGGCCGCACCGGTCAGGGTGGCTGGCAGTTCAGCGCCGGCACCGCGCGGCATGTACTGCTCGTTCAGCGCCAGGGCAACGTCTTCCGGCTCGCCGTCATTGAGGGCGTAGTAGTAGCCGGCGACACCTTGCATCTCCGGGAACTCGCCGACCATTTCGGTGGCCAGGTCGCACTTGGACAGCAGGCCTGCGCGGGCAGCCCACGAAGCGTTGCCGCCGATGCGTGCGGCGATGTACGCCGCCAGTTTCGACACGCGCTCGGCCTTGTCGTAGACGCTGCCGAGTTTTTCCTGGAACACCACGTTCTGCAGGCGATCGTTGAACGCTTCGAGCTTCTGCTTCTTGTCCTGCTTGAAGAAGAACTCGGCGTCCGTCAGACGTGGGCGAACCACCTTCTCGTTACCGGCGATGATCTGCTGCGGGTCTTTGGATTCGATGTTGGCCACAGTGATGAAACGTGGCAGCAACTTGCCGTCGGCATCCAGCAGGCAGAAGTACTTCTGGTTGTCCTGCATGGTGGTGATCAGCGCTTCCTGCGGCACGTCGAGGAAACGTTCCTCGAACGAGCACACCAGCGGCACTGGCCACTCGACCAGCGCGGTCACTTCGTCGAGCAGCGCCGGCGGCACGATCGCAGTGCCTTCCTGACGGGTCGCCAGCTCTTCGGTGCGCTTGCTGATGATCTCGCGACGCTCGTTGGCGTCGGCCAGCACGTACGCGGCACGCAGGTCGGCCAGGTAGCTCGACGGCGAACCGATGCGCACGCTTTCCGGGTGGTGGAAACGGTGGCCACGGGATTCACGGCCAGCCTTCTGCGCGAGGATCGTGCAGTCGATGACCTGGTCGCCGAGCAGCATCACCAGCCACTGGGTCGGACGCACGAACTCTTCCTTGCGCGCACCCCAACGCATGCGTTTCGGGATCGGCAGGTCGTTCAGCGAGTCTTCGACGATGGTCGGCAGCAGGCTGGCGGTCGGCTTGCCGGCGATGTTCTGGCTGTAGCGCAGTTTCGGACCGCTCTGGTCGATTTCGCTCAGCTCGACGCCGCATTTCTTGGCAAAGCCCAGTGCCGCTTGAGTCGGGTTGCCTTCGGCATCGAATGCAGCCTGACGCGGCGGGCCGTCGAGGTTGATGCTGCGATCCGGCTGCTGGGTGGCCAGCGCGGTGATCAGCACAGCCAGACGACGCGGCGCGGCGTAGACGGTTTTGGTCTCGTAATTCAGGCCGGCAGCTTGCAGGCCCTTGTCGATACCGGCCAGGAACGCTTCGGCCAGGGTGTTCAGGGCTTTGGGTGGCAGTTCTTCGGTGCCCAGTTCAACCAGAAAATCTTGAGCACTCATTGTGCAGCCTCCAGCTTGGCCAGTACTTCGTCACGCAGGTCCGGGGTTGCCATCGGGAAGCCCAGCTTGGCGCGAGCCAGCAGGTAGGCTTGGGCGACGGAACGCGCCAGGGTGCGAACGCGCAGAATGTATTGCTGACGCGCGGTCACCGAGATCGCCCGGCGTGCGTCCAGCAGGTTGAAGGTGTGCGAAGCCTTCAGGACCATTTCGTAGCTTGGCAACGGCAGCGGCTGGTCGAGCTCGATCAGGCGCTTGGCTTCGCTTTCATAGAAATCGAACAGTTCGAACAGCTTGTCGACGTTGGCGTGTTCGAAGTTGTAGGTGGACTGCTCCACTTCGTTCTGGTGGAACACGTCGCCGTAGGTCACTTTACCGAACGGACCGTCAGCCCAGACCAGGTCGTAGACCGAGTCCACGCCCTGCAGGTACATGGCCAGACGCTCGAGACCGTAGGTGATCTCGCCGGTCACCGGGTAGCACTCGATGCCGCCCGCCTGCTGGAAGTAAGTGAACTGGGTCACTTCCATGCCGTTCAGCCAGACTTCCCAGCCCAGACCCCAGGCGCCGAGGGTCGGCGATTCCCAGTTGTCTTCGACGAAGCGGATGTCGTGGACCAGCGGGTCCAGGCCGACATGCTTGAGGGAGCCCAGGTACAGCTCCTGGAAGTTGTCCGGGTTCGGCTTCAGGACTACCTGGAACTGGTAGTAGTGCTGCAGACGGTTCGGGTTTTCGCCGTAACGGCCGTCAGTCGGACGGCGGCTTGGCTGCACGTAAGCGGCGTTCCAGGTTTCCGGGCCGATGGCGCGCAGGAATGTCGCGGTGTGGAAAGTGCCGGCGCCTACTTCCATATCGTAGGGCTGAAGTACCACACAACCTTGCTCGGCCCAGTATTGCTGGAGCGCGAGGATCAAGTCTTGGAAGGTACGCACGGCTGGCGTAGGCTGGCTCACGAAATTCACCTGTTTCTTGGGCTGCGATTTAAAGAGCGGGAGTATACCCGATTCAGTCGCACCTCCACCCCCTGGAGCCTTATGCCACGCTGCTTTTGGTGCAACGAAGATCCGCTGTACATGGCTTACCACGATCAGGAGTGGGGCACGCCGCTACGCGATGCGCAGGGTTTGTTCGAGTTGCTTTTGCTCGAAGGGTTCCAGGCCGGGCTTTCGTGGATCACCGTGCTGCGCAAGCGCGAGCGGTATCGCGAGGTGTTGTTCGGCTTCGACGTACAGCGCGTGGCACAGATGAGCGACGCGGAAATCGACGAATTGATGCTCGATCCGGGGATCATCCGCAACCGCCTCAAGCTCAACGCCGCGCGGCGTAATGCCCAGGCCTGGCTGGCGCTGGAGGATCCGGTGGCGTTCCTCTGGTCGTTTGTGGATAACCGCCCGGTGATCAATCATTTCAAGGATCGCAGCGAAGTCCCGGCCATCACCCCGCAAGCCGTGGCCATGAGCAAAGGCCTGAAAAAGGCCGGTTTCACCTTCGTCGGTCCGACCATCTGCTACGCGCTGATGCAGGCCTCTGGCATGGTCATGGACCACACTCAGGACTGCGACCGCTACGCGCAGCTGGTCAACGCCGGTTAGAATGGCCGCCTCGCGCACAGCACAAGATCAGGAGTGACCTGTGGAAAAGTTTAAAGGCGCCATGCTGGTTGGCGCTCTGCGGCTGTTTGCCCTGCTTCCGTGGCGGGCCGTGCAGGCCGTGGGTTCGGCGATCGGCTGGATCATGTGGAAAACCCCCAACCGTTCCCGCGACGTGGTGCGGATCAACCTGGCCAAATGTTTTCCACAGATGGACCCGGCCGAACGCGAGCGTCTGGTCGGCCAGACCCTGAAAGACATCGGCAAGTCCCTGACCGAAAGCGCCTGCGCCTGGATCTGGCCGGCCCAGCGTTCCATCGATCTGGTGCGCGAAGTCGAAGGCCTCGATGTGCTGAAAGAAGCGCTGGCCTCGGGCAAGGGCGTGGTCGGCATCACCAGTCACCTGGGCAACTGGGAAGTGCTCAACCACTTCTATTGCAGTCAGTGCAAACCGATCATTTTCTACCGGCCGCCGAAGCTCAAGGCTGTAGATGAATTGCTGCGTAAACAACGCGTGCAACTGGGCAACAAAGTCGCCGCGTCGACCAAGGAAGGCATCCTCAGCGTCATCAAGGAAGTGCGCAAGGGCGGTCAGGTGGGGATTCCAGCGGACCCGGAACCGGCCGAATCCGCCGGGATCTTCGTGCCGTTCTTCGCCACCCAGGCCCTGACCAGCAAGTTCGTGCCGAACATGCTCGCCGGGGGCAAAGCTGTCGGCGTATTCCTGCACGCCCTGCGCCTGCCGGACGGTTCCGGCTACAAGGTGATCCTCGAAGCGGCGCCGGAAGCCATGTACAGCACCGACACCGAAACCTCCTGCGCAGCGATGAGTAAAGTCGTCGAGCGTTATGTGGCGGCTTACCCGAGCCAGTACATGTGGAGCATGAAACGCTTCAAGAAGCGTCCGCCGGGCGAGGCGCGCTGGTACTGATCGGCGATGTGCGTTTGTGGATAACCTGACCAAACGGGTTATCCACAGCCGTCACGGCTTCTGCCGTTCGAGCTTCTTCAGAAACACCGTCATTTCCTTCTCGGCCTGCTTGTCGCCATGGGCCCGGGCCGCTTCGAGCCCCTGCTCCCATGCCTGCCGCGCAGCCGCCAGGTCACCCAGCGCCAACTGCGCCTTGCCCAACAATTTCCACGCCGCCGAATACTTCGGATCGAAGCCGACGCAACGCTGCAAATGCTCTGCCGCCTTCGCGTTCTCCCCCAGATCCAGATAACCCTTGCCGAGGCCGAAGCGCAGCAGCGAGTTATCCACACCCTTGGCGAGCATTTTTTCCAGGGATTCGATCATCGGTCTCGCCTCTTGGTCGGTCAGAAGAAACTCAGGCCCACGTGGAACAGCTTCTCCACGTCGCGAATGTGCTTTTTATCCACAAGGAACAGGATCACATGGTCCCCGGCAGCGATCACCGTGTCGTCGTGGGCGATGATCACTTCTTCATCGCGGATGATCGCGCCGATGGTGGTCCCCGGTGGAAGTGCGATGTTTTCGATGGCCTTGCCGATGACCTTGCTCGACTTCGAGTCGCCATGAGCAACTGCTTCGATGGCCTCCGCCGCGCCCCGACGCAATGAGTGCACGCTGACGATATCGCCACGCCGCACGTGGGCCAGCAAGGTGCCGATGGTCGCCAGTTGCGGGCTGATGGCGATGTCGATGTCGCCGCCCTGGATCAGGTCGACGTAGGCCGGGTTGTTGATGATCGTCATCACCTTCTTCGCGCCCAGACGCTTGGCCAGCAGCGACGACATGATGTTGGCTTCGTCATCGTTGGTCAGCGCGAGGAAGATGTCCGCGTCGGCGATGTTCTCTTCCAGCAGCAGGTCGCGATCCGACGCGCTGCCCTGCAGCACCACGGTGCTGTCGAGGGTGTCGGAGAGGTAGCGGCAGCGTGCCGGGTTCATCTCGATGATCTTCACCTGATAGCGGCTTTCGATGGCCTCGGCCAGCCGCTCGCCGATCTGCCCGCCACCGGCGATGACGATGCGTTTGTAGGTTTCGTCGAGACGGCGCATTTCGCTCATGACTGCGCGAATGTTCTCACGGGCGGCGATGAAGAAGACTTCGTCGTCGGCCTCGATCACCGTATCGCCCTGGGGAAGAATTGGTCGGTCGCGGCGGAAAATTGCTGCGACTCGCGTTTCCACATTCGGCATGTGTTCGCGCAACTGGCGCAGTTGCTGACCCACCAGCGGCCCGCCGTAGTAGGCGCGCACCGCGACGAGTTGCGCCTGGCCTTCGGCGAAATCGATCACCTGCAAGGCGCCGGGATGCTGGATCAGACGCTTGATGTAGTTGGTGACGACCTGCTCGGGACTGATCAGCACGTCGACCGGAATCGCCTCGTTCTGGAACAGTTGCTCCTCGCGGGTCAGGTACGACGCTTCGCGCACCCGGGCAATCTTGGTCGGGGTGTGGAACAGGGTGTGGGCGACCTGGCAGGCGACCATGTTGGTTTCGTCGCTGTTGGTCACCGCCACCAGCATGTCGGCGTCGTCGGCACCGGCCTGACGCAGAATGTTCGGCAACGAGCCACGGCCCTGCACGGTGCGGATGTCGAGGCGATCGCCAAGATCGCGCAGACGGTCGCCGTCAGTGTCGACCACCGTGATGTCGTTGGCCTCGCTGGCCAGATGTTCAGCCAGCGAACCGCCGACCTGTCCCGCACCGAGGATGATGATTTTCATCCAGTCACTCCATTGAATCCGTTTAGCCGCGCGCGGCAGCGATCTTGATCAGCTTGGCGTAGTAGAACCCGTCATGCCCGCCCTGCTGGGCCAGCAATTGGCGACCATGGGGCTGCTTGATCCCGGCGGCGGTGGCCAGATCCAGCTCCCGTGCGCCCGGCGTACGCTCAAGGAACGCGGCGATCACTTCGGTGTTCTCGGTCGGCAAGGTCGAGCAGGTGGCGTACAGCAGGATGCCGCCCACTTCGAGGGTTTTCCACATCGCGTCGAGCAGTTCGCCTTGCAGTTGCGCGAGGGCGGCGATGTCGTCGGCCTGACGGGTCAGCTTGATGTCCGGATGACGGCGGATCACCCCGGTGGCCGAGCACGGCGCGTCAAGCAGGATGCGCTGGAACGGCTTGCCGTCCCACCAGGCTGCCGTGTCGCGACCGTCGGCGGCGATCAGTTCAGCATTCAGACCGAGGCGTTCGAGGTTTTCTTTCACCCGCACCAGACGCTTGGCTTCCAGGTCCACCGCCACCACGCCGGCCAGTGCCGGTTCGGCTTCGAGGATGTGGCACGTCTTGCCCCCCGGTGCGCAGCAGGCGTCCAGCACTCGCTGGCCCGGCGCGAGGTCGAGCAGGTCGGCGGCCAGTTGCGCGGCTTCGTCCTGCACGCTGATCCAGCCTTCGGCGAAGCCCGGCAGGCTGCGCACGTCGGCAGCAGCATCCAGCACGATGCCGTCACGGCTGAAGGTGCACGGCTGCGCGGCGATCCCGGCTTCAGTCAGCAGACCCAGGTACGCGTCACGGCTGTGATGACGACGGTTGACCCGCAGAATCATCGGCGGATGCGCGTTGTTGGCCTCGCAGATGGCTTCCCATTGCTCAGGCCAGAAGGCCTTCAGGGATTTTTGCAGCCAGCGCGGGTGGGCGGTGCGCACCACCGGATCGCGTTCCAGTTCGGCGAAGATCGCCTCATGTTCGCGCTGGGCATTGCGCAGTACGGCGTTGAGCAAGCCCTTGGCCCACGGCTTTTTCAGCTTGTCGGCGCAACCGACGGTTTCGCCGATGGCGGCGTGCGGCGGGACGCGGGTGTAAAGCAACTGATAGAGACCGACCAGCAGCAGCGCCTCGACATCGGCGTCCGCAGCCTTGAACGGCTTCTGCAGCAGTTTTTCCGCCAGCGCCGACAAGCGTGGCTGCCAACGGGCGGTGCCGAACGCCAGGTCCTGGGTGAAACCGCGATCGCGATCTTCGACCTTGTCCAGTTGTGTCGGCAGGGAGCTGTTGAGCGAAGCCTTGCCGCTGAGGACAGCGGCGAGTGCCTTGGCGGCGGCCAGACGCGGGTTCATTGCGCGTCCACCGCTGCGCCCAGCACGATGCCTGTGGCGAATTTCTCACGACGGCTGTTGAACAGATCGCTGAAGTTCAGCGCCTTGCCGCCGGGCAATTGCAGGCGGGTCAGGCAAAGGGCCTGTTCGCCACAGGCGACGAGCAGGCCGTCCTTGCTGGCGCCGAGAATCGTGCCCGGTGCGCCTTTGCCTTCGGCGAGTGTCGCCGCCAGCACTTTCAGCGCTTCGCCGTTGAGCGTGCTGTGGGTGATCGGCCATGGATTGAAGGCACGGACCAGACGTTCCAGCTCAACGGCCGGGCGGCTCCAGTCGATGCGCGCTTCGTCCTTGTTCAGTTTGTGCGCGTAGGTGGCGAGTTCATCATTCTGCACTTCGCCTTCCAGGGTGCCGGCGGCCAGACCGGCAATCGCCTGCACCACAGCGGGCGGGCCCATTTCGGCGAGGCGATCATGGAGGCTGCCGCCGGTGTCTTCGGCGCTGATCGGGGTCACGACCTTGAGCAGCATCGGCCCGGTATCAAGGCCGGCCTCCATGCGCATCACGGTCACGCCGCTCTCGGCATCGCCCGCTTCCACGGCGCGCTGGATCGGCGCCGCACCGCGCCAGCGCGGCAGCAGCGAGGCATGGCTGTTGATGCAGCCCAGGCGCGGAATATCCAGCACCGCTTGCGGCAGGATCAGGCCGTAGGCGACCACCACCATCAAGTCAGGTTTCAGCGCAGCGAGCTCGGCCTGAGCGTCAGCGTTGCGCAGGGTCGGCGGCTGCAACACCTGGATATTGTTTTCCAACGCTAACTGTTTGACCGGGCTCGGCATCAGTTTTTGCCCACGACCGGCCGGGCGATCCGGTTGGGTGTAGACCGCAACGATCTCGTAAGGGCTGTCCAGCAGGGCCTTGAGGTGTTCGGCGGCGAATTCCGGGGTGCCGGCAAAAACGATGCGCAGTGGCTCAGTCATGGGGGAGTCTCATAAAAAGAAAAAGGCTTGCCGCAGCAAGCCTTTGGAGAGGGGCATCAAGCGTTCTGGCGGTGCTGCTTTTCCAGTTTCTTCTTGATCCGGTCGCGTTTGAGCGTGGACAGGTAATCGACGAACAACTTGCCGTTGAGGTGGTCGCATTCGTGCTGGATGCACACCGCGAGCAGGCCTTCGGCGATCAGTTCGTAAGGCTTGCCGTCGCGGTCCAGCGCCTTGATCTTGACCTTTTGCGGGCGGTCGACATTTTCGTAGAAACCCGGCACCGAAAGGCAGCCTTCCTGGTATTGCTCCATTTCGTCGGTCAGCGATTCGAACTCGGGGTTGATGAACACCCGCGGTTCGGTGCGGTCTTCGGAAAGGTCCATCACGACGATACGTTTGTGCACGTTGACCTGGGTCGCGGCAAGGCCGATGCCCGGCGCTTCATACATTGTTTCAAACATGTCATCGACCAGCTGACGCACTTCGTCGTCCACTACAGCCACAGGTTTGGCGATAGTGCGCAGACGCGGGTCCGGAAATTCGAGGATGTTCAAAATGGCCATAAGCTTGATTGCTGCACGTGTGAGGTAAAGTCGGGCGATGGCCTGGCGGGTCCGAAGATGCAGGCTACCGTTGTGAAACGTAGCTCCTTGATTTTCAGCATAGAGCAGGGAGCGAGCCACGGGGGCTCTGGCGTTTCACGCGAACGCACATAATAAAGGGATTCACCGCATGAGGAAATCACTACTCGCCCTGCTGTTTCTGGCCTCGGCCGGCGCCGCGCACGGGCAAGTGCAACTCAAGGAAGGTTTTCCACAGCAATACACGGTGGTTTCGGGGGATACGCTCTGGGACATCTCCGGTAAATATTTGCGCGAACCCTGGCAGTGGCCGCAGCTGTGGCGGGCCAATCCGCAGATCGAAAACCCCAACCTGATCTATCCGGGCGACACACTGACGCTCAGTTACGTCAACGGTCAGCCGCGCCTGACCGTCAATCGCGGCGAGTCGCGCGGCACCATCAAGCTGTCGCCGCGCATCCGCACCAGTCCGGTGGCCGAGGCGATTCCGAGCATTCCGCTCAAATCGATCAACAGCTTTCTGCTGAGCAACCGCATCGTCGACAAGGTCGAGGACTTCGACAAGGCGCCGTACATCGTTGCCGGCGACGCCGAGCGCGTGCTCAGCGGCACCGGCGACCGGATCTTCGCCCGTGGCCATTTCGACCCGAACCAGCCGGTCTACGGCATCTTCCGCCAGGGCAAGGTCTACACCGATCCGCAGAGCAAGGAGTTTCTGGGGATCAACGCCGACGACATCGGCGGTGGTGAGATTGTCGCCACTGAAGGCGACGTCGCCACCCTCGCCCTGCAACGCACGACTCAGGAAGTGCGCCTAGGCGACCGCTTGTTCAGCGGCGAAGAGCGTTCGATCAACTCGACCTTCATGCCCAGCGCTCCCACCACCGACATCAACGGCCTGATCATCGATGTGCCGCGCGGCGTCACACAGATCGGCGCAATGGACGTGGTGACCCTGAACAAGGGCAAACGCGACGGCCTGGCCGAGGGCAACGTGCTGGTGGTGATGAAAACCGGGGAAACCGTGCGTGACCGAATCACCGGTCAGCCGCTGAAAATCCCGGATGAACGTGCTGGATTGCTGATGGTGTTCCGCACCTACGACAAACTCAGTTACGGCCTCGTGCTGAACGCATCGCGCTCGCTGGCGGTGCTGGACAAGGTGCGAAATCCTTAGCTGGCTTCACAAGTTACCAACAGAGTTATCCACAGCTTGTTCCGAAAGGTTCGGGCCTTATAACGATCAAGGATGATCCATGATGATGCCTGTCTCTGCGTCGGTTTCCCCGGCGGAACTGGAAGCGCGCTTGCGCCTGCACCGCTTGCCGGAAGTCGGTCCCAAGCGTTTCACCAAACTGCTCGAAGCCTTCGGCTCTGCCTCGAAGGCGATCAGCGCGCCGGCCACCGCCTGGCGCTCGTTGGGTTTGCCGGCGGCCAGCGCCGAGGCCCGACGCTGCCCTGAAGTTCGCGACGGCGCCAGCCACGCATTGCTCTGGCTAGAGCGTCCGGATCAACATTTGCTGATGTGGGATCAGCCGGATTATCCGGCCCTGCTGGCGCAGATTCCCGATCCACCGCCCCTGCTGTTCGTCGCTGGCGACCCACGGATTCTGGAAAAACCGCAGCTGGCGATGGTCGGCAGTCGCCGCGCCTCCCGCCCGGGCATGGACACTGCCGCTGCGTTTTCCCGCAGTCTCGCGGGGGCCGGATTCGTCATCACCAGCGGTTTGGCGCTGGGCATCGATGCCGCGGCGCATCAAGCCGCTGTCGACGTCGGCGGGCAAACGGTCGGCGTGCTTGGTACCGGTCTGGAAAACTTTTATCCACAGCGCAATCGACGGCTGGCGGACGCGATGATTGCGTCCGGCAGTGCGGTGCTTTCGGAATTCCCTCTGGACACCGGGCCGACGGCGAGCAACTTCCCCAGGCGCAACCGGATCATCAGCGGTTTGTCCCTCGGCGTGCTGGTGGTCGAGGCCAGCGTTGCCAGCGGTTCGCTCATTACTGCACGGCTGGCGGCGGAACAGGGGCGCGAGGTGTACGCCATTCCGGGTTCGATCCATCACCCCGGCGCCCGGGGCTGTCATCAACTGATCCGTGACGGCGCCGTGCTGGTGGAAACCATCGAGCACATTCTAGAAGCCCTGCGCGGCTGGCAGCATCTGCCGGTATCCACTGCCGCGAATCCGGATAACCCGTTGCTGCGTCTGCTGCACGCCGCGCCGCACACCAGCGAGGGCCTGGCCGACAGCAGTGGCTGGGCGCTGCCCAAAGTGCTGGCGGCGCTGACCGAACTGGAGATGGATGGCCGCGCGGTGTGCGAAAACGGCCGCTGGTTTGCGCGCGTGAGCTAGGTTTTACATTGAAGATCGGTAAACTGCGCGAAACCTGTTTGCGGAGAGTTTTTCATGGTCAACAGTTGGCGTGTGCAACAAGCCGCACGAGAGATTCGCGCCGGGGCGGTGATTGCCTATCCAACCGAAGCCGTCTGGGGGCTGGGGTGCGATCCTTGGAATGAAGAAGCGGTGGATCGTCTGCTGGCGATCAAGAACCGTTCGGTGGACAAGGGGCTGATCCTGGTCGCCGACAACATTCGTCAATTCGATTTCCTGTTCGAGGATTTCCCCCAGGACTGGATCGACCGCATGGCCAGCACCTGGCCGGGCCCGAACACCTGGCTGGTGCCGCATCAGAACCTGCTGCCGGAGTGGGTGACCGGGGTGCATGACACCGTGGCGCTGCGGGTCAGCGATCATCCGCAGGTGCGGGATCTGTGCTCGTTGGTAGGGCCGTTGATTTCGACGTCGGCCAATCCGCAGGGGCGGCCGGCGGCGAAGAGTCGCTTGCGGGTCGAGCAATATTTCCGAGGCCAGGTCGATCTGGTGCTCGGCGGAGCGCTTGGCGGTCGCAAGAACCCGAGCCTGATTCGGGATCTGGCCACCGGCAATATCGTGCGCCCGGCCTGATACCACCCTTGGTTAATTTCGTGAGTACTCCTCGGCTTTCATGGCGAGGAGTACTACGCGTGCCTGCGATTTTTCCTTCATTTATCTGAAGTTATAGCCCCGCGTTTTGTTTGAATTTTTCCTTTCTACGTCAGATGAATCTTTAAGTATTCAATTGTTGTAATTTTTCCGACGTTATTCTCAGAAGCCACACAGTGGCGATTTTTCTAAAACCATTCATTATTTCAATGCGCTCAGAAAACTTCGAAAAGTTAACGGCTGCGGAGAAGAAATGGATATCAGGGATTCGCAATTAACGGATTATCTGCAGGAGATTCAGACGACCTTTAAAAGGCGTCATGAAAACTATCGCATCGTTATTCTTGAAGCAGGATCAGACACACGAGAGTTTGAACGGTTTGTTTCTCGCCATTTTCGGCTGCGATTGCAACACTACATGTTGACACCCAGAGCCAGGTCACTTGAAACACGCCTGGCGATTATTTCGCGCAGTACCCACTTTCTGTTGTATCAGCACGACAGGCCCACGGCCGTATTGAGAGTGACCCCTGCGCCGTTCGAATGGGCCTCACTGGCGCAGCAGCAACTGTCTCCCGCCACGACGCTGTCGCGCCATGTCGAGTTCAGTCGCTTGATCAGTCACTCGCAAACTCAGTTCCCCATGTCGATCAACGGCCTGCTGGCGGCTGCCACGGAATGGGCTGTCACGCGGGGTTATGAAGGGGTTACCGCGCTCTGCCGAACACCGCAACGGCGATTGTTCCAGCGCTTCGGCCTGACGCCCATCACCACCGATGCAATGCGCATCGAGCAACGCCAGCGCGGCGATTACTGGCTGCTCTCGGCTCAATGGCAGCAAATCCTCACAGCACTTCAACAGTCCGCCCACCTGCTCGCCAACCCATTGGAGACCCCCGTTGATGAATACGCCTCTCAGTTTTGAACAACAATTAAGCCTGCTCGATGAGCGAATCGAAAAGTCATGGGCCGATATTCTGGAAAATTCGCGGCTGGTGAATGCCATCCGCGAAGGTAGCGTTTCAAAAGCCTTATATGCGATCTACATGATCCAGACTTTTCACTACACGGCGCACAATGCGCGAAATCAAGGACTGGTGGGTGTTAGACATGCGGATAATCCGGTGTATGCCAAGTTCTGCTTTGAACATGCGGCACAGGAAGTCGGTCATGAAAAAATGGCACTGCATGATGTCATGAGCCTTGGTTTGAAGAATGAAGTGTTTGATATTCCGCCTGCACTACCGGCCACTGATGTGCTGATCGCTTATTTATATTGGATTTCCTTTACCGGTAACCCGCTACAACGGCTTGGTTATAGTTATTGGGCAGAAAATGCCTATCAGTTCATTACTCCTCTCATTGATAGCCTGAGTGAAACGCTGGCGCTCAAACCCGCGCAACTGACCTTCTTCATTGCGCATTCCGACATTGATATCGAGCACTTCAACGAAATCAAACTCATGCTGCAGCGCACCTGCAAGCGTCAGGAGGACTGGGATGCGATAGCCACCGTCATGGAAACCAGCCTGCGCCTGACCGGCAACATGCTCGAGGCGGTTTATGAGCAGTTCGAGGCCTGGCAAAACGGGCTGGCGCCCCGTTATGACTTCCTCCATGCGCTGGACAACCAATGAAGGCCGCCCGCCCATGTCCAGATCAGACGGCTGGAGGCAGACATGGCTGATTATTTCGACCGGCTCAACTACACGCTCGGGGATGAGGACACCGCACTTGAGTACGCGATCCTGCCCAGACATGCCGGGCACGTGCTGGGTATCGCCGGATGCGGCGGCCGGCTGTTGCCGTTATTGGCCGCCGCCCCGGCGCGCATGACCTGTACCGATATCAGCGCGCCGCAACTGGCGTTTACCCGATTGCGTTTTGCCCTGCTGGAACAGACCGATCACGAGTCGTTCATGGCGTTCATGGGTTATCGAATGGAAAGTATGCGGGCGCGACGCCGCTCCATTTTCCAGCAACTGGTTTTACCGTCGGAGGATCGTCACTGGCTGTCGGCGTTCTTCCAGTCCCGACGTTGGGAAGCGCCGATTTACATGGGCGCATTCGAGCAGACCCTGAAGCGGTTGGCCAAGATCACCGGACTGTTTACCGGCAAGGCCGGCCGAGGCATTTTTCAGTTCAGCCAGCTTGACGAACAAACGGAATATTACCGAAACCACTTTCCGCTCAAGCGCTGGAAAGCCGTGATCGCTTTACTGGGAAACGCAGCAGTCCTCAATTCGCTGCTGTACAAGGGCGCGTTTCCACCCAACAACCTGGGGATCAGTTCCCGCGCGGCGTATCTGGAAATTTTCCATACGTTGTTCACCACTCAGGTGGTCCGCGAGAGCTTTTTCCTGCAAATGCTGTTTTTCGGTGAGCTGCGTTATCCACAAGGCTTTCCGCTGGAGTGCGATCCGGCAATTTTCCAGCGGGCTCGTGAAGGACTTCAGCAGTGCGAGTTACGTGTGGTGCAGGCCGACATCCTCGACTGTGTTGCCGAGGACACAGCCTTCGATTTCGTATCGCTGTCGGACGTGCCTTCCTTCATGCCCGAAGCGGCCGGCAAGAACGTTTTGCAGCGCCTGGCACCGGCCTTGGCAGAAAACGCACAGGTGGTCATGCGGGGGCATTTGCATGTGGTGCGACCCGATTGCGCAGGTTTCTGCGATATCACCCACCAGTACCAGGCAGACATTGCGCGAGAAAAAACCCAGCTCTGGCATGTCCAGGTCTATCGCCGCACACCCTCCTCTCAGGTATCCCGATGAACACTTTTCAACCGACCGTCAATTGGGTCAAAAACCGTGTCCGGCAAGCGCGTGACGATCAGCAACAGTTATTCGATGCCGGGCTGAATGGTTTGAAGCTGGCTAAACGTGAAGGCAAGGAGATCGAGCTCGATAGCGGTGAACGGCTGACCGAGTTTCTCTCATGTTCTTATCTGGGGCTTGAGTGTGATCCCCGCTTGATTCAAGGGGCGGTGGGCGCCGCAGAGTCCTTCGGCGTGCAATTCGCCGCCGCACGAACCCGGGCGCTGTTGCCACCCATGCGTGAACTGGATGAACTGCTCAACCGGATATTTCAGGGACACACAGTCACCTTCAACTCGGTGGGCAGTGCGCACCTTGGCTGTCTGCCGCTGCTCGGCTCCGGCGAGATGCCCTCGTATCCCATGCGTCGTGGCCCCTGCTGGATTGTCGACCGTGCCGCTCATGCTTCGATGCAAGTGCTGCAAGGCATTCTCTGGCAATTCGGGCCGATACAGCGCCGCGATTGCAGCGATGTAGAACAGGTGGAGGAAGCGTGCTCAACGGCGGTCGCGGCGGGTAATACGCCCATCATCCTGACCGACAGCATTGGCTCGATGCGCGGTGTTTACCCGATCAATCGCCTGCTGCAACTGGCGGAGCGTTTCGACGGTTATCTCTATGCGGATGACGCCCACGGTACGTCGATCCATGGCGTGGCCGGAGGTGGTTACGCGCTGGACGCGGCGGATGAACGACAGCGTGGCCGGCTGATCCTGCTGTCGTCGTTGTCCAAGGCCTTCGGCGCAACCGGTGGGGCGATTACTGTGCGCACCGAAGCGGATGCCGAGATGATTAGGCGCCATGCATCGACCTATACGTTTGGCGGGCCATTGTCAGTTGGCGGGGTGGGCGCAGCAGTTGCTTCGGGGAAAATTCATATGTCGCCGGAGCTGGGTCAATTGCAGGTGGCGCTGTGGAGAAATATCGCCACGATCGACCGTTTGCTGGGGCCAGTGCTGGGCAATCATCACGTCGCATCCCCCATTCGTTTCGTCCGCGTCGGGGCCGAGAGAGATGCGATCAGTCTGGCGCAGCACCTGCGCCGGCAGGGCATGGCGGTCACTACCGCGTTGTTTCCGGTGGTGGCCAAGGGCGAGGCGATTTTGCGTCTGGCCATCAGCGCGAGCCACAGTCAGCACCAGTTGGAGTCTCTGGTGAACGCCGTCCGTAGCGGATTCGATGAGCTGGGCATTCGTCAGGGAGGGCGCGGCCATGAGCAATGAACTCGTCACGGATGTATCGGCCGAGGCCTTCGCGCGTAAATTGGCTCACGCGCGTTCACTGCCGTGGTTCCATGCGCTGTATCCGCGAATCCTTGAAGTACAGGGATTGGCCGATCTGCATCGATTGCCGGTTCTGGCGGTGGAAGACGAGTCCGGCGACGGGCTGTTTTCCGCGCTCGGTGAAGCTTCACACCGAGCACTTGGTGGCGGGCTGACCCTGACCTCGGGAGGCAGCACCGGCAATCGCAAACAGATCACCCATTCCTGGGCGTTCAACGCTGCAATCGTGCCCTTGGGAGCACGGATGTTCGGGGGGACGGACGAACGACCTGAATCGGTCATCAACTGCCTGACGGCCGGGGAAATGCAGGGTGCTTTTCAATACGCGTCAGCCATCGTCCAGCACATTGGCGCACGCTTGTTGCCTGCCGGTTCACAGATGGGCATGCAGGGCGTCGCCGAACTGATACATGCTCACAAAGCCGATGCGTTGATATGCACTCCCTCCTTCGCCGCTGCTTTGTTCAATCATGAAACAGCTGGCGCTGTGCAATTGTGCAGCCTGAAGTGGCTCTACTACATTGGAGAACCTTGCAGTAAAACGCTGCGCGACCAATTGGCCCGGGACTGGCCGGCGCTGAAGATCCGCTCGTTGGGCTACAGCTCGACGGAGTCCGGCCCCATCGGTTTTCAGTGCGCCCATCTGGAGCACGGTTTTTATCACCTGCATGCCGACGCGATGCTGGCCGAAGTGGTTGATCCGCTGACCCTCCAAGCTGTGGCTGAAGAGCAAACCGGTGAGTTTTTACTGACGCCGCTGCTGCCCGATCATGTGCCGTTGCTGCGCTACCGGATCGGGGATCGTGGGCGAATCCTGCGCACAGTGACGAAGTGTGCCTGTGGCAGTTCCATGCCGGTTCTGGCCCTTGAGGGGCGGGTCGAGTCATCGATCAAGCTGGGTGGCGCGCTCATCACTCAGTCACAGGTATTGCACGTACTCCGGCAGCTTTTGCCGCAGTTGCAGGCCACCGATGTCCAGGTGCAGATTGATCGACGGCCCGAGGGAGCACGCATGCGTCTGGTCATCGCCGAGGACACACTGACAGTCGACACACGAAGCGTCATTGAAGATGCGTTGCAGGTCAAAGGACAGGCCAGCGCATTGCTCAGGTTGCCCGGTGTGCTGGGGCTGGAGGTGAAGCGTCTTGCTCGTCAGGAGTTCGAAACCACCCTGGCCGGCAAGACGCCGTTTTTTGTGACGTTTGAACAGACCCCGGCACCGTCATGACGATGGGCCGAGGTCATCGGTGGTCAGGGCAGCAGGACAGTGGAGCCCGTGGTTCGCCGCGCCGACAGCTCGGTCTGCGCTTTGGCCGCGTCAGCCAGTGGATAACGCTGGCTGATATCCACTTTCAGCTTGCCGCTGGTGATCATCCCGAACAGCTCGTCGGCCATGTGCTGCAGGTTTTCGGCGTTGTTGGCGTAGGTCGCCAGGGTCGGCCGGGTGACGTAGAGCGAACCTTTCGCCGCCAGAATCCCCAGATTCACGCCGTCCACCGCGCCCGACGCATTGCCGAAGCTCACCAGCAGGCCACGGGGCGCCACGCTGTCCAGCGAAGCCGGCCAGGTGTCCTTACCGACGCCGTCGTAGACCACCGGGACTTTTTTCCCGTCGGTCAATTCCAGCACCCGTTGGGCGACATTTTCGTGGCTGTAGTCGATGGTTTCCCAGGCGCCGTGGGCCTTGGCCAGATCGGCTTTGGCTTTCGAGCTGACGGTGCCGATCAGCTTCACGCCCAGGGCCTTGGCCCATTGGCAGGCGAGCAAACCGACGCCGCCGGCCGCTGCGTGGAACAGAATGGTTTCGCCACCCTTGAGTTCATAGGTCTGGCGCAGCAGGTACTGCACGGTCAGGCCCTTGAGCATCACGCCGGCGGCGGTTTCGAAGCTGATGGCGTCCGGCAGGTGCACCAGATTCGCTTCTGGCAAGACGTGAACGTCGCTGTACGCGCCCAACGGGCCGCTGCCGTACGCCACACGATCACCGACCTTGAACCGGGTGACCTCGCTGCCCACGGCCTCGACGATACCGGCGCCTTCCGCACCCACGCCCGACGGCAACGCCGGTGGCGCGTACAGGCCGCTGCGGTAGTAGGTGTCGATGAAGTTCAGGCCGATGGCCTTGTTGCTCACGCGAACCTGCTGCGGACCGGGTTCGGCGGGTTGATAGTCAACGTACTCGAGCACTTCGGGGCCGCCGTGGGCGCGGAACTGGATTCGCTTGGCCATCTGCCTACTCCTTGGGTCATTTGGGAAGGTCCCTATCGAACGCTCATGCTTGATCTTCGTCAACTGCGGCGTGCCGGTTTGCGATGGTATGCTACGCGCCCATTTGCGCGGGGCGCCGCGCAGTTCCGCCCGATCCAAGGTGAAGCCATGACGACCCGCACCGACGCCGTAAAGGCCTATCTGCTCGACCTGCAAGACCGCATCTGCGCCGCGCTGGAAACTGAAGACGGCGGCACGCGCTTCGTCGAAGACGCCTGGACCCGTCCGGCCGGCGGTGGCGGTCGGACCCGGGTGATCGAGAACGGCACGGTGATCGAAAAGGGCGGCGTCAACTTTTCCCACGTCTTCGGCAGTGGCCTGCCACCGTCTGCCAGTGCCCATCGGCCGGAGCTGGCCGGGCGTGGTTTCGAAGCCCTTGGCGTGTCGCTGGTGATCCACCCGCACAACCCGCATGTGCCGACGTCCCACGCCAACGTGCGCTTTTTCATCGCCGAAAAGGAGGGTGAAGAACCGGTCTGGTGGTTCGGCGGTGGCTTCGACCTGACCCCTTACTACGGCAACGAAGAAGACTGCATCCACTGGCACCGCGTTGCCGAACAGGCCTGCGCGCCGTTTGGCCCGGATGTCTATCCGCGCTACAAGGCCTGGTGCGACACCTATTTCCACATCAAGCATCGCCACGAGCCGCGTGGCATCGGCGGCCTGTTCTTCGATGACCTGAACGAGTGGGACTTCGACACCAGTTTCGCCTTCATGCGCGCCATCGGCGATGCGTACATCGACGCTTACCTGCCGATCGTGCAGCGCCGCAAGAACGACGCCTTCACCGCCAAACAGCGCGAGTTCCAGGAATTCCGCCGAGGTCGCTACGTCGAGTTCAACCTGGTTTACGACCGTGGCACCCTGTTCGGCCTGCAATCGGGCGGGCGCACCGAATCGATCCTGATGTCGCTGCCACCGCAAGTGCGCTGGGCCTACGACTGGAAAGCCGAGCCGGGCAGCGAAGAGGCGCGCCTGACCGAGTACTTCCTGCAAGACCGCGACTGGCTGGCCCAGGCCTGAGGACTTCTGATGGATCGTTACGTCGTTTTCGGTAACCCGATCGGCCACAGCAAGTCGCCGATGATTCACAAACTGTTCGCCGAACAGACCGGGCAGAGTCTCGACTACAGCACCCTGCTGGCGCCGCTCGAGGACTTTTCCGGCTGCGCCACGGCGTTTTTCCGGGAAGGTCGCGGCGCCAACGTGACCGTGCCGTTCAAGGAAGATGCTTATCGTCTGGCCAACAGCCTGACCGCCCGCGCCGAACGCGCGGGTGCGGTGAACACCCTGAGCAAACTGGCCGATGGCAGTCTGCTCGGCGATAACACCGACGGCGCCGGTCTGGTGCGGGACCTGACGGTTAACGCCGGGTTCAGCCTTACCGGCAAACGCATTCTGCTGCTCGGCGCCGGTGGCGCGGTGCGCGGTGCGCTGGAGCCTTTGCTGGCGGAGAAGCCGGCTTCGGTGATCATCGCCAATCGCACGGTGGACAAGGCTGAGCTGTTGGCCGAACTGTTTTGTGATCTGGGGCCGGTATCGGCCAGTGGTTACGACTGGTTGCGCGAGCCGGTGGACGTGATCATCAACGCCACCTCCGCCAGCCTCACCGGCGACGTGCCGCCGATTGCCCCAAGCCTGATCGAGCCGGGCAAGACCCTGTGCTACGACATGATGTACGGCAAGGAACCGACCGCATTCTGCCGCTGGGCCAGCGAGCACGGCGCGGGTGTGGTGATGGACGGCTTGGGCATGCTGGCCGAGCAGGCTGCCGAAGCCTTCTTCCTGTGGCGCGGCGTGCGTCCGGACACTGCGCCGGTTCTGGCGGAATTGCGTCGGCAGTTGGCGCTGTAAGGCGCCCTCAGTCCTCGAAGCGGATCGGGCATTTCTCCGGCCCTTCGAGTTTGCGCAACTCCTCCACCACCTGCGGTCGCGCCTGACGCAAGGTCAGGCTGCGATCCTGGCGCAGCAGGCGCCGGGCTTCCTGATGGAGCATTTCCACGCCTGAATAGTCGATGAAGTTGATCTGTTGCGCCTCGATCACCACCCGCGCGCCGTGCATCCGTTGCAGGCGCACTTGCAGATAGTGGCTGGCGCCGAAAAAGATCGAACCGCCGACCCGCAATACATCGTCTTCGCCATCGCGCCAATGCTGCACCCTCGGCTGCGAGGTGCGCTTGAGGTAGAAAAACAACGAGGCCAGCACGCCGGCATAGATCGCCGTCTGCAACTCCAGCAGCAACGTGGCGATGCAGGTCAGGCTCATCACCACGAATTCCGCCCGGCTCACCCGCAACAGCGCACGAATGCCGCGATGATCCACCAGTCCCCAGGCGATCAACAGAATGCTGCCGGCCATGGCCGGAATCGGAATGTGCGCGATCAGCCCGGCACCGAAAATCGCGAACAACGCCACCCACAATGCCGAAAACACCCCGGCCAGCGGCGAACAGGCCCCGGCCTCATAACTCAGCCCGGAACGGGTGAACGAGCCGGCGGACAACGATCCCGAAAAGAACGCCCCGACAATGTTGGACAGACCCTGCGCGCGGACTTCCTGGTTAGCGTCGAGCAGCTGTTGCGAGCGTGCGGAAATCGAACGGGCAATCGACAGGCTGGTGACCAGCCCGAGCATGCCCACCGCCACGGCGCTGGGCAGCAGGCGCAGGATCAGATCCATATCCAGCGGCAATCCACTGAACGGCGGCAAGCGGCCGACAAATATGCTGACCAATTGAACATGGCCGAACATCGCCGGCCACAGCCACACCACCACACTGCCGAGCACCAAGGTCATCAACAGTGTCGGCCAGCGTGGCAGCCATTGTTTGAGCAATGCGCCGACTACCACCGTGGCCACACCGAGGACCAGCGACGGTTTATCCACAGCCCCGAGATGGCGCAGCAGATCCATTAGGCTGGCCAGCGCCGTGGCCTTGGCCGGCAGATCCAGTCCCAGCAGGTTCGGCAATTGACCGATGGCAATCACCACCGCCGCGCCGAGGGTGAAACCCAGCACCACGGAATGCGAGACGAAATTTACCAGCGCGCCGAAGCGCAACAGCCCGAGCAGCCACTGGAAAATCCCGGCGAGGAAGGTCAGCAGCAGGATCAGGGTGATGTAGTCCTGTGACGCAGGCACGGCCAGCGGACTGACACTGGCGAACAGCACAATCGAAATCGCCGCGGTCGGGCCGCAGATCAGATGCCACGACGAGCCCCACAGGCAGGCGATCAACACCGGGACGATGGCAGCGTAGAGCCCGTATTCCGGTGGGAGACCGGCGATCAGCGCGTAGGCAATCGACTGAGGCAACGCGAGAATCGCCCCGCTGAGGCCGACGACCAGGTCCCGCCCGACGCTGGCGCGGGTCTGCCGGGGCAGCCAGGTCAGGAAGGGGAAAAGTGAGCGACGGCTGGGGAGGGCCATGGATCCTCTCGGGTGAAATTTTGCGCATTGTACGCAGCCCGGGACGCGGAGCGTCCATTGCGGCATTCCCACGCAGAGCGTGGGAACGATCGGCCCGCGCAGTTACAGTTTGGCTTTAACCGCCGCCAACGCATCTTTGCCGTCCACCGTCTTCACACCATCAAGCCACTTGTCCAGCACCGCCGGATTCGCCTTGATCCAGGCCTTCACCGCCTCCGCATTGCCGACCTTCTTGTTCACCACCTCGGCCATGATGCTGTTCTCCATCTCCTGAGTGAACGCAAGATTGGTCAGCAATTTACCCACATTCGGACAGGCCTCGGCGTAGCCCTTGCGGGTCAGGGTGTAGACGCTACCCGTATCGCCGAAGTACTTCTCGCCGCCCTTGAGGTAATGCATTTTCAGTTGCACGTTCATCGGGTGCGGGGTCCAGCCGAGGAAGGTGACGAATTTCTGTTTCTTCACTGCCCGCGACACTTCGGCCAGCATCGCCTGTTCGCTGGACTCGATCAGCTTCCACTGGCCCAGGTCGAAGTCGTTTTTCTTGATGATCTCTTGCAGTGAGATGTTCGCTGGCGCGCCGGAGCCGATGCCGTAGATCTTCTTTTCGAATTTATCGGCGTACTTATTCAGGTCGGCAAAGTTATGCACACCCGCGTCCCACACGTAATCCGGTACGGCCAGGGTGAATTCGGTGCCGTCGAGGTTCTTCGCCAGTTGCGTGACGTCACCAGTGGCGACGAACTTGTCGTAGAAGCCCTGCTGCGCCGGCATCCAGTTGCCGAGGAACACGTCGACCTGCCCGTCCTTCAAGCCGCCGAAGGTGATCGGCACCGCGAGCGTGTCGACCTTGGCTTTGTAGCCCATACCCTCCAGCAGAAACCCGGTGATGGCGTTGGTCGCGGCGATGTCGCTCCAGCCGGGATCGGCCATTTTCACCGTGTCGCAGCTCTCGGCAAACGCGGATGCGCTGCCCAGTGCCAGCAGACTGACCGTCACGACTGTGGATAACTTGACCATGGACTTCCCCTTAACGTTATTGGTTTTGGCAGGGTTGTGGATAACGGGCCTTGCGCTCCAGGTCATCGAGGTCGATGTGGTTGCGCATGTACTGCTGACTGGCGTCCACCAGCGGCTGGTGATCCCAGCTCTTCAGCTTGCCGATCGTCAGCGCCTCGGCGACAAAGCGCCGACGCCGTTGGCTTTCGAGAACTTCGCGGTGGATGGCCGGGATGTCCCACTTGGCCCGTGCTTCAGCAAGAAAATCGTCGAACAGCTGGCGATGTTGCGGTGATTGGCTGAGTTCTTCCTGTTCGCGTGGATCGTTATCCACATCGAAGAGTAGGCAAGGGTCGGTTTCGCTGTAGATAAATTTGAAGGCGCCACGGCGGATCATCATCAGCGGACTGACGGTGCCCTCGGCCATGTATTCGCCGAACACCTCGTCGTGACCGCCCTGCCCTTGCAGGTGTGGAACCAGCGAGCGGCCGTCCAGCGGCAGGTTCGGTTCCAGGTTGCCGCCGGCCAGTTCAACGAAGGTCGGCAGCAGATCGGCGGTGGAGACGGCAGCGCTGACACGGCCCGATTTGAACTGACCGGGTGCACTTATCAACAGGGGCACACGAGCGGCCATTTCGTACCAGTGCATTTTGTACCAGAGGCCCTTCTCCCCCAGCATGTCGCCATGGTCGCCGGAGAAGACGATGACGGTGTCGTCCATCAGCCCACAATCTTCGAGGGTTTGCAGGAGTTTGCCGACGTTGGCATCGATATAGCTGCATGCACCGAAGTACGCGCGGCGTGCATCGCGAATCTTATCCACAGGCAGCGGCTTATCCCACAGGTCGTAGACCTTGAGCAAACGCTGGGAGTGCGGATCGAGTGAATGCTGATCCGGCGTCGTCGGAAGCGGGATATCCGCATCGTCATACAAATCCCAGAACGCCTTGGGAATCGTGTACGGATCGTGAGGGTGAGTCATCGACACGGTCAGGCAGAACGGCTGGTCGCCGTCCTCGCGAATATGGTCGAACAGGTATTGCTGCGCCTTGAACACTACCTCTTCATCGAAATCGAGCTGGTTGGTGCGCACACACGGTCCGGCCTGCAACACCGAAGACATGTTGTGATACCAGCTCGGCCGCACATCGGGCTCATCCCAGTTCACCGCCCAGCCGTAGTCGGCCGGATAGATGTCGCTGGTCAGGCGCTCTTCGTAACCGTGCAGTTGATCGGGGCCGCAGAAATGCATCTTGCCCGACAGCGCGGTGCGGTAACCGAGGCGGCGCAGGTAATGGGCGTAGGTGGGAATGTCGGCGGGGAAATCGGCGGCGTTGTCGTAGGCGCCGATCTTGCTCGGCAACTGGCCGCTGACCAGGGTGAAACGCGACGGTGCGCACAGCGGGCTGTTGCAGTACGCGGCATCGAACACCACGCCTTGTTCGGCGAGGCGGCTGAGATTCGGCAGTTTGATCGGCGACGGGCCGTAGAACGGCAACATTGGCGCGGCCATTTGATCGGCCATGATGAAAAGAATGTTCTTGCGCTTCATGTGATCGCGGCATTCCATAGTGAATATTTATGCGACATTGCTGCGATCGAGCATGGATTCCCCGCAATATCCGGTAAAGCCCGCGCCGGACAATGACTAGGATAAGCACAGCTTATGTATGAAGCTCTTGGTGATTTGTCGCTGGATCTGTTGCGCGCCTTCGAGGCGGCGGCCCGTCATCGCAGTTTTACCGCTGCGGCGGTTGAGCTCGGCACGACGCAACCGGCGATCAGTCAGCAGATCAAACGGCTGGAAGAGCAACTCGGCACGCGGCTGTTCGACCGCATCTACCGAGGCATCGAACTGACCGAGGTCGGCTCGATCCTGTTCGAGCAAGTTACCCTCGGTTTACAGAACATCGATGCAGGATTGAGCGCGATCAGCACGCAGCAGCAACATGAAGTGCTGCAGGTCGCCACCGATTTTGCCTTCGCCGCGTATTGGCTGATGCCGCGTCTGCATCGCTTTCACGAAGCTTATCCACAGGTGGACGTGAGCCTGGTTACCAGCGAGCGCAATCACAACATGCTGCGCCCGGATATCGACGTTGCCGTGCTGTTCGGCGACGGTCGCTTCAAACAGGGCGAAAGTCACTGGTTGTTCAGCGAAGAAGTGTTTCCGGTGTGCAGCCCGCAACTGCTCAAGGATCGCCCCCTGCCCTTGCCTGCCCAGGCATTGATGGAGTTCCCGCTGCTGCACCTGCGCGGGGAAAACAGCAGCAACTGGTTCGACTGGAGCGGTCTGTTTCGCGCGCTGAACATCAGTACGCCGCCGGCCCCGGGCCAGTTGCGCTTCGACAATTACACCTTGCTGATTCAAGCGGCGATTGGCGGTCAGGGCGTGGCGATCGGCTGGCGTCACCTTGTGGATAACTTGCTTACCCAGGGCTTGTTGTGCCGACCGATCGCCGAAACCACCCTATCGCGCCTCGGTTATTACGTGGTGCTGCCGCAACGCAAACGCCGGGGCGCGTTGATCCAGACGTTCGTGGATTGGCTGATGGTCGAACAAGCCAGCAGCGCCGAGTCCTTGGCTGGATTGCCGTTGCCTTCGATTGCTGTGTAACGGATCAAGAGGCGGCGACAAAATCCACGTGCTGACGCAGATGCAGATTCAGCCGCAGCTCATCGGCAATCCCCACCGCCACCCGGTTCAGGCGTTCCAGCGGTTCGGCCAGACCCGGTTCAAGCGTGCGGCCGACCTGACTGAAATGCTCGATCGTCAGCCCGGCGACGCTGCGCGGTGCATTCACCAGCGTCCAGTGCAGCGGGCTGCTTTGCAGGGCTTCGCGCACTTCTTCGGCGGCGTGGCGTTGCAGCGGGTCGGCGTTTTCCGGATCGTCCAGTGCTTCGAATTCGCCGATGACAAACAGCCGCGAGACGTTCGCCGCCTGCAATCCATCGATCAGCGCGTCCACCGCCAGCACCTGTTCCACCGGCCCCAGCACCACGGACTTCTCGACATGATCGCTGCTCAGCGGCAAGCCCGGCGCATTGAGCAGGCAGATCACCGCCGAGCTGCCCGCCACGCTCTGATTGACCCGCTCGGCATCGAGCAGATCGCCGCTTTTGGTGCGCAGCCCCGGCCGTGGCGCGAGCGCCGTCAGATCGTCGAGGATCGCGATGACTTCGTGCTGGCGACGCAGCAGTTCAGCCATCAACGCACTGCCCAGGCTACTCATGGCACCATAGAGCACCACTTTTACCGCCGGGGTTTCGGCATTTTTCATGGCTGAGGTCCCTTTTGTTTTCCCTTGTATGGCGTGTGACATACGGGCAACGCCGAGGGTTCGAACCGATTCAGGGGGTTTGCGATGCAGACGATCAAGGGTTACCACGCCCACATTTATTACGACGCCAGCACGATCGAACAGGCGCGGACGCTGTGTGAGCAAGCCGCGCAATTATTCCCATTGAAGATGGGCCGCGTGCATGAACGTCCGGTCGGCCCGCACCCGGACTGGAGCTGCCAGCTGGCCTTCGGCCCGGAGTTGATTGGTGATGTGATGCCGTGGCTGGCGCTCAATCGCAAGGGATTGGTGGTGTTCCTGCACCCGGACACCGGCGATGACTTGCTCGATCACACCGAACACGCGATCTGGATGGGCGCGATGCGGCCGCTGGATCTGTCTATTTTTTAATCAGATGGTTTCTTCGGGCTCACCCGGCAAATGCTCGTCCAGGTGCAGCCATGGCAACTGGCTGTCGGTCCAGATATGCCGCTCGGCGGCGGCCAACTCTGGATGATCCAGTGTGGCAATCGTCAGATCGATGCTCTCGGGACTGAGCAACGTTACCAGCGCCAGTTGTGCGCCGCAGTGCGGACAGAAGAACCGGGCGCAACTGGTCGACGAGTCATAGCGCGAAGGCGTCCCGGCCAGCCACTGGAAGTTCGCCGCCGGCAGCGTGATCCAGGTGGTGACGATGCCACCGCTGACCTTTCGACAGATCGAACAATGACAGTGGGCGATGTCGTGCAACGCTCCGCTGAACTGATAGCGGATATGTCCGCAATGGCAGCCACCGCCGTGCAACTCAGTCATCGCCCTGCCCTCCGCTTCCCGTGTTCATTGACTCTAGCCCGCATCCGACGGCCGGTTGGCCGTTCGCCCAAAGCTTTCTTGCGCGAAAGGTAGCTGAAAGGTTCCCCGATTAGGATCGCCCCCACTGCCGGCAACAGACCGGTTGGCCAATGCGTGTGATTGCTCGCACGACAGGCCCAATTAACAACAACAATGGTGATTCTGATGTCCTCTGCAACCCGCCTCCTCGCTGCAACTCCGCCCGTACGCCTCGTGCTTCCCGTTCTGCGCTGATCCACCCGATCCGCTCACTTACCTAGCCGCGCTACGCCTGGAGTATTCCCATGCTGACTTTCCTTGGCTTCGCCATGGTCATCACGTTCATGTTCCTGATCATGACCAAGCGCCTGTCTGCGCTGATCGCTCTGATCATCATCCCGATCCTGTTCGCCCTGTTCGGTGGTTTCGCCCCGAAGATCGGCCCGATGATGCTCGAAGGTATTACCAAGCTTGCGCCGACCGGCGTGATGCTGATGTTCGCGATTCTGTATTTCGCCCTGATGATCGACTCCGGCCTGTTCGACCCGGCCGTGCGCAAGATCCTCAAACTGGTCAAGGGCGACCCGCTGAAGGTTTCGGTCGGCACCGCCGTACTGGCGCTCGTCGTTTCCCTCGATGGTGACGGCGCGACCACTTACATGATCTGCGTGGCCGCCATGCTGCCGCTGTACAGCCGCATCGGCATGAGCCCGCGAATCATGGCCGGTCTGATCATCCTCGCCGGCGGCGTGATGAACATGACCCCGTGGGGTGGTCCGACCGCCCGTGCGGCGAGCGCGCTGCACGTGGACCCGTCGGACATCTTCGTGCCGATGATCCCGGCGATGGCTGCCGGTGTGGTGGCGATCCTGATCATTGCCTACTTCTACGGCAAACGTGAGCGTGCGCGTCTGGGCGAGCTGCACCTGATCGGCGACGAAATCGATCACAGCGAAATCAGCGTCTCGCAATTCCCGGATGCCCGCCGTCCGAAACTGATCTGGTTCAACGGCCTGCTGACCCTGGCCCTGATGTGCACCCTGATCGCCGGCCTGCTGCCGCTGCCGGTGCTGTTCATGGTGGCGTTCAGTATTGCCATGATCGTCAACTACCCTTGCCTGCAAATGCAGAAGGATCGCGTCGCCGCCCACGCCGGCAGCGTGCTGTCGGTGGTCAGTCTGATCTTCGCGGCGGGCATTTTCACCGGTATCCTGTCGGGCACCGGCATGGTCGATGCCATGTCGAAAAGCCTGCTGGCAGTGATCCCTGATTTCCTCGGCCCGTACCTGGCGGTGATCACGGCGCTGGTGAGCATGCCGTTCACGTTCTTCATGTCGAACGACGCGTTCTACTACGGTGTGTTGCCGGTGTTGTCCGAAGCGGCCAGCCATTACGGCATCACCGCGGTGGAAATGGCCCGTGCCTCGATCGTCGGCCAGCCGGTTCACCTGCTGAGCCCACTGGTGCCGTCGACGTACCTGCTGGTGGCACTGGCGGGGATCGAGTTCGGCGATCACCAGCGTTTCACCCTGAAGTGGGCAGTGCTGGTCTGCCTGTGCATACTGGTCGCAGCCTTGCTTTTGGGGACTTTCCCGCTGTTCAGCACGTTGTAACGGCACCAAACTCACCAGGACGCCAGCTGATTGCTGGCGTCCTGGTTTAACACTCGCTCAAAGGAATACACATGGAATGGCTGACCAACCCTGAGATCTGGGTTGCCTTCTTCACCCTGACCGCCCTGGAAATCGTTCTGGGCATCGATAACATCATCATGATTTCGATCCTGGTCAGCCGCATGCCCAAACACATGCAGCAGCGCACCCGGATCTTCGGTCTTGGCCTGGCCATGATCACGCGGATCCTGTTGCTGCTGTCGATCACCTGGGTCATGCGCCTCACCGCCGACCTGTTCGAAGTGTTCGGCCAGGGCATTTCCGGCCGCGACCTGATCCTGTTCTTCGGTGGCCTGTTCCTGCTGTGGAAAAGCTCCCAGGAGATGTACCACGCGCTGGAAGGTGAAGACGAAAGCGACGAGACGCCTGGCGGCAAGGGCGGCAATTTCCTCTACACCATCATCCAGATCGCGATCATCGACATCGTGTTCTCGCTGGACTCGGTGATCACCGCCGTCGGCATGGTGTCCCACGTTCCGGTCATGGTCGCGGCAATCATCGTGGCCGTACTGGTGATGATGCTGGCCTCGGGCAAGATCAGCGAGTTCATCGACAAGCACCCGTCGCTGAAAATGCTCGCGCTTTCGTTCCTGCTGGTGGTCGGCACCGTGCTGATTGCCGAATCGTTCGACGTACACGTACCGAAAGGCTACGTCTACTTCGCCATGGCGTTCTCGCTGGCGGTCGAAGCGATCAACATCAAGATGCGCACCGCCATCGCGAAAAAACGCAAACAGCAGGATCCGGTGAAACTGCGCAAGGATATTCCGGGTCAGTAACCCGAACGCTGCGCAACAGATCAAAGGGCCTTCGGGCCCTTTTTTCATGGCTGCATGAACCTGTTTTCATGACACTTTTGTTTCAATCCCCGCTTTAGCTGTGCAATGCTGGCGCCCAGACCGTTAGCCAACTACAGCTTAAGTATCAGAACGTAGAAATTGCGCGGTACCGTCAACTTGCCCCTCTGGGGCGCTGCTATTACAGGGGGTCTGCATGCTCACCCTGCTCAATTTGCTTTCTGCCGTGGCCCTGCTGATCTGGGGCACGCACATCGTCCGAACCGGCATCCTGCGGGTGTACGGCACCAATCTGCGCCACGTGATCGGCCAGAACATGTCCAAACGCTGGCTGGCCTTTGTCGCCGGCATCCTCGTGACCGCGATGGTGCAGAGCAGTAACGCGACTGCCATGCTCGTGACGTCCTTTGTCGGTCAGGGCCTGATGGCGTTGACCCCGGCCCTGGCGACCATGCTTGGCGCCGACGTCGGTACGGCGCTGATGGCGCGGGTGCTGACGTTCGACCTGTCGTGGCTGTCGCCGCTGCTGATTTTCCTCGGGGTGATTTTCTTTCTGTCGCGCAAACAGACCCGGCTCGGGCAGATGGGCCGTGTGGCCATCGGGTTGGGGCTGATCATTCTGGCGCTGCAACTGATCGTCGAGGCCGCTGCGCCGATCACCCATGCCCAAGGGGTGAAGGTGATTTTCGCCTCGCTGACCGGCGATATCCTGCTCGACGCCCTGGTCGGCGCGCTGTTCGCGATGATTTCCTACTCAAGCCTCGCCGCGGTACTGCTGACCGCCACGCTCGCCGGCGCTGCGGTGATCAGTCTGCCGGTGGCGATCGGTCTGGTGATTGGCGCCAACATCGGCAGTGGTGTGCTGGCGTTCATGAGCACCAGCATGCAGAACGCCGCTGGCCGGCAAGTTGCGCTGGGCAGCCTGCTGTACAAGCTGATCGGGCTGCTGCTGATCATTCCGGTGCTCGACCCGCTGGTGCACTGGATCGACAGCCTGGATTTCAGCCCGCAGGAAATGGTCATCGGCTTCCACCTGCTCTACAACACGGCGCGCTGCCTGATCCTGCTGCCGAGCGTCGGGCCGATGGCACGGCTGTGTGCCTGGCTGCTGCCTGAGCGCCCGGAGGTCAACGGCACCGCCAAGCCGCGTCACCTCGACGCCACCGCTCTGGTCACGCCGAGCCTGGCACTGGCCAACGCCGCCCGGGAAACCCTGCGCATGGGCGACCTGATCGACAACATGCTCGACGCGACCCTCGACGTGCTGCGCGGCAAGCAGACCGCCGTCACCCAGGAAATGCGCAAGCTGACCGATGACGTCGAAGCGTTGTACAGCGCGATCAAGCTGTACCTGGCGCAGATGCCCCGCGAAGATCTCGGCGAACAGGACAGTCGGCGCTGGGCGGAGATCATCGAGCTGGCGATCAACCTCAAACTGGCCAGCGACCTGATCGAACGCATGCTGCGCAAAGTGCAGCAGCAGAAGACTTCGCAGCGCCGGTCGTTTTCCGAGGACGGGCTGGAAGAACTCGCCGGCCTGCAACAGCAATTGATCGCCAACCTGCGGCTCGGGCTGTCGGTGTTCCTCAGCGGCGACAAGGAAAGCGCCCGCCAGTTGCTGCGTGAGAAACGTCGCTTTCGCGCACAGGAACGGCGTCTGGCCCACGCCCATGTCAGCCGGTTGCAACGTAAGATCGTGCAGAGTATCGAGACCAGTTCGTTGCACCTGGAGTTGATTGCCGACATGAAACGCCTGAACTCGCTGTTCTGCAGCAGCGCCTATGTGGTGCTGGAAACTTCCGATACCGGCGCGCTGGCGGCAGACGATATGGCGGACATCACGCATTCGCCTTGAACGTCTGGGGTTGTGGTCAGTCAGTAACTCAAGGTTCGGCCTCGCGGCCGGACTGACGACACGGATCTCCAATTCAGCCGTATGGAAGCTCGTTATGCGTTGCCTGTTGTTCGCCTGTCTGTTGCTCGGTTCCCTGCCCGCCTTCGCCCTGGATCGTTTTCAGGTTGAAGGCTATGCGCTGCCCAACGGTTTGCAATTGCTGCTCAAGCCCGGCACCGAGCGTGGGCATGTGGCGATCCGGCTGGTGATCGGCGTCGGTCTCGACGATTTCGACTGCAATGAAAAGGAACTGCCGCACCTGCTCGAACACTTGCTGTTCAGCGGCATCGACGCCACCGGCGAAGGTGGCCTCGAAGAGCGCATGCAGGCCCTCGGCGGTGACTGGAACGCCTTCACCAGCAATGCCGACACCACCTTCGTCATCGAAGCCCCGGCGAAAAACCAGCGCAAGGTCCTCGACCTGCTGCTGGATCTGCTGACCCAGACCCGCTTCGACGACAACGCGATCAACGCCGCCAAACGGGTGGTCGAGCGTGAGGACGGCGGTCATTACACCCGTCTGCAACGCTTTCTCGACCGGCAGGATCTGGGCCACACCGCGAGCAATCAACTGGCGGTCGAGCTAGGCCTGAAATGCCCGCAGCGGGCCGAAGTCGATGGCCTGACCCGCGAACAGCTGGAGAAGGTGCGCAAGGCCTGGTACGCGCCGAACAACATGACCCTGATTGTCGTTGGCGACCTCGACAAACTGCTGCCGGCCTATCTGGAACGGGCATGGGGCGCGCTGGAAGCGGTCGACCCGAGCGAACACCGTCCGTTGCCGGACATCCGCGCCAGCGCCGCTCACGAACGCACGATCACTCGCGGTTTCATCGGCAACAGCGCCAAGCTGCACTGGCTGGTGCCGGAGCCGGTGCTGGACGACCAGTACGACGAAACCTTCGACCTGCTCAAGGAATACCTGGAGTGGGCGTTGTACCGCCAACTGCGCCTGAACCACGGTTTGTCCTACGGGCCGTGGGCCGAGCGCGAAGTGTTCGGCGGCGTCGGTTTCATGAGCCTCAACGCCGACCTGGATCGCGGCGACATCGCCGAAGCCGAACAAGTGCTGGAAGACCTCAAGGCCGACCTGCTGAAAAACGGCCTCGATGCCGACACCTTCAACCGCTTGAAACAAGCCGCCATCGCCCACCAGGCCTGGGCCGTGCAAGGCACCAGCGCCATGGCCGACTATTACTGGAGCGCCCTGGGCGACTACGAGGATGGCCGTTTTGCCGATCCTGCGCGGGAGCTGCAAGGCGTGACGCTGGAGGCGGCGAACAAGGCCATGCGCGAGTTACTGCTGCAACCGGGCTATCTGCGGATCGAGAAACCGCTGCTCAGCGACGATCAGGTGTTGTGGCTGCTGGCGGGTGGGCTGGGCGTGCTGGTACTGATCCTGCTCGGCTGGCGCCTGCATCGACGCAAATCCGTGCATCCAGACTGACCGGCAGCCTCGCCACGCGGCCCGGCGGGCGGTACTCTGTCGGGGTTTTTTCCTCGACTGTCGTGAACCGCCCAAATGTCTAAATTGACCCTCCTGATCCAGCGCATTCTCGAACTGATGAAGCGCTACCCCGGGGTCATTGCGCTCGGCGGTTTCATCTCCGGGGTCGGCAGTTTCATTTTGGTCGACCGGCAACAGGGGCTGGCGAGCTGGATCACCACGATCATGCTCCTGAGCTGGATCTGGCTGATGCTGGAAAACAGCCTGACCAGGCTGTTCACGCGGATCTTCAAACGGGAAATCCCCCAGCCGCTGCTGCGTTACGCGACGCAGATGATCCACCAGGAAAGCCTGTTTTTCGTCCTGCCGTTCTTCTTCATCACCACCACCTGGAACAGCGGCCAGCTGTTTTTCACCGGGCTGCTGTGCATCGCGGCGCTGATCTCGATCGTCGACCCGCTCTACTACAAATGGCTGGCGCCACGGCGCTGGGCGTTTCTTGCGCTGCACACCCTGACCCTGTTCGCCGCCCTGCTCACGGCGCTGCCGGTGATCATGCACCTGACCACCTCGCAGAGCTTCAAATGGGCGCTGGGGATTGCGGTGGTGTTGTCGTTCCCGAGCCTGGCGTCGATCTTCCCGATCCGCACCGTGCGCAACGCGCTGGCGATCCTGTGTATCACGGTCGGCATCGGTGGCGTGGGCTGGGTCCTGCGTTCGTGGGTGCCACCGGCAACGCTGTGGATGACCGACGTGGCGATCAGCACCCAGGTGCAGGACCGGGTTCCGGGCGCCAGCCTCAAGGAAGTCAGCGCCGAGCAGATCCGTGGCGGCGGGCTCTATGCCTACACCGCGATCAACGCGCCGCGCGGGCTCGATGAGCGGATTTATCACGTCTGGCAGTTCAACGGCAAAGAGGTCGACCGCATTGCCCTCGACATCCACGGCGGGCGCAAGGAAGGCTACCGGGCCTGGACCCACAAGCAGAACTTCCCCGGCAACCCGGCGGGCAAATGGCAGGTGCGGGTGTTGACCGAAGACGGTCAGGTGATTGGTGTGCTGCGCTTCGAGGTCACGGACAGCACACCGACCAAAGAAAAGTAACCGTGTTCGTGCTATTACGTATGCCAGCGTATTCAGCCGAACAAGCACGGAGCTTATGACCAGCAGCCCAATGACCGGCAGTGCCCGCCTGGACACCTCGATCACCCCTGCCCGCCTGCGGGTGACCGGGGACTGGACGCTTGCCCACTACGCCGACCTCAAGCAACTGAGCGAAACGCTCCACGGCCAGTACGACGCCAACACCCCCATTGACCTCAACGGCCTCGGTGCCCTCGACACCGCCGGCGCGTCGCTGCTCGTCGAACTGCTCGGCTCCGAGCGGCTGGGCAAGTCCGCCGAACACCCCGACTGCACGATTTCCAGCGCCGACCGCGCCTTGCTGCAAACCGTGTATCGCTCGCTGACCGACTTCTGCGTACCGATCAAGGAACCGGAAATCAGCGTCAGCGTGCAATTGCTGACCCGCATCGGCCGGGCCGTCGACACGGTCTGGCAGGACACCCTGCAGCTGCTCGGCTTCGTCGGCCTGATCCTCGAAACCATCGCCCGCAGCCTGTTCCGGCCCAAGCGCTGGCGGATCACGCCGATGATTGCGCACATCGAACAGACCGGCCTCGACGCCGCGCCCATTGTGGCGTTGCTGACCTTTCTGGTGGGCGCGGTGGTGGCGTTCCTCGGGGCGACGGTGCTGGCCAGTTTCGGCGCCAGCGTATTCACCGTGGATCTGGTGGGCTTCGCCTTCCTGCGCGAGTTTGGCGTATTGCTCACGGCGATCCTGATGGCCGGCCGCACCGCCAGTGCCTTTACCGCGCAGATCGGCTCGATGAAGGCCAACGAGGAAATCGACGCGATTCGCACCCTCGGCCTCGACCCCATGGAGTTGCTGGTGGTGCCTCGTGTGCTGGCGCTGCTGGTGGCGCTGCCGATGCTGACGTTTCTGGCGATGATCTGCGGGATCGTCGGCGGTGCTGTGGTTTGTGCGGTGTCGCTGGATATCTCGCCGGCGATGTTCCTGTCGCTGCTGCAAAGCGACATAGGGATTCAACATTTCCTGGTGGGCCTGGTCAAAGCCCCGATCTTCGCATTCCTGATTGCCGCCATCGGCTGTCTGGAAGGCTTCAAGGTCAGCGGCAGCGCCGAATCGGTCGGCGCCCACACCACCTCAAGCGTGGTGCAATCGATCTTCGTGGTGATCGTGCTCGATGCGGTCGCCGCGCTGTTTTTCATGGAGATGGGCTGGTGAGTCGTCTACCCCGCGCGCCCTCCGAGGCGGTGATCGAAGTCCGTGGCCTGTGCAATCGCTTCGGCAGTCAGAGCGTGCACGAGAATCTCGACCTCGACTTGTACAAAGGCGAGATCCTGGCCGTGGTCGGCGGCTCCGGCAGCGGCAAATCGGTGTTGCTGCGCAGCATCGTCGGCTTGCGCCGGCCCAGCGAAGGCATGGTCAAGGTGTTCGGCCAGAACCTGCCGAGCCTGCCGGAGCATGAGCGTTCGCTGATCGAGCGGCGTTTCGGTGTGTTGTTCCAGAAAGGCGCGCTGTTCTCGTCGCTGACGGTGACCGAGAACGTTGCCCTGCCCCTGATCGAACACGCCGGCCTGAGCCGCGACGACGCCGAGCATCTGGCGGCGGTGAAGCTGGCGCTGGCCGGGCTGCCGTTGTCGGCGGCGGACAAGTACCCGGCTTCGCTGTCCGGCGGGATGATCAAGCGCGCGGCGCTGGCCCGGGCGCTGGCGCTTGACCCGGACATCCTGTTTCTCGACGAACCCACCGCCGGTCTCGATCCGATTGGCGCGGCGCAGTTCGACCAATTGATCCTGACCCTGCGCGACGCGCTGGGCCTGAGCGTGTTTCTGGTGACCCACGACCTCGACACGCTCTACACCATCACCGACCGCGTCGCGGTACTGGCGCAGAAGAAAGTGCTGGTGGCCGGTCCCATCGACGTGGTCTCGGAAACCGACGACGCGTGGATTCACGAATACTTCCACGGCCCTCGCGGCCGCTCGGCGTTGGACGCCGCCAAACAGCTCAACGAGGTCTGACATGGAAACCCGAGCCCATCATGTATTGATCGGCCTGTTCACGGTGATTGTGGTGGCGGGCGCCCTGCTCTTCGGTCTGTGGCTGGCCAAGTCCAGCGTCGACACCGAGTTCAAGGATTACGAAATCGTCTTCAACGAAGCGGTCAGCGGCCTGTCCCGGGGCAGCCCGGTGCAGTACAGCGGGATCAAGGTCGGCGATGTAGTCAGCCTGCGCCTCGACCCGCAGGACCCGCGTCGGGTGCTGGCACGGATTCGCCTTGCGGGCGACACGCCGGTCAAGGAAGACACCCAAGCCAAACTGGCCCTGGCCGGGATCACCGGCACCTCGATAATCCAGCTCAGCGGTGGCACGCCAGAGAGCCCGAAACTCAAGGGCCATGACGGAAATCTGCCGACCATCGTCGCCTCGCCCTCGCCGATCTCGCGGCTGCTCAATGACAGCAACGACCTGATGAGCGGAGTCAGCACCCTGCTGAGCAACGCCAATCAGATGTTCTCCGCCGACAACATCGAGCGCGTGAGCAAAACCCTCCAGCATCTGGAACAGACCACCGGTTCGATCAACGATCAGCGCGGCGACCTGCGCCAGGCCATGCAGCAACTGGCGACGGTGGGCAAGCAGGCCGGCAGCATGCTCGAACAGACTTCGGCGCTGATGCGCAACGCCAACGGTCTGCTCAACGATCAGGGCAAACAGGCCCTGGGTAGTGCTGAGCAGGCGATGAAATCCCTGGAGCAAAGCAGCGCCACCATCAACGGCCTGTTGAGCAAGAACCAGAATTCCCTCGACAGCGGCATGCAAGGCCTCAACGGTCTGGCCCCGGCGATCCGCGAACTGCGTGAAACCCTGAACTCGCTGCGCGCCATTTCCCAACGCCTGGAGGCCAACCCCAGCGGTTACCTGCTGGGCAGTGACAAGAACAAGGAGTTCACGCCATGAAGCTGACTCGCCTCGCCCTCCTCGCCGGCTTCACGTTGATCAGCGCGTGCTCGATTCTGCCCAAGTCCGAGCCGCTGGACGTCTATCGCCTGCCAGCCGCACAGGCGCCCGCCTCGGCCAGCTCGGCATCTATGCAGCACTGGTCGCTACGGTTGAACAAATTGCAGGCCAGCGAAGCGCTGAACCGGCCGGGCATCGCGGTGATTCCCCAGGGTGACGTGATCAGCACTTATAAGGCCTCGCGCTGGAGCGATCCGGCGCCGGTGCTGATGCGTAATCGGTTGCTTGATGGATTCCAGCGTGACGGGCGTATATCGCTGCTGAGCACCGACGACAGCAACTTCCAGGCGGACCTGGAACTGGGCGGTAGCTTGCAGGCGTTTCAAACCGAGTATCAGGGCACGCAGGCCAGCGTGGTGGTGCGGGTCGATGCGTTGCTGGTGCGCGGCTATGACCAGCGGATTCTCGCCAGTCGCCGCTTCGAAGAACGTCAGCCGCTCAATGATGTGAAGGTTCCGGCGGTGGTGGCCGGATTCGGTCAGGCCAGTGATCGCCTCACCGCGAAAGTCGTGGCGTGGGCGGTGGAGCAAGGGCAGAAAGTTGCCCCACCTGCCCGGCCTTGAGCCTTAACCAAAGAACCAGTAGCAGACGCCGATAGCGCCGAGCACGCCCGCGAGTTCGGCCAGCAGCGCGCAACCGACGGCATGCCGGGCGCGCTGGATGCCCACAGCGCCGAAATACACCGCCAGCACGTAGAACGTGGTTTCGGTGCTGCCCTGAATGGTTGCGGCCACCAGCGCCGGGAAGCTGTCCACGCCCGAGGTCTTCATCGTTTCGATCAGCATCGCCCGGGCGGCGCTGCCGGAGAACGGTTTGACCATCGCAGTCGGCAGCGCATCGACGAAACGCGTGTCCCACCCTGCCCACTCCACCAGATGACGAATCCCGTCGAGGCCGAAGTCCAGTGCGCCTGACGCGCGCAATACACCGATCGCGCAGAGCATCGCCACCAGGTACGGCAGCAGGTTCTTGGCAACGTCGAAACCTTCCTTAGCACCTTCGACGAATGCCTCGTAGACCTTCACCTTGCGCAACGCGCCGATCACCAGGAACAGCATGATCAGGCCGAACAGCGTCAGGTTGCCGAGAATCGACGACAGGCCCGCCAGCGCTGTCGCCGACATCGTCGCCAGCAACGCCATAAAGCCGCCGAGGATCAGCGCGCCGGGAATCAGGTAAGCCAGCACCACCGGATCCCAGACCCGCAGACGCTGCATGAAGGCCACCGACAGGAAGCCGACGATGGTCGAGCAACTGGTGGCCAGCAGGATCGGCAGGAACACCAGCGTCGGGTCCGGCGCGCCTTGCTGGGCGCGGTACATAAAGATCGTCACCGGCAGCAGGGTCAGGGACGACGCGTTGAGCACAAGGAACAGGATTTGCGCGTTGCTGGCGATGGTCGAGCTGGGGTTGAGCTCTTGCAGCGCCTTCATGGCCTTGAGGCCGATCGGCGTGGCGGCGTTGTCCAGGCCCAGGCCGTTGGCGGCAAAGTTCAGGGTGATCAGGCCGATGGCCGGGTGCCCCGCCGGCACTTCCGGCATCAGCCGCAGGAACAGCGGGCCCAGCGCCTTGGCCAGCCACTCGACGATCCCGGCCTTCTCGGCGATGCGCAGGAAGCCCAGCCACAGGGTCAGCGTGCCGAACAGCAGCACCATGACTTCGACTGACAGCTTGGCCATGGCAAAAATGCTTTCCACCATCGCCGCGAAGATCCCGGCGTTGCCGCCGATCAGCCATTGCCCCAGCGCCGAAACGGCTGCCACGATGAAGAAGCCAAGCCACAGGCCATTAAGCATCAGTCAAATCCCCCGGAAGATGCGGCGAATGATAGCGGGGTCGCCAGAAACGACAAACCCCGGATTTCTCCGGGGTTTGTCAGGGTGCCTGGCGGGCGGGGATCAGTTGTTCGAAACGTCACCGGCCGGCAGTTTTTCCTTGCTGCGCCAGTGCGGCAGCGAGTTCCAGTAGCGCTGGCCCTTGGCGTCGTCGTACATGCCTTCCCAACGAGCGATGACCAGTACCGCCAGGGCGTTGCCGATCACGTTCAGGGCGGTACGCGCCATGTCCATCACACGGTCGACACCGGCGATGAAGGCCAGGCCTTCCAGCGGGATACCCACGCTGCCCAGAGTGGCCAGCAGTACCACGAAGGACACGCCCGGCACGCCGGCGATGCCTTTGGAAGTAACCATCAGGGTCAGGACCAGCAGCAGTTGCTGGCTGATCGACAGATCGATGCCGTACAGCTGAGCGATGAAGATGGCCGCGATGGACTGGTACAGGGTCGAACCGTCGAGGTTGAACGAGTAGCCGGTCGGTACCACAAAGCTGCAGATGGCTTTCGGTGCGCCGTAGGCTTCCATCTTCTCGATCACGCGTGGCAGCACGGTTTCCGAGGAAGCGGTGGAGTAAGCCAGGACCAGCTCATCCTTGAAGATGCGCATCAGCTTGATCACCGAGAAACCGAACATCTTGGCGATCAGGCCCAGAATCACGAAGGCGAAGAAGGCGATGGCGACGTAAACCAGGATCACCAGCTTGGCCAGCGGCAGCAGCGAAGCGAAACCGAAGTTGGCCACGGTCACCGCGATCAGAGCGAACACACCAATTGGCGCGTAGTTCATGATCATGTGGGTGACTTTGAACATGCTTTCCGAGACGCCCTGGAACATCTTCACCAGCGGCTCGCGCAGGTCCGACTGCAGGCTCGACAGACCGAGACCGAACAGCACGGAGAAGAAGATGATCGGCAGCATCTCGCCGCGGGCCATGGCCGCGAAGATGTTCGACGGGATCAGGTTGAGGATGGTCTCGATGAACGCGTGTTCATGCTGCACTTCGGCGGCGGTTGCCTGGTACTTGGAGATGTCCACAGTGCCCAGGGTGCTCATGTCGATGCCGGCACCCGGATGGAACAGGTTGGCCAGCAGCAGGCCGACAACGATGGCGATGGTGGTGACGATTTCGAAGTAGATGATGGTCTTCAGGCCGATGCGCCCGAGCTTCTTGGCGTCGCCCACGCCGGCGATGCCGACGATCAGGGAAGAGATGACGATCGGGATCACGATCATCTTGATCAGACGGATAAAGATATCGCCTGCCGGTTGCAGGACGTTGCTGATCCACCAGGCCTTCTCGGCACTGAAATGGTTGAGCAACGCACCGATTGCAATCCCCAACACCAGACCGATGAGGATCTGCCAGGCGAGGCTAAGCTTTGCCTTCTTCATTATCTTTACCCTTACTTGCGTTTGACTCAGGCACATGCAGGAACTGGAACGCTCTTTAGCGGAAAAGTCTGTGCATCTGCCTCCGTATAAGGTGCCCCGAAGCGCGTGTTTACGGCTCTCCGGCAGGCGAAAAAAGGCGCAACTATTCCGATGCAAGGTTGCGCCGTCTAATGCCGTAAACGCCTACCCTATGCCGAATCGGCATGAGCTTTTTTAAATGAAACTGGCGTCCCAACCGGTTCGAATACGACATTTCGGCAGGCATAAGTGCCGTGAACCGGCCATTACAGCGTAGGTTGGTTATTTTTTGAACGAGTGATTTCGACGAAAAATTTAGGAAAAAGCCTACGTTAGGAAACTAAAAGTCCCACTTACTCGATCGACTCTTTCTCGATATACGGTCGCGAAGAAACACCGCGAAATGCTTTCGCACGCAGTGTGAGCGATAAAAAAGACGAGCAGAACGCTCTGGATCAACGTTTTGTCACGTTGAAAGCTCAGCGCAAGTCCGTCGAACCGCTCCGGTTGGCGAACTTGCGTCGCAGCTTTTACCCTGACCAGGCCCTCATCGCAGGCACTCCCTGTACCCGTAGGTCACTCCGACCCTGCAACAGTCAGAACGTCCCGGCCCCCTGGTCATGCACCGGCCTTCCTCGGGCGGGTGCAATGGAGGACAGCCTTTCAGCTGCCCTCATGTTCAATACCAGTTCGGATCTTTCTTCAGCGTTTCCATCAACAGATCCTGCATGCCCTGGTCGGGCTTGCCGAGGAAGCGGTAGGTGGCATGTCGAGTTGGCGACTTGTCGGCCGGCAGTCCTTCGGGCACATCGACCAGCATGGCGTAAGCGTGTTTCTTGTCGAAGCTGAAGGCGACGATCAGGCGGTGGTTGAGGCATTTGTCCTGCGATTCGCAGAGCGGCCCCACCAGATACTGATCGCCATCTTCGGTCACGGCATTCATCTGTTGGTCCGGCGCGCCGGAGAGGTTCATCACCCATTCCGGCAGGCGTTCTTCCTTCTTCACCACGCCTTCCCAGGTCTCCCTGTATTGCGGGTCGGAACTCAACAGTTCGTTGACCCGCGCCTGGCCGTCATTGGCCGCCATCGCCATGGCACTACCGCCCAGGAGCAGGGCGGCTGCCAGTGTCTTTAAACCCTTCATGTTCAACCTCGACCGCGACGGCCAAAGAAGAAGGAAGCGATGAACATCACCAGGAACACGACAAATAGAATCTTGGCGATACCCGTGGCGGTGCCCGCGATACCACCGAAGCCCAGTACTGCAGCGATGATGGCAATGATCAGGAATGTGATTGCCCAGCTCAACATGGTGATTCTCCTTGCTTCTATTTAGGGGTGTTGCCGGTCTCGGCGCGGGGGCGCCCAGATTCGTTGATCAGAAAACCCAGCGTTCTTCACGGGGCATGTCGCCCAGTGGCTGTGGCTGGTCGACGTCCATCATGCGCATCGCGCCGTTGTCGGCCTGGCTGCTGCTGACGGCGCTGAAGTGCGTCTGCGTCGCGTGTTGCATGGAAATCAGGGGCTCAGGTTGCTGACTCTGCTCCCAGCGCAGGTATTGCTGGCAGGCGATCAGCGTGATCAACAGCGCAAGTGCGCCAAACAGGGCCTGCTGCAAGTGCAGTGGCGAGATACGCATTTGGGCGGCACGTGGGCGAGTCATCCTGGGTTCCTCACTCTTATTCGGTTGGGGCAGTGCATTTCTGCCCGGGCTGAGAGAGGTATTGCAGCCTGCATGCCAGCTTTTTTGTTTGAAAAAAATCAATAAAATCAGCTAGTTACAGATGGTGTGAAAATTCCTGACGACGCATCCTGCACGATGGGCCGCGGAGGGTCGTGCGTAATGCACGATTATTTCGTAGGAGAAATCATTCTTTTTGAATTGAGGGCAGGGTGCGGATGTCACAAAAGGAGGCAGGAAACCGCCTTGGAACTGTGCGATGTTTAAAAAATCAACAAAATCATTGGATTAGCCGTGAGGGCAGGAGAGAGCTACCCTGCTATGACCGGAATCGATCAGAATCAACCATGCAACTTGCCCGATTTTTCCGGGACTAACCCAAGACATTCACTTATGGAGCGTAGGAAAAATGGAATCAGCCACTGAGCACCAAGGCCGCATTCTGCTGGTGGACGATGAATCCGCCATCCTGCGAACCTTCCGTTATTGCCTGGAAGACGAAGGTTATACCGTCGCCACCGCCAACAGCGCGGCCCAGGCTGACGCGCTGTTGCAACGTCAGGTGTTCGACCTGTGTTTCCTCGATTTGCGTCTGGGCGAAGACAACGGCCTCGATGTATTGGCGCAGATGCGCATTCAGGCGCCGTGGATGCGGGTGGTGATCGTCACTGCCCATTCGGCCGTCGATACTGCCGTGGATGCGATTCAGGCCGGCGCTGCCGATTATCTGGTCAAGCCGTGCAGCCCGGATCAATTACGCCTGGCGACCGCCAAGCAACTGGAAGTACGTCAGCTGTCGGCGCGTCTGGAAGCTCTCGAAGGCGAGATCCGCAAACCCAAGGACGGTCTCGATTCCCACAGCCCGGCGATGAAAGTCGTACTCGAAACTGCGCGGCAAGTGGCGGGCACCGACGCCAACATCCTGATCCTCGGCGAGTCCGGCACCGGTAAAGGTGAACTGGCCCGAGCCATTCACGGCTGGAGCAAGCGGGAGAAGAAATCCTGCGTGACCATCAATTGCCCGTCGCTGACCGCAGAACTGATGGAGAGCGAGCTGTTCGGTCACAGTCGTGGCGCGTTCACCGGGGCCAGCGAAAGCACGCTGGGTCGGGTCAACCAGGCCGATGGCGGCACGCTGTTTCTCGACGAGATCGGCGATTTTCCTCTGACATTGCAACCCAAGTTGCTGCGTTTTATTCAGGACAAGGAATACGAGCGGGTAGGGGATCCGGTCACCCGCCGCGCCGATGTGCGTATTCTTGCCGCCACCAACCTCAATCTTGAGGACATGGTGCGTGACGGACGTTTCCGTGAAGACCTGCTCTATCGCCTGAACGTCATCACCCTTCATCTGCCGCCGCTGCGCGAGCGTGCCGAAGACATCCTGACCTTGGCCGACCGCTTCCTCGCTCGCTTTGTGAAGGAATACGCGCGTCCGGCCCGGGGTTTCAGCGACGAAGCTCGCGAAGCTCTGTTGGGTTATCGCTGGCCCGGCAACATCCGTGAGCTGCGCAACGTGGTCGAACGGGCGAGCATCATCTGCCCGCAGGAGCGCGTGGAAATCAGCCACCTCGGCATGGCCGAACAACCGGCCAACAACGCACCACGGGTTGGCGCCGCGCTGAGCCTCGACGAACTGGAGAAAGCCCACATCGGCGCAGTACTGGCGACTGCCGGCACTCTCGATCAGGCCGCCAAGACTCTGGGGATCGACGCCTCGACCCTGTACCGCAAGCGCAAGCAGTACAACCTGTGAGCACCCGCCGATGAAACTGGCGATGAAGTTGCGGACCCGCTTGTTCCTGAGCATTTCCGCGCTGATCACCGTGGCCTTGCTCGGGCTGATGCTCGGGCTGGTCAGCGTGATGCAGATGGCCGGCACTCAGGAGGCGCTGATCCGCAACAACTTCGTCACCCTCGATCTGGGGCTCAAGCTGCGCCAGACACTCGGCGATCAACTGATCATGATGCTTGCCGAGAAGCCCGACCCCGTGGCGTTCGAAGCGTCCAAACAACGTTATTTCGAATTGCTCGACGAGGGCATCGCCCAAGAGCAGAAAAACGACAATCGCCAATACGGGTTCAGTCAGGCAAAAAGCGATTACCTGACTTTCCTTGAGGCGTTCGACCTGTCCCGCGATCCGGGCGCGGCCCTGAGCAGTGGTGGCGACTTGCGCGAGCGATTCAACACCCTGCGTAACGGTTTGATCTCCGAGCACAAGCACGCGCTGGATAACATCAACGCTGTCCAGCACGCCGCCCGTGACCGGGCGCTGCTGATTTCCGGCTTGCTCGGGCTGGTGGGGCTGGCGGTGCTGATCATCGGTTTCATCACCGCCCAAGGCATCGCCCGGCGTTTTGGTGCGCCGATCGAAGCGCTGGCCAAAGCGGCGGACAACATCGGCCAGGGCAATTTCGAAGTGACGCTGCCGGTGTCCTCGGCGATGGAAATCAATCTGCTGACCCGCCGCTTCGGGCTGATGGCCGAAGCCCTGCGCGAACACCAGGCAACCAACGTCGATGAATTGCTCGCCGGCCAGCAGCGCCTGCAAGCGGTACTCGACAGCATCGATGACGGCTTGCTGATGATCGACCGTCAGGGGCATCTGGAACACTTGAACCCGGTAGCCCAGCGGCAATTGGGCTGGGACAGCGACCGTTTCGGCGAGGGCCTGGGCACAGCGCTTCAGCGTCCGGAATTGGATGCACAACTGCAACTGGTGTTGCGCGGTGGCACCCTCGAGCGCGCGCCGGAAGATTTGAGCATCGAGGTCGATGGCGAATCGCGCCTGCTGACCTACAGCCTGACGCCGGTCAGCCACACCCAAGGGCATATCCTCGGCGCCGTAATGGTCTTGCATGACGTCACCGAACAGCGCGCCTTCGAACGGGTGCGCAGCGAGTTCGTGCTGCGCGCATCCCACGAATTGCGCACCCCGGTCACGGGCATGCACATGGCGTTCGGGCTGTTCCGGGAGCGGGCGAAGTTTCCTCCGGAGTCGCGCGAATCCGATCTGCTCGACACGGTTAATGAAGAAATGCAGCGCCTGATGCAGCTGATCAACGATCTGCTGAACTTCTCGCGTTATCAGAGCGGTTTGCAGAAGCTCACGCTGGCGCCGTGCTCCATCGAGGATCTGCTGGAGCAGGCGCGTTTGCGTTTCGCCGATTCGGCGGCGCAGAAGGGCGTTACCCTGCAGGTCGAAGCGCAAGGCCCGCTGCCACGCTTGCAGGCGGATCAGGCGCAGCTCGATCGAGTCCTCGACAACCTGATCGACAACGCCTTGCGCCACACGGCGCGCGACGGGCTGATCCGCTTGCAGGCCCGGCGCCATGGCGAGCGGGTGATCATCAGCGTCGAAGACAACGGCGAAGGAATTGCCTACGGTCAGCAAGGGCGGATCTTCGAACCGTTCGTCCAAGTCGGCAGGAAAAAGGGCGGGGCCGGGCTGGGTCTGGCGTTGTGCAAGGAAATCGTCCAGTTGCACGGCGGGCGGATGGGCGTTTACTCACGGCCGGGGCAGGGCACGCAGTTCTACATGGCGCTGGCGGTCTAGGCCTCGTCGTCGATCCGGCGCCCGGCGAGCCGCCGTCCACGGGTGATCAGTTCGATGAACTGCACCGCGCTCAAGGCGTGGGCGAACAGCCAGCCCTGACCGAATTTCACCCCTTCGCTGCTCAGCAGCTCGGCCTGGGATTCATATTCGATCCCTTCGGCGATCACCTTCAGGTCCAGCGCCTGAGCCATGTGAATGATGTGCGGCGCGACACCGCTGCTGGCAGCGTCATGGCCGAGGGCGTCGATGAATGCCTTGTCGATCTTCAGGCAGTCCACCGGCAGGGTTTGAAGGTAGGCGAGGCTGCAATAGCCGGTGCCGAAATCGTCGATCAGCACCTGATGGCCGACATCCCGCAGCGCTTGCAGGTTTTCCCGGGCCACCACCACATCGATCAGGCCGCGTTCGGTCACCTCGAACGCAATCTGCCGCGCCGCGACCCGGTGCAGGGTCAACAGCCGCGCCATGACCTGGCCGATGCGCGGCACCATCACGTCGCAGGCGGCCAGGTTCACCGAGATGTACAGCTGCGGGTTGGCTCGCAGCAACTGGCCCAACTGCTCGAGCAAGCGTTGCAGGACGAAGTCGGTCATCTGGCGAATCTGCCCGGTGTTCTCCGCCATCGGGATGAACAGGTCGGGGCTGGTCAGCGTGCCGTCCGGCCGGCGCCAGCGCAGCAGGGCTTCGGCGCCGACGCAGTTGCGGCTGTCGAGATCGAAGATCGGTTGATACAGCACCTGCAACTCGCCCCGGCGGATCGCGCCGTGCAGCTCGGCATCCAGCGACTGGCGCTGGCGCACGATCCAGAACACCAGAACCCCCACCAGCGCACCGAGCACCAGACAGAACGGCACCATCCACCACCAGAGCTCCGGAATGTGCATGCCCGAGCGCGGGCTGATCAGTACCAGTTGGTATTCCGGGTTATCGGTGGGCATGCGGTAGATCAGGTGCGACTGGGTAACTTGCAGCGCATCCGGGGTTTTCGGCGGCCAGGGTTCAGTCGGTGGCCAAGCTTGCGGAATACCGAGTACCGGAATCGCCCGGGACCCGTGATCCAGCACCACCAACAGGCTGCTGCCGGGCGACAGATCGACCATGTCGGTCAAATGCCCGCGCGAGGTGGCCACGCGAAAGTTGCCGCGTCCGAGCATCAGCGCCGCGCGGTTTTCATCGGGTTCGGTGGTGGTGTTCAGCCAGTAGCTGTAGGTGGGGCCCTTGATGTCCGGAGGACGGATCACCGACAGGCCTTCCTGACGGGGGCGGTTGGAGCAGATCCGCGTGGCGTCCATGTAGGCCGCTTCATAGACGAAGCGGTAGTTGAACGTCACTTGCTGCAACGTCGCGATCATTTCGTCGTCGCAGCTGCGCAAGGGCTGGGCTTCGAGGTCGTCGAGGCTTTCGCGCAACTGGCCGAACAGTTGCTCCAGGCGCGCCAGGAACCGCTCGCCCTGGGCGTTCATTTCCTGGCTTTCGCTTTGTTCGACCTGGCGCATGGCCACGAACAGCCCGCCGGTGATCAGCAGGCTCGCACTGAGGACAGCCGCGATCATCGCCAGAAACCAGGGGCGATAAAACCAGCTACGCAGCGTCTCTCGGGTAGCAACCATCATGGATATCCGAAGAATTACCAATGAGTTATAGCTGCTGATTACACTTTCGCCCTGACCGTCGGGCGGGCGTCATTATTTTGTCTGATTCAGCACCAGCAGCAACGCTGCCGTTTGCGCATCCGGCGTGCCGTCAAAGCGCGTCGGGCGGTAGTGCATCTGGAAGGCCGCGAGCACATGCCGGGTCGCCACATCCAGCTCGCCGGTCTGCGGCGTCGAGTAGCCCAGGCGCGCCAGTTGGCTCTGGAACCAGGTGATGCTCGGCAGCTCGGCGTCGAACTGCGCCTGCTGGCGTGCCACGGCTTGTTCGTTGGGCCAGAGCCCCAGCCCTTCGGCTGCCAGACGCTTCCAGGGGAACAGCGGTCCCGGGTCGAGCTTGCGCAGCGGGGCAATGTCGCTATGGCCAATGATGTGGCGCGGGCTGATGCCCTGGCGCTTGCTGATGTCCTTGAGCAGAACGATCAGCGATTGCACCTGGGCTTCGCTGTAGGGATACCAGAGGCGACCGGTCGGAGTGTCCTTGAAGCCCGGATTGACGATCTCGATGCCGATCGAACTGGAGTTGAGCCAGGTACGGCCTTGCCATTCGCTTTCGCCTGCGTGCCAGGCACGCAGGTTTTCGTCCATCAGTTTGTAGATGGTCGCGTTTTTGTCGTCGCCGATCAGGTAATGACTGCTGACTTCGCCGTGGGTCAGCAACTGCAGCGAGCGCTCGAGCGAGGCGGAGGTGTAGTGCACGATCACGAACTGCACGCGACTGTCGTGATTGACCGAAGGATGGCTGGTGTCAAAACGCGGGCCGCTGGCACAACCGGCCAGTAAGAGTAGCGACGCGAGCAGGGTAAAAAATTTCATGGCAGAGGGCAGTACACGCAAGACGATAATGCAACAGTGTAACGTATCGCCTTGCGCTTCGACGCTTAAAGGGCTGATTTAAACAATATGGAACAATTGCCTCAGCCCAGTTCCACCCGGTTACGCCCTGCGTTTTTCGCCCGGTAGAGCGCCTGATCGGCTCTTTTGAGCACCAGATCGCTGTGTTCTCCCGGCCGAAACGCCGCCAGGCCCATGGAAACCGTGATCGTGACGCGCTCGCCCTTGAAGTGGAATGGGCAAGCTTCGATGGAGGCGCGCAGGGTTTCCAGGAGTTTGGCGCCGACGGCCGGCGGAGTGGCCGGCAGCAGCAATACGAATTCCTCTCCACCAAATCGGGCAATGAAATCGCTGCCACGCAGGCGTTTGCGCAGCACGGTCGCGATGATCTTCAATACCTTGTCGCCGGCGAGGTGGCCGTAGTTATCGTTGATCCGTTTGAAGTGATCGAGGTCGAGCATGGCCAGGCTCAGGGTGTTGCCGTGCTGCTGCCATTGGGCGATTTCATGTTCGAGCCGTTCGGTCCAGGCCGCGCGGTTGGGGAGGCCGGTGAGCGGATCGATCAGGGCTTTCTGGCGCTGCTCTTCAAGGTGTTCGCGATAGCCCAGCGCTTCCTGCTCCATGTGCGCGACGCGCTCGGCCAGGCTTTTCAGGCGTCCGGCGACTTCCTGTTCCCGGGCGTCACGCTGTTTCTGATGCTGATCCATCGTACCGAGCAGGCCTTCGAGGTGGTTTTCCAGCACCTGCTTGAGATCGTCCAGATCGGCCGCTTCCTGCACGCTGTTCTGCAAGCCGTCGACCTGTTCGCGGATCTGCGTGTCCATCGCCCGCGCCGCGGAGCTGTTGTCGGCGTGGCCTTCGCTGGCGGCCTGCAAATTGCTCTGGAACGCTTCGAGGCGTTCGTTGAGTTGCTGCAGGTAGGCTTCGAATTCGTGCTGGCCGCTGTCGGTGATGGCCAGCATCAAAGTCGCCAGATCGTCGAGGATCGGCAACAGTTCGTACCAGTTCAAGCCATTTTTCAGCCGGTCGCGCATGGCTTCGGCTTGCGGGCGGTGGCGCTCCGGCAGGGTCAGGTCATCCAGCAACCCGATCAGCGTGTCTTCGATGTGTTTGGCGACCGAGCTGTAGGACGGTTCCGGCGAGTCCGGCAGGGCATAGAGAATGTCGTGCTCGGATTGCTCCGGATCGATTGCGGCCAATGCCTGGGCGATGGGCTCGGGCAGGGGCAGGCTGTCGAGAATCACCGGCGGCGGGGTATCGCCGGGGTGGATCAGTTCGTCCGGGTTGATGGCTGTTGGCACTGTCGGCGCGAAAACTGGAGGAGGCGCAAAGGCCTGCGGCTCCGGTTCTGGCTCGGCGGGTTCTGGTTCGCTGGGGGCGGTAGGGGCTTCGGTGAGGATTTGGACAGGCTCGAAGGCCACCACCTCCGGCTCCGCATGGTACTCGTGGGTTGGCGCTGGAGTTTTCGCGGTTTCGGCCACGGGGGCGGCGATCGGTGCCTGGCTGACGGGCGCAGGGGCGACCGGTTCGGCGGTCGTGACAGGCGCTTCCTGCAAGGGCGCGGTTTCATGTGTGACGGGCGCTCGCTCCGGCTGTGCGGGCGGTGCGGCCACGGCAGGCTGGGTCGTCGTCAGAGGTGTTTCCTCGTTGTCGCGGCTGCCGAACAGGCGCTGCAACAACCCCGGTCGTCCCGGTTCCGCCGGCGTCTCCAGCTGGCTTAAGGCCTTGCCTTGCAAGCCGCTGAGTTCGCTGAGCAACAGTGGCATTTCCCTGGCCTGACTGACCCTACCGTCCAATTGTTTGGCGAATTTCTTCAGCGGCTGGGCCACATCGCGGGGCAGCGGGAGGGATTGCAGCTGAGTGACCAGCGCAGTCAGTGCGGTGCTGACCTGTTCGATCCGGGTTTCCCGGCGCTGCTCGGAATCGAGCACGGCTTTTTCCAGGCGCGGCAGCAGGGCGGCGAGGCCGGCGTCCATGTCATCGGTGCGCACCACGTCGCGCATCTCTTTCATGCACTGATCGACCACGCGGTCGGTGCCTTCCGCCGCCAGGGTGCTGCGCACCAGGCCACGGCGCAGCAGGTCGAGCCGGGCGTCCCATCGACGTTCGAGCTTTTCCTGTTGTTCGATGCTTTTGAGGTATTTCTCTTTCCAGCGCTGGGCTTCGTCGCTCATTCAGGGGTTCCGCGAAGGGCAGTGCTCAACGCGGGCAATGCATCGGCCGTGAGCGAACCCGGCAGACGAATCTCTACCGCGACCGGCAGGTGATCGGAAATCGGTTGTGCCAGCACTTCGACTTTTTCGAGGGTCAGGGTCGGGCTGAGCAGAATATGGTCCAGGCAGCGCTGCGGACGCCAGCTGGGGAATGTCGCTTCGAGTTGCGGGGCCAGCAGGCCGAGGTCGCGCAATGGCGAGTGTTGCAGCAGATCGCTGGCGTGGGTGTTCATGTCGCCCATCAGCACCTGGTGCTTGTAGCCGCCGATCAACTCGCGGATGTAGGCCAGTTGCATGCTGCGGACCCGGGCGCCGAGCGCCAGGTGCATCATCACCACTACCAGCGCTTCCGGGCCTTCGCCAAAACGCACCAGAATCGCACCGCGTCCCTTCGGACCCGGCAGCGGATGGTCTTCGATCGCCCACGGCCGCAGGCGACTGAGCACGCCATTGCTGTGCTGGGCCAGTCGGCCAAGGTTGCGATTGAGTTGTTGATACCAGTAGGGGAAGGCGCCGAGCTGGGCCAGGTGTTCGACCTGATTGACGTAGCCTGAACGCAGGCTGCCGCCATCGGCTTCCTGCAGGGCGACCAGATCGAAGTCGCCGAGCAGATTGCCGATCTTTTGCAGATTGGTGGAGCGCCCGGGGTGCGGCAGCAGATGCTGCCAGCTGCGGGTCAGGTAATGCCGATAGCGCTCGGTGCTGATGCCGACCTGAATATTGAAGCTGAGCAAGCGCAGACGGCTGTCTGCGGGCAGGCCCGTCGATTCCAGGTGATGCTCGTTGACCTGCGGATCATGCAGGCCAACGACGCGTTCGGTTCCCCAGCGGCGCATGGCGATTGCCGCGCTTAGTTGGCGGCTGCCTTGTTGGTCGCTCGCTCTTTGGCCACCAGTTGGTCAGCCAGTTTCAGTGCCTGTTCGGCGCCGCCAGCGGAGCCGATGTCGAAGCGGTACTTACCGTTGACGATCATGGTTGGAACGCCGGAGATTTCATACTTCTTGGCCAGCTCGCGGGCTTTCACGATCTGCCCCTTGATGGCGAACGAATCGAAGGTCGCCAGGAACTTGTCCTTGTCCACGCCTTGAGTGGCGAGGAAGTCGGCCATGTCGTTCTTGTCGGTCAGTTTCTTGTGTTCTTTCTGGATCGCGTTGAATACGGCAGCGTGCACGTTGTGCTCGACGCCCATGGCTTCCAGGGTCAGGAACATCTGGCCGTGAGCGTCCCACGGGCCACCGAACATCGCAGGAATGCGCACGAAGTTGACGTCGGACGGCAGTTTTTCAACCCACGGATTGATCACCGGCTCGAACGCGTAGCAGTGCGGGCAGCCATACCAGAACAGCTCGACCACTTCGATCTTGCCAGGCACGGCGACCGGTACCGGGTTGCTCAGTTCGACGTAAGGGGCAGCAGGGGCTTCGGCGGCCTGGGCGGTGACGCCGAACAGGCTGGCAGCGACGAGGGCGGCGCTGATGATCAGATTACGCATGCTTTACTCCTGGACAATTTTGGTCGCCTCGCGCGACCTGTTTTCAGACAGATCCTGGCGGGCATGAGTTCTGTAGTGTAACGGCAGCGGCCACAAAAAAGGGCGGCCAAAGCCACCCTTTTTATACTTGCTGCGACGGATTAATCGAGCGTTAACGTGGCAGGCGTTGGCCATTGCACGCAATGCTCGAATCGCGCGTCTTAGTGCAGGCCCTGAATGTAGCTGGAGACTGCCGCGATGTCTTCGTCGCTCAGCTTGCGGGCGATGGTGCGCATGGTCATCGCGTCGCCGTCGTTGCTGCGGCCGGCTTCTTCCTTGCGGAAATCGGTCAGTTGCTTGGCGATGTACTGAGCGTGTTGGCCACCCAGGTGCGGGAAGCCGGCGGCTGCGTTGCCGGCGCCGTTCGGCGAGTGGCAACCGGTGCAGGCTGGCAGGCCTTTCTCGAGGTTGCCGCCACGGAACAGGGCTTCACCGCGAGCGACGATCTTCGGATCGGCAGCGCCGACGCTGCCTTTCTGGCTGGCGAAGTAGGCGGCGATGTCGGCCAGGTCCTGATCGCTCAGGTTGGTCAGCAGGCCGGTCATTTCCAGAACGGTGCGCTTGCCCGACTTGATGTCGTGCAATTGCTTGGTCAGGTAGCGTTCACCCTGTCCGGCCAGCTTTGGAAAGTTTGGCGCCATGCTGTTGCCATCCGGGCCATGGCAGGCGCCGCATACGGCGGCTTTTGCCTGGCCTGCGGCTGCATCACCGGAAGCATGGGCGAAGCCTGAGATTCCCACGGTCAACAGCAGACTCACGATCAGTTTGTTCATCAGCTAATCCAACTACGGCTAAGGGTTAAGAGTTATGGACCGGGCTTACTCTCGCTCATCCAGAGGATGAGGGCCTGGTAATCCTCGGCACTGCAGTCCATGCACAAACCACGCGGCGGCATCGCCTTGAAACCCTGGGTCACGTGTTGCACCAGCGTCTCCATACCTTTCGCCAACCTCGGCGTCCAAGCTTCCTGATCGCCTCTTCTGGGCGCCATGGGTAGTTGGCCGGAATGACAGGCTCCACAAACACGGTTGTACACGGCTTCCGGATCCTGTGTAGCCTGTGCGCTGTAAAGCGGCATCAAGACTCCGGCAGCCAGCAGCCATTTCGTCATAAAACGACCTTTTCAGGGTTGAGAGCGTTCTGCGTTCTAATGCGCAATCAAGGTCTGTCGCTCTCGTGAACTTCATCCTTCGCTGGGACAAAGCACACACAAAATCTGCGGCATTATATACTGGCGTCACTGAAACGGAAGCGACACCGCGTTCCGCGCCTAATCCCGGCGCCGCCCACATCGGAAATCCCATGCAACTCAAGAATCCCATCCTCGGCCTGTGCCAACAGTCCACGTTCATGCTCAGTGCCGCCAAAGTCGATCAGTGCCCCGACGACGAAGGCTTCGAAGTGGCGTTCGCCGGTCGTTCCAACGCCGGTAAATCCAGCGCGCTGAACACTCTGACTCACGCCAGCCTGGCGCGCACCTCGAAAACCCCGGGTCGCACACAGCTGTTGAACTTCTTCAAGCTAGACGATGAACGGCGTCTGGTCGACCTCCCGGGCTACGGTTATGCAAAAGTACCGATCCCGCTCAAGCAACACTGGCAGCGTCACCTTGAGGCTTACCTCGGTGGCCGCGAGAGTTTGAAGGGTTTGATTCTGATGATGGACATCCGTCATCCAATGACCGACTTCGACCTGCTGATGCTCGACTGGGCCGTTGCGGCCGGCATGCCGATGCACATCCTGCTGACCAAGGCCGACAAACTGACCTACGGCGCAGCCAAGAACACCCTGCTCAAAGTGCAATCGGAAATTCGTAAGGGATGGGGCGATCAGGTGACGATCCAGCTGTTCTCCGCCCCGAAACGCATGGGCCTGGAAGAGGCCTACACTGTGTTGGCGGGCTGGATGGAACTGGCAGACAAAGGCGCGGAAGCAGCGACCGAATAATCGGAATATGGAAAATTGGCTGTAGTGTGGTCAGGCAAGGCAAAAGTGTTAGTAAAACGGCCGGGGTCGCGCTCGACTTTAGGGGACCTAAATGAGCATTTTTACTAACGCTTTTAACGCAGCATGACCGCGCTACAGCCGATTTTGAGGCAAAAAAAGCCCCGGACTTCATATGGGGAGGGAGAAGTTCCGGGGTTTAAGTTCCGAACCGCTAGGGCGGGGTTCAGATATCTGCCAACACTTAACACAACATAGGAGCATCGAAGGGCTTCACCAGCCATTCAGTATCTCTGAGTGCCCTGTCGCAAGATTAGTTCAGAATCTTTTCAAAAAACTTTGGAATAAGCTCAAGAACGATCAGGCCTAAGCGCTTTTCGATGCCTTTGCCGCGACGCTCGGTCGCGGCAAAACCCCGTCCCAGACGCCTCAGTGCGCCTCGTCCCAGTTGTTGCCAACCCCCACTTCCACCAGCAACGGCACGTCCAGTTTCGCCGCTTCGCTCATGTGCACACGAATTTCTTCACGAACCTGATCGACCAGATCCTCGCGGACCTCCAACACCAGTTCGTCATGCACCTGCAGGATGACTTTGGCGTCCAGCCCGGAAGCGCTCAGCCAGTTATCCACCGCCACCATGGCTTTCTTGATGATGTCTGCTGCGGTGCCCTGCATCGGCGCGTTGATCGCCGTGCGCTCGGCGGCCGCGCGTTCCTGCGGCTTGTTGGAGTTGATGTCCGGCAGATACAGGCGACGACCGAAGATCGTTTCCACAAAGCCCTGGTCCGCTGCCTGGGCGCGGGTGCGATCCATGTACTCACGCACGCCCGGGTAACGCGCGAAGTAGGTGTCGATGTAGGCCTTGGCGGTCTTGGTGTCGACGCCGATGTCCTTGCCCAGCTTCTGCGCGCCCATGCCGTAGATCAGGCCGAAGTTGATCGCCTTGGCGCCACGGCGCTGGTCTGAGCTCACTTCGTTCAGCTCGACCTTGAACACTTCGGCCGCTGTGGCGGTGTGCACGTCCAGATTGTTGCGGAAGGCGTTCATCAGGCCTTCGTCGCGGGACAGGTGGGCCATGATCCGCAGTTCAATTTGCGAGTAGTCCGCTGCCAGCAGTTTGTAGCCTTTCGGCGCGACGAACGCCTGACGGATGCGTCGGCCTTCGGCGGTGCGCACCGGGATGTTCTGCAGGTTCGGATCGCTCGACGACAGGCGACCGGTCGAAGCGACAGCTTGATGGTACGAAGTGTGGATACGCCCGGTGCGTGGGTTGATCTGCTCCGGCAGGCGATCGGTGTAGGTGCTTTTCAGCTTGCTCATGGAACGGTGTTCCATCAGCACTTTCGGCAAGCGGTGATCGTCTTCGGCCAGTTTCGCCAGCACTTCTTCGGCGGTGGACGGCTGGCCCTTGGCGGTCTTCTTCAGCACCGGCAGGCCAAGTTTCTCGTAGAGGATCACGCCCAGTTGCTTCGGCGAGCCGAGGTTGAATTCTTCACCGGCGATCTCGAACGCTTCACGCTCCAGCGCGACCATCTTGTTGCCCAGCTCAATGCTCTGGATGCCGAGCAGTTCAGCGTCGACGAACGCGCCCTGGCGCTCGATGCGAGCAAGCACCGGCACCAGCGGGATCTCGATATCGGTCAGCACGCTGGCCAGGCTCGGGATGGCGCTGAGTTTTTCGAACAGCGTCTGGTGCAGGCGCAGAGTCACGTCGGCATCTTCGGCGGCATACGGCCCGGCCTGTTCCAGAGCGATCTGGTCGAAGGTCAGTTGCTTGGCGCCTTTGCCGGCGATGTCCTGGAAGCTCACGGTGGTGTGATCGAGGTACTTCTGCGCCAGGCTGTCCATGTCGTGACGGGTGGCGGTGGAGTTGAGCACGTAGGACTCAAGCATCGTGTCGAAGGCGATCCCGCGTACGGTGATGCCTTCGTTCTGATCGCCACCGATGGCGCAGTTGGCCAGGATGTTCATGTCGAACTTGGCGTGCTGGCCGACCTTGAGCTTGTTCGGGTCTTCAAGGATTGGCTTGAGCGCGCGCAGCACGGTGTCGCGATCCAGCTGCTCCGGCACGCCGATGTAGGAGTGGGTCAGCGGGATGTAGGCCGCTTCGTTGGCCCGCACCGCGATGGACAGACCGACCAGTTGTGCCTGTTGCGCATCGATGCCGGTGGTTTCGGTGTCGAAGGCGAACAGTTTGGCGTTCTTCAGCTTTTCCAGCCAGACGTCGAATCGTGCCTGATCGAGGATGGTTTCGTACGCGGCTTCAGCCGGAGCGGCAGGCGCTTCTTCTTCGGCTGGCGCGCTGAACAGATCGCCGGCCGGCGCAGGCTCGGTGGCAGCGCTCAGTTCCAGACGCTTGGCGTCCCGCTCCAGATCGTTGATCCAGCTCTTGAACTCCAGCAGGGTGTAGAGCTCAAGCAGTTTGGCCGAGTCTTCCGGGCCCATTTGCAGGTCGTCGAGGCCGATATCCAGCGGCACGTCGACCTTGATGGTCGCCAGTTGATAGGAGAGGAAGGCCATCTCCTTGTGCTCTTCGAGCTTGGCCGGCAGGGTCTTGGCGCCGCGAATCGGCAGGGTCGGCACGATGTCGAGCTGCGCATACAGCTCGGTCAGACCGCCGTTGACCCCCACCAGCAAGCCGGAAGCAGTCTTCGGGCCGATGCCCGGAACGCCGGGGATGTTGTCGGAAGAATCGCCCATAAGGGCCAGATAATCGATGATCTGCTCCGGAGCGACGCCGAATTTCTCCTTCACGCCCTCGACGTCCATCGAGCTACCGGACATGGTGTTGACCAAGGTAATGTGGCCATCGACCAGTTGCGCCATGTCCTTGTCGCCGGTGGAGATGATCACCGGGCGGTCGGCGGCCGCGCTGCTGCGGGCCAGGGTGCCGATCACGTCATCGGCCTCGACGCCTTCGACGCACAGCAGCGGGAAACCGAGGGCGATCACGCTCTGGTGCAGCGGCTCGATCTGCACGCGCATGTCGTCGGGCATGCTTGGGCGGTTGGCTTTGTATTCGGCGTACATCTCATCGCGAAATGTCCCACCCTTGGCGTCGAATACCACGGCGAACGGGCTGTCGGGGTACTGCTTGCGCAGGCTCTTGAGCATGTTCAGCACGCCTTTGACCGCACCGGTCGGCAGGCCTTTGGAGGTGGTCAGCGGTGGCAGCGCGTGAAAGGCGCGGTACAGGTAAGACGAACCGTCCACCAGGACGAGGGGGGCTTGGCTCATGAGCAGAATCAACCTTTTCGGCGGGCCCGGCGCTAGAATAGCGGGACCGTTGACGACAAAGGGACAAGGTTATCATGCGTACGTTAAATCGCTTGCTGCTGGTCAGTCTGATTGCTGTCTCACCGCTGGCCGCGATCGCGGCGGATGATGCGCCGTCGTCGGAGCCGGAAGTTACCATTAGCACGCACACGGAAGGCGACAAGGTCATTCAGGAATACAGCCGGAGTGGATTCGTGTATGCGATCAAGGTCACACCGAAGGTCGGCAAACCCTATTTCCTGGTGCGCGCCGATGGTACGGACGCGAACTACATCCGGTCCGACCAGCCGAATATGCTGATTCCAGCGTGGGAAATCTTTACCTGGAAGTAAGTTTCCTGACTTTTAATCGGCGCCGTTTGATGGCGGCGCCAGAACTGAGCAGTTTTTAACCATGTCTGTGTTCACCCCCCTGGCTCGGCCCGAGCTGGAAACCTTTCTCGCCCCTTACGGGCTCGGCCGTCTGCTCGATTTCCAGGGGATCGCCGCCGGCAGCGAAAACACCAACTTCTTCATCAGCATGGAAAAGGGCGAGTTCGTCCTGACCCTGGTCGAGCGCGGCCCGGTGCAGGAAATGCCGTTCTTCATCGACCTGCTCGACGTGCTGCACGAGGCCGATCTGCCGGTGCCTTACGCACTGCGCACCACCGACGGCGTGGCCCTGCGCGAGCTGAAAGGCAAACCGGCGCTGCTGCAACCGCGTCTGGCCGGCAAGCACATCAAGCAGGCCAACGCCCAGCATTGCGCGCAGGTCGGTGAGTTGCAGGCGCATCTGCACCTGGCGACCCAGGGCGACAACATGATCAAGCGCAAGACCGATCGTGGCCTGGACTGGATGCTGGAAGAGGGTACGCAGTTTCTTTCGCACCTGAGCGACGAGCCGCGTGCACTGCTGCAGAAGGCGCTGGATGAAATCACCCAACAGAAAGATAAAATTCTCGCGCTGCCACGGGCGAACATCCACGCTGACCTGTTCCGCGACAACGCGATGTTCGAAGGCACGCACCTGACCGGGCTGATCGACTTCTACAACGCCTGCTCCGGCCCGATGCTCTATGACGTGGCGATTGCCCTGAACGACTGGTGTTCGGACGATGACGGCCTGATCGATGGCCCGCGTGCGCGTGCATTCCTGGGTGCCTACGCGGCGCTGCGACCGTTCACGGCAGCCGAAGCCGAGCTGTGGCCGACCATGCTGCGAGTGGCGTGCGTGCGGTTCTGGCTATCCCGCTTGATTGCGGCGGAATCGTTCGCCGGGCAGGACGTGTTGATCCACGATCCGAAAGAGTTCGAGCAGCGTCTGGCGCAGCGTCAGACGGTCAGTACGCCGCTACCTTTCGCCCTGTAAAAGAAAAAACCGCAGCCTGTACAGGCTGCGGTTTTTTTGTATCAGAGCGATTCGAGACAACCCGCCAGATCATTCCCCAGCTTTTCCAGCACTTGCTCGTAACCCTGAGCCGTCGCTGGCGTGTACCCGCCCAACGCATCCAGCTCCGCCAGCTTCACCGGCAGGCCTGCCACCAGGGTTTCGGCCAAGCGTGGGCGCAACGGCGGCTCACTGAACACGCAGGTCTTGCCGACTTCCTGCAAGCGCGCGCGCATCGCCGCCACATGCTGGGCGCCGGGCTGCACTTCCGCCGCGACGCTGAACACGCCGGTGTGTTTCAGGCCGTAGGCGTCTTCGAAGTAGTCGAAGGCTTCGTGGAAGACGAAGTAGGGTTTGCCTTCAACACTGGCCAGGCGTTTCTTCAAACGCTGATCCAGTGCATCCAGACGCTCATCGAACGCTTTGGCATTGCTCTGATAGCGCTCGGCATTGGCCGGGTCGGCGGCGCTCAGGTCAGCGGCCATTTTGTCGGCAATAACCCGCGCGTTCACCGGCGATAGCCACAAATGCGCATCGAGGCTGCCCGGGCGATGGTCGTGATCGTGTTCGTCGGCTTCTTCGGCATGGGAATGACTGTCTGCGGCGAAGCGGCGCAGCTTCATGCCCGGCAGGTCCTGCACGGCAACGCTCGGCAGCGTACGACCGTTCAGCACGCGAGGCAGGAATCCTTCCATGTCCGGGCCGATCCAGTACAGCAGGTCCACCGATTGCACCTTGCGTACATCGGACGGACGCAACGCGTAGTTATGCGGCGAAGCCCCCGGCGGCAGCAGCACTTCCGGAATCGCCACGCCGTCCTGCACCGCAGCGGCAATCAGTTGCAGGGGCTTGATGCTGGTGAGGACTCTGACCTCGGCCTGAGCCGGACCGATCAGCAGAAAACCGGTGATGAATACGACAAAAACAGAAAAAAGTCGGGACACGATGACCACTCAATGAGGCGAGAACGGGTAACATAATAACGTCTCTAACCAAACTCGTCGCCGCTCATGCCTATTACACCGATTGCCAGCCGTCCCCACGACCACTCGCACTGCGTTCACAGCGCGCTGTCCGAGGCCGATGCCCTGTGTGCACAGAAAGGTCTGCGCCTGACCGCGCTGCGCCGGCGCGTGCTGGAATTGGTCTGGCAAAGCCACAAGCCGCTGGGTGCTTACGACATTCTGGCGGTGCTCAGCGAGCAGGATGGCCGCCGCGCCGCGCCGCCAACCGTGTACCGGGCGCTGGATTTCCTGCTGGAAAACGGTCTGGTGCACCGCATCTCCTCGCTGAACGCCTTCGTCGGCTGCGTTCACCCGAAACATTCGCACCAGGGCCAGTTCCTGATCTGCCGTGAATGCCACGCCGCCATCGAACTTGAGCAAAAAACCATCAGCGACGCCATCGTTCACAGCGCCAAGGATGTCGGCTTCATCGTCGAGGCCCAGACCGTGGAAGTGGTCGGCCTCTGCTCCGGTTGCCGGGAGGCTTGATGAGCGATGCGCTGATCCGTCTGGAGCAGGTGGCAGTCCGGTTTGCCGGGCAGAACGTGCTGGACAATATTCATCTGAGCGTCGAACCGGGGCAGATCGTCACCCTGATCGGCCCCAACGGCGCCGGCAAGACCACGTTGGTGCGCGCCGTGCTCGGGCTGTTGAGGCCCGACAGCGGCAGCGTCTGGCGCAAGCCGAAACTGCGCGTCGGCTACATGCCGCAAAAACTTCACGTCGATCCGACCTTGCCGTTGTCGGTGCTGCGCTTCCTGCGCCTGGTTCCGGGCGTCGATCGCCCGCGTGCGCTGGCGGCACTCAAGGAAGTTGGTGCCGAGCATGTCATCGACAGCCCGGTGCAAAGCGTTTCCGGCGGTGAAATGCAGCGCGTGCTGCTGGCCCGGGCGCTGTTGCGCGAGCCGGAACTGCTGGTGCTCGACGAGCCGGTGCAAGGCGTCGATGTCGCCGGGCAAGCCGAGCTGTACAGCCTGATCACCCGTCTGCGTGACCGTCACGGCTGCGGCGTGCTGATGGTGTCCCACGATCTGCATCTGGTGATGAGCACCACCGATCAGGTGGTGTGCCTCAACCGTCACGTCTGCTGCTCCGGGCATCCCGAGCAGGTCAGCGGCGATCCGGCCTTCGTCGAGCTGTTCGGCAACAATGCGCCGAGCCTGGCGATCTATCACCACCATCATGACCACGCCCACGACCTGCACGGTTCGGTGGTCAAAGGGCCCCTGTCGGCTCAACCTCACGTTCACGGAGATAGCTGCAAGCATGGCTGATTTTCTGTTCTACGCCCTGCTTGCAGGTCTGGCGCTGGCGGTGGTCGCGGGGCCGCTGGGCTCGTTCGTGGTCTGGCGGCGCATGGCCTATTTTGGCGACACGCTGTCTCACGCCGCACTGCTCGGCGTGGCGCTGGGCTTTCTGCTGGATGTCAGCCCGACCGTCGCGGTCACCGTCGGCTGCCTGCTGCTGGCGGTGTTGCTGGTGACTTTGCAACAGCGTCAGCCGCTGGCGTCCGACACGCTGTTGGGCATTCTTGCGCCGAGCACGCTCTCTCTCGGCTTGGTGGTACTAAGCTTCATGCATGAAGTACGGATCGACCTGATGGCCTATCTGTTCGGCGACCTGCTGGCGATCAGCCCGACCGATCTGGCGTGGATCCTCGGCGGCAGCGCGGCGGTGCTGGTGTTGCTGGTGACGCTGTGGCGGCCGCTGCTGGCGATCACCGTGCACGAAGAGTTGGCCAAGGTAGAAGGCCTGCCGGTGGCCGGTTTGCGCATGGCGCTGATGCTGCTGATCGCAGTGGTGATCGCGGTGGCGATGAAAATCGTCGGTGTGTTGCTGATTACTTCGCTGTTGATCATCCCGGCGGCTGCGGCACAACGTCACGCCCGTTCGCCGGAGCAGATGGCACTGGGCGCAAGCGTGCTGGGCATGCTCGCCGTGTGTGGCGGGCTGGCGCTGTCCTGGTTCAAGGACACCCCGGCCGGCCCGTCAATCGTTGTGACGGCGGCCGCACTGTTTCTGCTGAGTTTTGTTCTGCCCCGTCGAGGGGTGTAGACTTGCTCGTTTTTTGCGCAAATAGAGAGTCGCAGGAATGAAGCCGTTCGCCTCCCGTTATCTGCTCCTTGTGGCCTTTTCAGTGCTGCTGGGCGCCTGCCAAAGCACGCCGCCGGTGGCCGAAGTCCCCGATGCGCGGGCCACGGCCATCGCACAGCTGGAGCAAAGCCTGGCCAGCAGCGAACTGGCCACTGCCGAAGACCAATTGGCAGCCTTGCAGGCCGAAACACCCAACGATCAATCCCTTGAGCAATACCAGCGTCAGTTGGCCGAAGCCTATCTGCGTCGCAGCCAGATCGTTCTGCAGAAGGGTGATGTGAATGCGGCCGCAACCGCATTGGCCCGTGCCCGCGTGCTGATGCCCAAGGCCCCGGCGCTGACTGGTGGCGTCAATGGCGCGATTACCGAAGCGCGAAAGGCCGAGCTGGAGAAAGCCGAAGCGGCGCTGCAAGCCGCTGAAGCCAAGCCGAAAGCCAAGGTGATCGATCCGACCGCCGAGAGCACCACGGTTGCGTTGAACATCACCGATAGCCGCAAACTTCGCCGCCAACTGGATGCGATCGCCGCCGATTTGGTGAATTACGACTGTGCGGTGAGCATTCAGGTCCCGCGCACCAATGATTACCCGTGGCTGGCGACGTTGATCACCAAGCGCGTGAAGAAGCTTGATCCGGATTTCGATCTGCAAATCAAAAAGCAGATTCTGCGCAGCGTTCCTGCTCAAGTAGTCTTGAGTCCTCGCAAGCCATAAGAAATCGCGAGCAGGCTCGCTCCCACAGGTACAACATGATTCCTGTGGGAGCGAGCCTGCTCGCGATGACTATTTCAGGCATTACAAAACTATCAGGCCGGAATCGCCTTGGCCTTGGCTTCCCTATCCCAGACCCGATGCTGCCCGATCGCCGCAAAGAACGGCTGGGTCAGCGCCTTCATATCCTTGCCCTCGATCAACCCCGCATCCGCCTCCAGTTTCAGCACGTCCAGCAACTGTTTGGCCTCGCCGTGCAGCGCAATCGCCTTCAAGTGTTTGTACGCCTCCAGCAGGTAATGCAACGCCACGCCGTCACCGCTCAACGCCTTGACCGACGCCGCGCCACCCGGCACGAACACCGCATCGAACGCTACCGAAGGCAAACCTTCCATCGACGCATCCACCGCCAGGCTTTTGCCATCGGCGGTCTTCACGGGCGCCGAGGTCGGGCCGAGCAATTTGGCGTGCGCACCTTCTGCCGCCAGCGCCTTCTTCATCGCATCGATGGCCGCACCATCGACGCCGTTGGCCGCCAGGATTGCGACTTTTCGCGTCTTGATGTTCTCCGGCAGCAGGTTGGCCTGACTCAGCGATGGCGAGTGATCCAGTGATGTTTTCGGCACGTCGACCGTGCCTTTGGCCGGTGCCGGCAAGCCAAGGTTCTGCGCCACGCGCTTGGCCAGTTCCAGATCGATGTTAGCCAGGATCTCGTTCACTTCCCGCGCCCGAATGTGCTCGCGCTCAACCTTGCCCAGTTCGAAGCTGTAAGCCGCGATGATGTGTTCCTGCTCGTGCTTGCTCATGCTCTTGAAGAACAGCCGCGCCTGGGAAAAGTGGTCGCTGAACGATTCGCTGCGCTGACGGATCTTGTTGGCGTCGATACGCTCCGGATAACTCTCGAACCCGCCGTCCTGCGCCGCCGGTGGGGTTTCTTTCGGCCAGCCGCCATCGATGGAGTTCGGCTCGTATGACGCGCGGCCCTTGTCGATCACCGTGCGGTGCTGGGCGTCGCGCTGGCCGTTGTGGAACGGTGCGACCGGGCGATTGATCGGCAGCTCATGGAAGTTCGGCCCGCCGAGTCGGCTGATCTGCGTGTCGGTGTAGGAAAACAGCCGACCTTGCAGCAGCGGGTCATTGGAGAAGTCGATCCCCGGCACGATATGACCGGGGCAGAACGCAACCTGCTCGGTCTCGGCGAAGAAGTTGTCCGGGTTGCGATTGAGGGTCATCTTGCCCAGCGGCGTGATCGGAACGATTTCCTCGGGAATCAGCTTGGTCGGGTCGAGGATGTCGAAATCGAAGTCGTGCTCGTTTTCCTCCTCGATGACCTGTACGCCAAGTTCCCATTCCGGGTAGTCACCCATCTCGATGGCTTCCCAGAGATCGCGCCGATGGTAGTCGGTGTCTTTACCGGCGAGCTTCTGCGCCTCGTCCCACACCAGCGAACAGGTGCCGGCGGTAGGGCGCCAATGAAATTTGACGAAGCGCGATTTGCCCTCGGCGTTGATCAGCCGGAAGGTATGCACACCGAAGCCCTGCATGCTGCGCAGGCTTTTCGGGATGGCCCGGTCGGACATGGCCCAGATGACCATGTGCGCCGATTCCGGCACCAGCGACACGAAGTCCCAGAAGGTGTCGTGGGCCGAGCCGCCGGTGGGGATTTCGTTGTGCGGCTCGGGTTTTACCGCGTGGACAAAGTCTGGAAACTTGATCGCGTCCTGTATGAAAAATACCGGCATGTTGTTGCCGACCAGATCGAAGTTGCCTTCGTCGGTGAAGAACTTCACGGCAAAACCACGCACGTCACGCACGGTGTCGCCGGAACCACGTGGCCCCTGCACTGTGGAAAAACGCACGAACACCGGGGTTTTCTTCCCCGGATCCTGCAGGAAACCGGCCTTGGTCAGCGTCGAATGGTTCTCGTAGCTCTGAAAGAAACCATGGGCGCCGGTGCCACGGGCGTGGACGATGCGCTCCGGAATCCGCTCATGGTCAAAGTGCGTGATCTTTTCACGCATGATGAAGTCTTCCAGCAGCGACGGCCCGCGAGCGCCGGCCTTGAGGGTGTTCTGGTTGTCCGCGACCTTCACGCCCTGATTGGTGCGCAGGGCCTGGCCGGTGGCGTCGGAGCGAAATTTTTCCAGGCTGTCGAGTTTGGCGTTGGTGTTGGCGCGATCCGGGGTATCGGTTCCGGCCAGCTCATTTTTGGAAGGGACAGGTTTTTTGCTGCTCATCAGACGTAAACTCCTCGTTTGACCTCGGTGTTGCCGAGGCTCTTGAGTGGTTCCCGGGCACGGCGCCCGGAGTTTCAAGTCGCTTACCTAGTGACTGATGAGGGTTTTGGCCGTTCCTTTTTTATGACCTTTGATCGCGTTATTGCCAAATGAAAGGTTGAATGCGGAATAAATGCTAATAACCTCTATACGGACAGGCTAAAATGCGCGCCCGGCTAACCGCTGATCCTTTTCCAACGCGCCCCACAAGGTTCGCTACGTGATCGAGTTTCAAAACGTCCATAAGACTTACCGCGTCGCCGGTAAGGACATCACCGCGCTGCACCCGACCAGCTTCTCCATCGAGAACGGTCAGGTGTTCGGCCTGATTGGCCATTCCGGTGCGGGAAAAAGTACCCTGCTGCGTCTGATCAATCGCCTGGAGCAATCCAGTGGCGGCAAGATCATCGTCGACGGCGAAGAAGTCACCGCGCTGGACGCCAACGGCCTGCGCCGTTTCCGTCAGCAGGTCGGAATGATCTTCCAGCACTTCAACCTGCTGGCATCCAAGACCGTGGCCGACAACGTCGCGCTGCCGCTGACCCTGGCCGGTGAACTGTCCCGCGCCGAGATCGACCAGCGTGTGGCCGAGTTGCTGGCGCGGGTCGGTCTGTCCGATCACGCCAAAAAGTACCCGGCACAGCTGTCCGGCGGTCAGAAGCAGCGCGTCGGCATCGCCCGCGCTCTGGCGACCAAGCCGAAAATCCTGCTGTGCGACGAGGCCACCAGCGCCCTCGACCCGCAGACCACGGCGTCGGTCCTGCAACTGCTGGCCGAGATCAACCGCGAACTGAAACTGACCATCGTCCTGATCACCCACGAGATGGATGTGATCCGCCGCGTGTGCGATCAGGTTGGCGTGATGGACGCCGGTGTGATCGTCGAGCAAGGTTCGGTGGCCGATGTGTTCCTGCATCCGAAGCACCCGACCACCAAGCGCTTTGTTCAGGAAAGCGAGCAGATCGACGAAAGCGAGCAGCGCGATGACTTCGCTCACGTGCCGGGTCGCATCGTGCGTCTGACCTTCCAGGGCGAAGCGACCTACGCGCCGTTGCTCGGTACCGTCGCCCGGGAAACCGGTGTGGACTACAGCATCCTGGCCGGTCGTATCGACCGCATCAAAGACATTCCTTACGGGCAATTGACCCTCGCCGTCACCGGTGGCGACATGGAAGCGGCCTTTGCCCGCTTCACCGCCGCTGACGTTCACATGGAGGTGTTGCGCTAATGGAAGACCTGATGAGTTTCTTCACCAATATCGACTGGTACGAAATCTGGCTCGCCACCGGCGACACCATGATGATGCTCGGCGGTTCGCTGTTGTTCACCGTGCTGCTCGGCCTGCCGCTGGGCGTGTTGCTGTTCCTGTGCAGCCCGCGTCAGTTGCTCGAAGCCAAAGGCGTTTACGCGCTGCTGTCGCTGGTGGTGAACATCCTGCGTTCGCTGCCGTTCATCATTCTGTTGATCGTGATGATCCCGTTCACCGTGCTGATCACCGGCACCTCGCTGGGCGTGGCCGGTGCGATTCCGCCGCTGGTAGTGGGTGCGACCCCGTTCTTCGCGCGGCTGGTGGAAACCGCCCTGCGTGAAGTCGATCGCGGCATCATCGAAGCGACCCAGTCGATGGGCGCGACCACCCGGCAGATCATCATGAACGCCTTGCTGCCGGAGGCCCGTCCGGGCATCTTCGCAGCGATTACGGTGACGGCGATTACACTGGTTTCCTACACGGCGATGGCCGGCGTGGTCGGTGCCGGTGGCCTGGGTGACCTGGCGATCCGTTTCGGCTATCAGCGGTTTCAGACCGACGTGATGATCGTGACCGTGGTGTTGCTGCTGATTCTGGTGCAGGTGCTGCAAATGGTAGGCGACCGACTGGTCGTGCACTTCTCGCGCAAATAACCGGTTTTGTAATGACATGAGCCGGCCATTCGCTGGCAGGCGCCAGACGGGCGCCGTAAAAAGGAGTTAGCTGAATGAAAAAACTGATCGTTGCCCTGGCTGCCGTTGCAGCGTTCTCGGCCCACGCCGACGAAACCCTGACCGTTGCAGCCACCCCGGTGCCGCACGCGGAAATCCTCGAGTTCGTGAAGCCGGTACTGGCCAAAGAAGGCGTGGATCTGAAGGTCAAGGTCTTCACCGACTACGTTCAGCCGAACGTGCAGGTGGCCGAGAAGCGTCTGGACGCCAACTTCTTCCAGCACCAGCCGTACCTCGATGAGTTCAACAAGGCCAAGGGCACCAGCCTGGTGTCCGTGACCGGTGTGCACTTGGAACCGCTGGGCGCCTACTCCAGCAAGTTCAAGAAAATCGAAGAGCTGCCAAGCGGCGCCAACGTGGTGATCCCGAACGACGCCACCAACGGCGGCCGTGCGCTGTTGCTGCTGGCCAAGGCTGGCGTGATCACCCTGAAGGATCCGACCAACATCCTGTCGACCGTCAAGGACATCGCCCAGAACCCGAAAGACCTGAAGATCCGTGAACTGGAAGCCGCGACCATCCCGCGCGTGCTGACCCAGGTCGACCTGGCGCTGATCAACACCAACTACGCGCTGGAAGCCAAGCTCGATCCGTCCAAGGATGCGCTGGTCATCGAAGGCAGCGACTCGCCTTACGTGAACATCCTCGTGTCCCGCGCGGACAACAAGGACAGCGACGCCATGAAGAAACTGGCTGCTGCGCTGCACAGCCCGGAAGTGAAGAAATTCATTACCGAGAAGTACAAAGGCGCGGTGTTGCCGGCGTTCTGATTTAGATAGCTGTAACGAAAAAGGGGACGCCAGTGGCGTCCCCTTTTTTGTGCGTTCATTTTTACTTGCGGTTCAACATCACCGGCAACTGCGCAACCAGCTTGGCATTATTCAACGGCGCCCGAATAAACCCGCGCTGCGTACCATCAGGCCCGATCACCGCCAGGTTCCCACTGTGATCCACCGTGTAATTCGGCTTGCTGGTGTCTGCCGGAATGAACGGAATGCTCACCGCGTTCGCCACCTTCTGCAGCTCGTCGATCGACTTCGGCGTCAGGCCGATGAACTGTGGATCGAAATAACCCAGGTACTGCTTCAACTGCGCAGGGTTGTCGCGGTTCGGGTCGACGCTTACCAGTACGATCTGCAATTTATCCACAGCGTCCTTCGGCAGTTCGCTCTTGATCTGGCGCAGCTGGGCGAGGGTGGTCGGGCAGATGTCCGGGCAGAAGGTGTAGCCGAAAAACAACAGGCTCCACTTGCCCTTGAGCTCGTTGACCGTGACCGGTTGGCCGTCCTGATTGGTCATCGTCACGTCCGGCAGGTTGCGGCTCTGCGGCAGCAGGATGATGCCGGCGTCGATCAGTGCGGTCGGGTCGCCCTGGCCCTTGCCGCTCAGCACTTTGTTGACGGTCAGGCCGAGGATCAGCGCGATCACGGCGACGAGGATGAAGACGGTTTTCTGGGTTCGAGTCATAGGTTCAACAGTAAGTAGTGGTCTACGAGCAGGGCGATGAACAGCAGAAACAAGTACCAGATAGAGTACTTGAAGGTGTTGATCGCCGCGTGCGGCCGAGTGCCACGGTACAGCACCACGGCCCATTGCAGAAACCTCGCGCCCAGCCCGAGCGCGCAGATCAGGTACAGCAGGCCGCTCATGTGGATCACATACGGCAGCAGGCTGACCGCCAGCAGGGCGAAGGTGTACAGCAGAATGTGCACCTTGGTGTAGTGCTCGCCGTGGGTGACCGGCAGCATCGGAATGTCGGCCTTGGCGTATTCCTCCTTGCGATGGATCGCCAGCGCCCAGAAGTGCGGCGGGGTCCAGGCGAAGATGATCAGCACCAGCAGCAACGGTTCGGCGCTGACGTGACCGGTGGCGGCGGTCCAGCCGAGCAGCGGCGGGGCAGCGCCGGCAAGGCCGCCGATGACGATGTTCTGCGGTGTCGCGCGTTTGAGGAAACCGGTGTAGATCACCGCGTAGCCGAGCAGCGAAGCCAGGGTCAGCCACGCAGTCAGCGGATTGGTGAAGGTCAGCAACAAGGCCTGGCCGAGCAGCGCCAGCACCAGCGCAAAGGTCAGTGCTCCTGTGGGCGAAACCCGGCCCTCGGCCAGCGGCCGTTTATGGGTGCGGGCCATGACCGCATCGATGCGCCGGTCCACCACATGATTGACCGCCGCCGCGCCACCGGCACACAACGCGATCCCCAGGTTGCCGAACACCAGCACCGTCCACGGCACACCGGCGCGGGTCGCGAGGAACATGCCCACCAGCGAGGTGATCAGCATCAACACCACGACTTTCGGTTTGGTCAGCTCCAGGTAATCACGCCACAGCGCCTGCGCCGGACGTTCGCCGATCAGAATCGCCATGGCGTCTCTCCTTTAATAGTGATGGGCGCCGCCGAGTGCTTACGCGGGCTCAGGCGCCAGCGCGCGATCATCGGCTGCTTGACCCGAACCAGGCTGGTCCGCGCGTGATAGTTGACCAGCACCATCGTCAGCAGCAGCGCTGCGCCGCCGGCGTTATGCGCCACGGCCACCGGCAGCGGCAGATGAAACAGCACGTTGCTGATGCCGAGGGTGATCTGCGCGGCGAGGGCGATCAGCACCAACCCGGCCAGTCGGGACATGCCCACCACTTTCAGTTGCCAGGCCAGGCCGAGCAGGACGAGCGTCACCAGCAACGCGCCAATGCGGTGGGTCAGATGAATCGCCGTGCGTGCATCGCTGTCGAGTTGCCCGCCGAGGTAATTGGGGCCGATGTGTTGGGTCAGGTGAAAGCCGTTGGCGAAATCCGCCGGCGGCAGCCATTGGCCGTGGCAGGTCGGGAAGTCGATGCAGGCCACTGCCGCATAATTGGAACTGACCCAGCCACCCAGCGCAATCTGGCCGATCACCAGCAGTAATCCGGCAGTCGCCCAATATTGCAGACGCTTGGGCACGGTCAGCGCCGGCAGCACGCCGGACAGTCTCAGCGTCAGCAGAAACAGCAGGCTCAAGGTTGCGAAGCCACCGAGCAGATGCCCGGTCACCACTTGCGGCCAGAGCTTGAGCGTCACCGTCCACATACCGAACGCTGCCTGGGCAAACACCACCGCCAGCAGAAACAGCGGCAGTTTCAGCGGTTGCCCCGGATGACGACGATTGACCCACGCGCGCCCGGCCAGTACCGAGATCAGCATGCCGAGGGTGCCGGCGAAGTAGCGGTGGATCATCTCGTTCCAGCCTTTATGCGCTTCAACTGGCGAATCGGGGTAATGCAGTTCGGCATGGGCCAGTTGGGCTTCGCTCTTCGGCACGCTGATGAACCCGTAGCAGCCCGGCCAGTCCGGACAGCCGAGGCCGGCGTGGGTCAGGCGGGTGTAGGCGCCGAGCAGCACCACGATCAGCGCCAGCAGGGTGGCAAACAGCGCGAGGCGAAATCCAGGTTTGGCCATGACGATGCCCTTATCCGATGTTCGACAGTTTCAGCAGGTGGCGCAGGTCGTTGAGCAGATCCTTGCCTTTCACGCTCGGGTCGTAGCGCAGCACGAGGTTGCCGTGGGGATCGATGATCCACAGCTGCGGCGTGGCCTTGTCGCCCGTGGCCTTGCTGAAGGTGGCTGCGTCCAGCGGGTAGCGTTGCAGCTGCGGGTACTCGCGGGTCAGCTTGGCTTCGTAGTCGGCGCCCAGTGGTTGCGCAGCGGCCAGGGCGTGACTGGCGCGCCCGGCTTCGCGGCCCAGGCCGATCTGGATCTGCCGCGCCAGGTACACCAGTTGCTGGCAGTCCACCGCGCAATCCTTCGGCGCGGTGACCAGCATCTGCCAGCGCGTTTCGTCGGCCTGGATGCCGAGGTCGGCGCGGGTCTGGCCGTTGCCGATCAGTTCGCCGTGATAGCTGCGACCTTCCGGCACCCAGAACTGCAACTTGTACATGCCGGTGGCGAGGATCATCGGACCGACCACGCCGAGCACGATCAGCAGCAGCTGGATGCGTCCGCGACGGCGACTGGCCGGGGCTTTTGCTTCAGACATGCTGGGTGGATTCATGGCCGCTCCCATGGTGTTTCTCCTTTGCGTTGTGCCAGCCGAGATAGAGGTAAAGACCGAGCAGGGCGGTGGCCATGGCGAACCACTGCACGGCGTAACCGAGGTGTTTTTCCGGGCCCATCGCGACCACCGGCCAGTCGGCCTGATAGCTGGCGGGGCCGGCTTCGGCGCGTAATTCGTAGGCGAAGCCGTCGCGTTCGAGGGTTTTCCACAACTTCGCGGGTTCGACGGCGGTGACGGTTTGCGGCCAGGTGCTGCTGACCGGATCGGCATGCAGCTGGAAGGTGGCGCCGGGGGCGACATACACCCAGGCATCGACGTTCACGGCGTCGGCCGGCGTGTTGAATTGCGGTGCCGTGCGCCGGTCCGGCCACGGCAGCCAGCCGCGATTGACCAGCAGCCACTGGCCGCTGCGTTGATCCTGGAATGGTTGCAGCAATTCGACGCCAACCTTGCCGTTGCGCTGACGGTTGTCCAGCAACAGGCTGTGGGCGGCGTCGAACTGGCCGTGCAGATGCACCCGGCGAAAGGCCGGATCGGCGCTGTGCAGCAACTCGGTGCTGGCCATCGGTTCGGCGGCGCGACGTTCGGCGTAGCTGGCGAGCAGGGCGGTTTTCTCCGCGCCCCGGCCCAGTTGCCAGAAGCCCAGCGAAATCAGCAACGGCAGCAACAGGCCGACCACCAGTGTCGGCACCACGCCCGGCCGGAAGCGCTTCATGGCTGCGCCAGAAAATCAGTGTGCGCGATCGCTATACTCAACTGCATCGCTTGTTCCCCCGGAGTTCTTCCCATGCTCAAAGCAGCCATCGTCCTGATGCTGATTGCCACGGTGGTCAGCCTGTTCAGCGGCCTGTTTTTCCTGGTCAAGGACGACAGCAGCTCGAATCGCCTGGTGATCGCCTTGAGTGTTCGGGTGGCGTTGGCCGCCGTCACCGTCGGCTTGATTGCCTGGGGTTTCTACAGCGGCCAACTGGTGTCGCACGCGCCTTGGTGAGCTGATCCTCAGAGCACGTAAACGAAGATGAACAAGCCGATCCACACCACATCGACGAAGTGCCAATACCAGCTCGCCGCTTCAAAGCCGAACTGATGTTCGTTGTCGAAGTGGCCCTTCATGATGCGCATCAGCATCACGAACAGAATGATCGTGCCGATGGTCACGTGGGCGCCGTGGAAACCGGTGAGCATGAAGAACGTCGCGCCGTAGATGCCCGAGCCGAGGGTCAGCCCCAGTTCGTGGTAGGCGTGGATATATTCTTCGGCCTGGAAGCCGAGGAACGCGCAGCCCAGCAGCACGGTGATCGCCAGCCACAGTTTCAGCGCGCCGCGATGACCTTTCTTCAGCGCGTGGTGGGCGATGGTGATGGTCACGCTGGAGCTCACCAGCAGGATGGTGTTGATCAGCGGCAGGCCCCACGGGCTGATGACTTCCTTGGGCGGCGGGAACAGTTTCGGATCCGGCGTATGCAGCAGCGGCCAGGTGAACTGGAAGTTCGGCCAGAGCATATGAGCGATGCCTTTGGTGCCTTCGCCACCCAGCGCCGGGCCGGAAATGTGCCGCACATAGAACAGCGCACCGAAGAAGGCGACGAAAAACATCACCTCGGAGAAGATGAACCAGCTCATGCCCCAGCGGAACGAGCGGTCCAGCTGCGGGCTGTACAACCCCGCGCGACTTTCCTTGATCACCGTGCCGAACCAGCCGAACAGCATGTACGCCAGCAACAGGCCGCCGACGAAAAAGATCAGCGGGCCGTGGGATTCCGGACGCGCAGCCTTCAGATCGTTGAACCAGGTCGCCAGACCGTACACGGTGACGAACATCCCCACCGTGGCCACGATCGGCCACTTGCTCTGGGCCGGGACGTAATAGTGCTCATGAGTTGCCATTTATTGTTCTCCTTATCGGGCACGCTTAACCGCCAGTGTTTGCAGCCACCGGAGGATGTCGGGCGGTGATATCGAACAGCGTGTAGGACAGCGTCAGGTGCTTCACGTCCTTGGGCATGTCGCGGTCAACGATGAAACGCACCGGCATCTCGATCTGCTGACCGGGCTGCAGCACCTGCTGGGTAAAGCAAAAGCATTCGGTCTTGTGGAAATACGCCGCTGCATTGCTCGGCGCGATGCTCGGTACGGCTTGAGCGCTCATCGGTTTGTCGGTGGGATTGCGCGCGATGAAGATCATCTCGTTCACCGCGCCGGGGTTGGCCGTCAGTTCGTCATGCTTGGGGTAGAAATCCCACGGCATGTTGGCGGTGTTGGTCGACAGAAACTGTACCCGCACCTGCCGCGTAGCATCGACGGTCTGCTCGCCCTCGTACTGCCCGGCAGTCTTGCCGTTGATGCCGAACGCCTTGCACATCACGTCGTAGATCGGCACCAGGGCAAAACCGAAGACGAACATCGCCACCACCACGCCGAGCAGTCGGGTGACCAGCTTCTTCATCGAAATCGAGTCAGCCATGGTGGCGGCCCTCAACGGCTACAGGGTTCATTTCACTTCCGGCGGCGTGGTGAAGGTGTGATACGGCGCCGGTGACGGCACGCTCCATTCCAGCCCTTCGGCGCCATCCCACGGTTTGGCCGGAGCGGGCTCGCCGCCACGGATGGTCTTGATCACGATGAACAGGAAGAAGATCTGCGTGGCACCGAACATGAACGCGCCGATCGACGAGACCATGTTGAAGTCGGCGAATTGCAGGTTGTAGTCCGGAATCCGCCGGGGCATGCCTGCCAGACCCACGAAGTGCATCGGGAAGAACGTCAGGTTCATGCCGACGAAGGACAGCCAGAAGTGCAGCTTGCCCAGGGTTTCGTCGTACATGTGGCCGGTCCATTTCGGCAGCCAGTAATAGGCCGACGCGAAGATCCCGAAGATCGCCCCCGGCACCAGCACGTAGTGGAAGTGCGCGACCACGAAGTAGGTGTCCTGGTACTGGAAGTCCGCCGGCGCGATGGCCAGCATCAGCCCGGAGAAACCGCCGATGGAAAACAGGATCACGAACGCCACGGCAAACAGCATCGGCGTCTCGAAGGTCATCGAGCCTTGCCACATGGTGCTGGCCCAGTTGAACACCTTCACCCCGGTCGGCACCGCGATCAGCATCGTCGCGTACATGAAGAACAACTCGCCCACCAACGGGATGCCCACCACGAACATGTGGTGCGCCCAGACGATGAACGACAGGAACGCGATGCTCGCCGTGGCGTAGACCATCGAGGTGTAGCCGAACAGCGGCTTGCGCGAGAAGGTCGGGATGATCTGGCTGACGGCGCCGAAGGCCGGCAGGATCATGATGTACACCTCGGGGTGGCCGAAGAACCAGAACACATGCTGGAACAGCACCGGGTCACCGCCGCCCGCAGCGCTGAAGAAGCTGGTGCCGAAGTGGATGTCCATCAGCATCATCGTCACGCACCCGGCCAGCACCGGCATCACCGCGATCAGCAGGAACGCGGTGATCAGCCACGTCCAGACGAACAGCGGCATTTTCATCAGGGTCATGCCGGGGGCGCGCAGGTTGAGGATGGTGGCGATCACGTTGATCGCGCCCATGATCGAACTGATCCCCATCAGGTGGATGGCGAAGATGAAGAACGTCACGCTTTCCGGCGCATAAGTGGTGGACAGCGGTGCGTAGAACGTCCAGCCGAAGTTCGGCCCGCCACCTGGGGTGAACAGGGTCGAAACCAGCAGCAGGAACGCCGCCGGCAGCAGCCAGAAGCTGAAGTTGTTCATCCGCGGCAGGGCCATGTCCGGCGCGCCGACCATCAACGGGATCATCCAGTTGGCGAGGCCGACGAACGCCGGCATCACCGCACCGAACACCATCACCAGACCGTGCATGGTGGTCATCTGGTTGAAGAACGCAGGCTCCACGATCTGCAGGCCGGGCTGGAACAGCTCGGCGCGGATCACCATGGCGAACGAGCCGCCGAGCAGGAACATGCAGAACGCAAACCACAGGTACAGCGTGCCGATGTCCTTGTGGTTGGTGGTCAGCACCCAGCGCATCAGGCCTTTGGCGGGGCCGTGGGCGTGGTCGTGGTCGGCATGACCGTGGTCATCGATGACAGCGCTCATGGCCGGTCTCCTTCAAGTGAGTGGACTGGGCAGGCCGGGGCGCAGGGCCCCGACCGGTTCACGAAGTACGCAATAGACCGGCTCATTTGCTTTCCGCCTGTTTCAGCTCCAGCACTTCTTTTGGCGTGACCATGTCGCCCTTGTTGTTGCCCCAGGCGTTACGTTCGTAGGTCACGACCGCTGCGATATCGACTTCCGACAGCTGCTTGCCGAACGCCGCCATGGCGGTGCCGGGCTTGCCGTGGAAGACAATGCTCAGGTGCGCGTCTTTCGGGCCGGTGGCGATTTTCGAGCCCTTGAGGGCCGGGAACATCGGCGGCAGGCCCTGGCCTTCAGCCTGGTGACAGGCGACGCAGGTGGTGTGGTAGATCTTGTCGCCGCGCTCCTTGAGTTCGTCGAGGGTCCATTCCTTGCTGGTCAGCTCCTTGAGCTGCAACGCTTCGGCCTTGCGCTCGGCGAGCCATTTTTCGTAATCGGCCTTCTCCTTGACGTCGACTACGATCGGCATGAAGCCGTGGTCCTTGCCGCATAGCTCGGCGCACTGGCCACGGTAGAGGCCGGGCTTGTCGATGCGGGTCCAGGCTTCGTTGACGAACCCGGGAATCGCATCGCGCTTGACCGCAAAGGCCGGCACCCACCAGGAGTGGATGACGTCGGCGGAGGTCACGAGGAAGCGCACCTTGGCGCCGGTCGGCAGCACCAGCGGCTTGTCGACCTCCAGCAGGTAGTGCTCGCCCTTGGTTTCCTTGTTGTGGATCTGCTCGGCGGGCGTGGCCAGGTTGCTGAAGAACTCGACGTCCTGGCCCAGGTATTTGTAGTGCCACTTCCACTGATAACCGGTGATCTGGATATCGATATCCGGCTCACTGGTGTCGTACATCTTGATCAGGGTCGCGGTCGCCGGAACGGCCATCGCCACCAGGATCAGCAGCGGGACGACGGTCCAGAGAATTTCGACGGTGGTGCTTTCGTGGAATTTTGCGGCGACCTGCCCGGTAGAACGGCGGTGCACCATCATCGACCAGAACATGGCGCCGAAGACGATGATCCCGATCACCACACAGATCCAGAAAATGGTCATGTGCAGGTCGAATACTGCGTGACTGATTTCAGTCGCTCCAGGCGCCATATTCACAGTCCAGGCAGCGTGCGCCGGGCTGAAAATCGACCACAACAGGAGGCCCATCCAGACGTGTGGATGTCGCATCATTGCGGGTTCCCCTTATCGTTCTTGTTATCCCGCCGGCTTTCGCCTGCGGCAAGGGATCGGCTGCATCAGACTACGAACTTGAATCGCCGGGCCTTGCTGCGGGTGCAGTCGGGCGTCATCAGCTAACTCCATTCACTGGCGAGTATAGACAGCGGCTGAAAAATGCAATGTGCGGACGTAAATCGAATGAAACAGCTGGCACTTGCGTTCCAGGGCACGAATGGAGAAGGATGCAGACGAGTGGTGGCAAACCGATATAACGCCGTTGCATCAAGGATGAAATAATTATGACAAATGCGTCTTAGCATTTTTCGTAAGCCAGCTAAGTTATGTCTTCCCTATTTCATTGCCTTGTTTCCTGGAGTTTTCATGAACACCGCCGCATTGCGCGAGCAGATCCACATAGCCCGACAACACGAGATTGAAACCGGAAAGCTGACCCGTCAGCTGGAAGCCCAACTGCAACACCTGCACCCGGCCATCCAGTTGCCGGAAACCGACGCCAACGGCGTGCTGACGCGTTTTGTCGCCGCCTACATCGACGAAGTGCCAGACCTGCTGGATGCAGCCAATGAAGTCGCCAGGGAAGCGGGAATCGAGTCGCAGATCAAACCGGTGCTGAAAATCGCCGAGCAGTACTTCATCCAGCCGCCCGTGGGCCTGGACAGTCTGCTGGACGAAGCCTATCTGGCGCACCGCTTTGTCGAAGAGGTCAACGACCTGTACATCAAGCATTTCGGCCAGCCACTGATCCCCTTGGACATGACGGTCGCCAATCTGATTGCTCACCAGTTGATCGGTGAGGAATTTGCCAACCAACTCGACGAAGTGGTGCACCACGCGGTGGACAGCATGCTCGACGACGACAGCTTTGCGCTGGAGTCGGTGGAAGCCTACCGCGAGAAACTCAGCAGCCCGGACACCGGTGCGGCGTGGAAACGCTGGCCGTGCATGAGCCGCCGTCTGGGCGTGGGCCTGGAGCTGGATCAGCCTGCGGCTTGATCTCGGCGCAAACGATTGGGGGAACAGATTGCTCTGTTCCCCCAAATGTTTTCAGCCCGCCGCACCGATCCCGGTGGTGGTGCGGATCCGCCCCTCGAGCCGTCGCTTCAACCCACGTGACTCGATCAACAGTTTCGCCCCCTTGGCCGCATTCGCCCGACCCCACTCTTCGAGCAGTTCCAGACACGAATGGTCGATGTAGCTCAGGTTATTGAGCGGCACATGCACCGTTGTGCCCGGCGGAATGCTGCCCAGCACCTGAGTCAGTGCCGGCACTTTGAGGAACGTCGCGGCGCCGACCAGACGCAACTCCATTTCCCCGTCCTGCGGCAGGTCGATCAGACTGATTTTCAGGCGCGAGGCTTTGAACGCCAGTTTCACCAGGGTCAGGCCGAAACCGATCAGCACGCCGGTCAGCAAGTCGGTGAAAATGATCGCCAGCGCCGTGGCGGCGTAGGTGAACATCGGCATCCGGCCATAGCGCCCCAGACCACGGAACGCCTTGAGATCCACCAGTTTGAAACCGGTGTAGACCAGCACGCCCGCCAGACTCGCCACAGGAATGCTCTGCAACACGCTCGACAGCAACAGCACGAACGCCAGCAGCCAAAGGCCATGGAAAATCGTCGAGTAGCGTGTGGTGGCGCCGGCCTGGACGTTGGCCGAACTGCGCACGATCACGCCGGTCATCGGCAGCGCGCCGACCAGACCGCAAAGCATGTTGCCGACACCTTGTGCCGACAGCTCACGGTCGAAATCCGAACGCGGGCCGCTGTGCATGCGATCCACCGCGGCGGCGGACAGCAGGGTTTCGGCGCTGGCGATGAAGGCTACGGCGAACGCGGCGATCAGCAGCGTCGGGTCGGCGAGGCTGAGCAGATCTGCCGGTTTCAGCCAGTCGATGGCTTCGGCCAGATTCGCCGGTACTTCAACCCGTTTGACCTGCAACGCCAGCAGCAGGCTGGCGCCTGTCGCCAGGCCGACACCGAGCAGTGCACCCGGAATGAAGCGCAGCGAATGCGGGCGGAATTTCTCCCACAGCCACATCACGGCGATGGTTGCGAGCCCGAGCAACCCGGCCTGCCAGCCAAAGGACGGCAAGGCCTGCGCCACCGCGCCCGGGAATGCCGTGAGGTTGTCCAGACCAGAGGGTTTCGGCGCGGCATCCAGCATCACATGCACTTGCGACAGCACAATCAGCACGCCAATCCCCGCGAGCATGCCGTACACCACCGCTGGCGCCGTGACCCGGAACCAGCAACCGAGCTTCAGGCGTCCGGCCACTAGTTGCAGGAAACCGGCGAGCAACAGGATCGGCCCGAGCATTTCGATCCCGTGCTGGCGCACCAGCTCGAACACCAGCACCGCCAGACCCGCCGCCGGCCCGCTGACCTGCAACGGCGAACCCGCCAGCCAACCCACCACCAGACCGCCGATAATCCCGGTGATCAGGCCTTTGGCCGGCGGCAGCCCCGACGCAATGGCAATGCCCATGCACAGCGGCAGGGCGACCAGAAACACAACCACCGAAGCAAGCAGCTCCCGTGGCAACACAGCTTTCAATTGAGCCGCACGCATGGCGATACTCCCGAAGTTTTCTTCAGGCGTGGCGAGGCCTGGCCGCTGAAACAGCGGCCGGCGTCAAACCACACAGATTTTTAGGAGGATTTAGAAGCGCGCTTTGGGCGTCGCCACCGGGATCGGATGGCTGCCGTCGAGCGGCAGGAAGCAACCCTGATCCGCGTCGTAAGCTTTGATTTCGCTGGTTTCGATGTTGTAGACCCAGCCATGGATGAACAGATGACCGTTCGCCATGCGCGAGGCTACCGAAGGATGGGTACGCAAGTGCTGCAGTTGGGCGATGACGTTCTCCTCGGTGAGGATCGGCATGCTTTCTTTTTCGTTGGCGCAGTTGCAGTTGTCCTGCACCATGGTTTTCGCGACTTCGGCGTGGCGCAGCCAGGCTTTGACCGTCGGCATCTTTTCCAGGCTGTCCGGGTTGAGCACCGCACGCATGGCGCCGCAATCGGAGTGGCCGCAGATGATGATGTGCTGCACGCCAAGGGCCAGTACCGCGTATTCGATGGCGGTGGAAACGCCGCCGTTCATCTGGCCGTAGGGTGGCACGACGTTGCCGACGTTACGGGTCACGAACAGATCGCCGGGCGAGCTCTGGGTGATCAGTTCGGGCACGATGCGCGAGTCGGCGCAGGTGATGAACATCGCCCGTGGCGACTGGGCCGTGGCGAGTTTCTTGAAGAGTTCTTCCTGCTGCGGAAAGACCTCATGATGAAAATGCAAAAAGCCGTCAACGATATGCTTCAACGCTGCATCGGCGGATTCCGCCACAGGGGCGGCTTGCGCCGACGCAGCCAACGGCTGTTTATCCTTGTCACTCATGATTCATCCTCATTGGCGGATTCGGGGAGTCGTTCCCGTGTATTCCGGTGTGAAGCCAGTGGCTGTTTAGAACATCCGGGTCATCCCGACCCGTCAGTCACTCGATGAACAAGGTAACCGCCGAAACTTAACTCAAACTGAATCAAGCGCTCTAGAACGTGTGTTCCAGGTCACAAAAAACGTGACCGGCGTAAACCGGGCCAAGCATTCCTTCCTCTCAACCATAGGCCAATTGTCCCTAAATCAGCGCCATCTGGCGACCCGGCGGACAGAAGGCCGTGCAATCGAGATTGAAGCCTTCGCGGTGATTGAGCCCCAGGCGCTTCAGCGCTTTGGCGAAGCGCTGGGCGAGCAGGTCGGCGAACGGCCCCTCGCCGCGCATCCGTGCACCGAAACGGCTGTCGTAGAGCTCGCCACCACGGCTCTGGCGGATCAGGCTCAGCACATGCGCCGCACGTTGCGGGTAGTGCGCCTCAAGCCATTCCTCGAACAGCGGTGCCACCTCCAGCGGCAGGCGCAGCATCATGTAGGCCGCGCTCTGGGCGCCGGCGGCGTGGGCTTCGGTCAGCAGGCTTTCGATTTCGCTGTCGTTGATCATCGGAATCATCGGCGAACACAGCACGCCGACCGGAATCCCCGCCTCGCGCATGACCCGGATCGCCCGCAACCGGGCCTTGGGCGCGGCGGCGCGGGGTTCGAGGATGCGTTTGAGTTCGTCGTCCAGGGTGGTCAGGCTGATCATCACCGCCACCAGCCGCTGTTGTGCCAGTTCGGTGAGCAGATCGAGATCACGCAGGATCAGCGAGCCCTTGGTGACGATGGTCACCGGATGCCGGTAGCGCAGCAGCACTTCGAGGGTCTGGCGGGTGATCCGGTGTTCGCGTTCGATCGGCTGATAGGGATCGGTGTTGGAGCCAAGGTTGATCGGCGCGCATTGATAGCCTTTTTTCCCCAGCTGTTCTTCCAGCACCTGTGCGGCGTTGGTTTTGGCGATCAGTTTGGTTTCGAAATCCAGCCCCGGCGACATGTCCCAATAGGCGTGGCTGGGCCGTGCGTAGCAATAAATGCAGCCATGCTCGCAGCCGCGATAGGGATTGATCGAGCGGTCGAAGGGCAGGTCCGGCGAGGTGTTGCGGGTGATGATGGTCTTCGCGGTTTCGAAGCTGACTTCGGTGCCCTGGGTCAAAGGCACTTCCTGAAACCAGCCGTCATCCTCGGCCACCGAACGACTCGGCGCGAAGCGGTTGTGCGGGTTGGTCGCGGTGCCGCGACCGCGCGGGGGCAATGGGCTGGTCATCACGGATTTCCTTTATCTGTACATTCATACAGTATCCGCAAGGTGGCGGATGATCCACTACCGTTCAGCCGTCCATCAATAAATCGCGCGGTTAGTTGTAAGTTTGTTCAGAGCTAAAGTTGCAGTTGTGCAAATTGAAGAAACACAAGTTGGCTGTTCGTTTACTGTTCAAGTTCGTAGTATCCACTCCGTTTCACACCACTTGACTATATAAAAGACAAAAGGATTTGATGATGTCGTTTTTTAATTCGCGCGGTATTTTTCTGCAACTGATGCAGCCCGGCCCATCGGAACCCAATACACTGGTTTCCATGCAACTGGCGCGTAAGGAATTGGGCTGGGATGCCGAGGCCGGCGTGCAGACCGAAATGCTGGTTGACCCGATTTTCGTCACCGCGACCTCCCGGGATGGCGGCCATACCTTCAGCATTGGCCGTCTGGAGCACGATGTTGATCGCGACGGTGAAATCGGTGAGCAGGATCGAGCCAAACTGGTTGCCCTGGCCAAAGCCTATGCCAGTATCACCAATCCGTAACAGCGATTGAATCAATAACCCCTGCATGACTAATCATGCAGGGGTTATTGTACTTAGTTATGGCTGGTTACTTGTCCAAGATCACCGGTTGATGTTGTAGTCATATCGTCGGTGCGTAACTTTGCAACCTCTTTTGCGGTGACGGTGGATCCCTTGTTACCCCAACTTCCACGAATAAAGCTCACGACATCTGCCACTTCCTGATCCGACAGACGCCAGGCGAAGCCCGGCATGGTGAAGGTGGACGGCGCCGTGTGCGTTGCAGGCAGGGTGCCGCCCTTGAGCACGATGTGGATCAGCGAAGTCGGGTCGTCCGATTGCAGCACCGGATTGCCTGCCAGCGCCGGGAACACCCGAGTGTAGCCGTGGCCGTCGGTGCGGTGGCACGCCGCGCAGTTGTCGATGTACACCGACGCGCCACGCTGACTGTCATCACCGTTCCAAAGGGCCTTGGCGGCTTTCTCGTCGTACTGGTGCGGCTGGTCGGCAGGATCATTGGCCGGCAGCGATTTCAGGTAACGGGCAATCGCGGTCAGGTCGGCGTCGGTCATGTACTGCATGCTGTGGGTGACCACGTCGCTCATGCCGCCGAACACCGCACTGCGGTCGCTGCGACCGGTCTTGAGGAACTGCACCAGTTGTTCTTCGCTCCAGCTGCCGAGACCGTCCTTGTGGTCGCCGCGCAGGCTCTTGGCGATCCAACCTTCCAGCGGCGCACTGCCTGACAGAAAACTGCTGCCTTCGGCCGCGCTCAGGGATTTTTCCTGCATGGTCAGGGCCCGTGGCGTATGGCAGGCGCCGCAATGTCCGAGGCCTTCCACCAGATACGCCCCACGGCTGACGACGGCATCGTCCGACGCGGCTTTGTAGTCCTCGACCTTTGGTGCGAACAGCCAGCGCCAGCCCATCAGCGGCCAGCGCATGCTCAGTGGCCACGGGATGTCGCTGGCCTTGTTCTCTTGTGCCACCGGTTCCACGCCGTGCATGAAGTAGGCGTAAAGCGCCTGCATGTCGGTTTCGCTGACGCGGGCGTAGGACGGGTACGGCATCGCCGGGTACAAGGTACTGCCGTTTTTGGCCACGCCATGGCGCACGGCCTGGTCGAAATCCTCGAAACTGTAGTCACCGACGCCGGTTTTATCCGGGGTGATGTTGGTCGAGTAGATCGTGCCGATCGGGGTTTCCATCGGCAGGCCACCGGCGAACGGCTTGCCGTCCTTGGCCGTGTGGCAGGCCACGCAGTCACCGGCGCGGGCGAGGTATTCGCCTTGTTTGATCAAGGATTGATCAACTTCGGCGCCATGAACGGCCGTGCTGCCGAGCAGTGCCAGGGTCGCGATAACGAGAGTCTTCATGGTCATCGCTCCTTAAGCCTGAACCAGCGGGCCGGGGTTTTTCAGGTACTGCTCGCGGATCGCTTTCGCCGACCAGTAGGTCAGCGCAGCAACCAGCCCGGTCGGGTTGTAACCCAGGCCTTGCGGGAACGCCGAGGCGCCCGGGACGAACACGTTGTGCACGTCCCAGCTCTGCAGGTAACGGTTCAGCGCGCTGGTCTTCGGATCGGTGCCCATGATCGCGCCACCGTTGAGGTGGGTGGTCTGGTACGACGCGGTGTTGAAGTGGTCGCCGACTTTCTTGCCGATCACGGCGATGGCTTTCGGGCCCATGGCCTCGGCGATCTTGCCCATTTTCTCGACCATGAAGCGGTTCATCTTGATGTCGTTTTCCTGCCAGTCGAACGTCATCCGCAGCAGCGGCATGCCGTAGGCATCGCGGTACACCGGGTCCAGATCGAGGTAGTTGCCACGGTAGGACTGATGCGCGCCGTGGGCGTCCATCGACACCTGGTGGGTGTAGTAATCGGCGGTCGCGCGTTTCCACGCACTGCCCCAGGCCGGGGTGCCCGGCGGGTTGGAGGTGCCGGCGATCGGTCGGCTGCCGGCCTGGTTGACCCACATCGGCGAGCCACCGACGAAGCCGTGAGGCCCGTGGTCGAAGTTGTCGGCGTTGAAATCATCCACCGCCACACCGTTGCCGCCGGCGCCGATGAAGTTGTTGGTGTGGGTGTCCTTGTCGAAGAACGCCTTGATGGTGGCCATGTTCTGGTAGGCGAAGTTGCGCCCGACCACACCTTCACCGCTGACCGGGTCGTAGGGTTTGCCGATGCCGGAGAGCAGCATCAGGCGCACGTTGTGCAACTGGAACGCGCCGAGGATCACCAGATCCGCCGGTTGCTCGATCTCGCGACCCTGGCCGTCGATGTAGGTGACGCCGGTGGCCTTGGTTTTCGTGCTGTCGAGGTTGACCCGCAGAACGTGCGCGTTAGGCCGCAGTTCGAAATTCGGCAGCGGCTTCAGCGCCGGCAGAATGTTCACGTTCGGCGAGGCCTTGGAATACATGTAGCAGACGTAACCGCTGCAGAAACCGCAGAAGTTGCACGGGCCCATCTGCGCGCCGTAGGGGTTGGTGTACGGCCCTGAAGTATTGGCGGAAGGCAGGTTGTAGGGTTTGTAGCCCACCTCCGTAGCCGCTTTGCCGAACAGCTGTGCGGAAACCGTGTTCTTCTGCGCTTCCAGCGGGAACGGATTCGAGCGATCCGGGGCGTACGGGTTGCCGCCCTTGCCCTGACCGACCAGTTGGCCCTTCACGGTCCAGGCCTGGCCGGAGGTGCCGAAGACTTTTTCGGCGAAATCGAAGAACGGTTCCAGCTCTTCATAGCTGACGCCGAAGTCCTGGATGGTCATGTCCTTGGGGATGAAACTCTTGCCGTAGCGCTCTTCGTAATGGCTGCGCATGCGCAACTCGATCGGGTCGACCCGAAAGTGCACGCCCGACCAGTGCAAACCGGCACCACCGACGCCGTTGCCCGGCAGGAACGCGCCCAGCTGGCGGTTCGGCAGGGCGATGTCGTTGACGCTGTGGCGGATGGTGACGGTTTCCTTGGAAACGTCCTGGAAGAGTTTTTTCCGCACGCTGTAGGTGAGTTCGTCGATCACCTGGGGATAGTTGCCGTCCGGGTAGGTGTCCTGCATCGGCCCGCGTTCCAGCGCCAGCACGTTGAGCCCGGCTTCGGTCAGCTCCTTGGCCATGATCGCGCCTGTCCAGCCGAAACCGACGATCACTGCGTCGACCTTCTTCATTACCGTTGCCATGCTCACGCTCTCTCGCCGCGAATCGAAACTGCCGGGAAGGGGTACTGCTCGTTGCGTTCCACCCAATCCATGAAATCGGCGCGGGCGCCGGGGAAGCCGATCATGGTCCAGCCGACCATGCCTTTATTGCCGCCGTGGATCGGGTCGCAGAAGAACCCTTCCTTGGTGTTTTGCAGCAGCAGACTGAAGAAAATCTTCGCCGGAACCGCGTCGAATTGCGGTTTTCCGGCTTCAAGCTGCTTGAGCAGATCGTCTCGGGTAGCGCTGTCTTGCTCGGCAAATGTTTTACCGTTGATGGATTTTGCCCACTGATCCGTGGCGGCGATGCCGAGGCGATAGATCTCTTTTGGCACCAGTTTGCTCTGCCAGCCCATCTCCGGCGCAGCGTCGGCATTGAACGGGCCCTGCATGTACCAAAGGGCACCGGCGGCGTACGGGGTATTCATCTGACGGTCGATGTATTCCGGCACGCCAGCTTCGAGTGCACCTGGACCCTGCGAATCGTTGGGGATCAACTGCGCGACGGCGGCATTGATGAACGCCCACTCTTCGGCGGTGAAGTAGCTCGGCTGATAAGTGCTGGCTGCAACGGCGGCCGTTTTCGCCGGAGCTGTGGCAGGCGCGCTTTCAGGCGCTGCTTGCAACACCGTGCTGCCGAGACCGCTACCGGCGAGGGTGACGACCGGAATAAGGGTCAGGGATTTGCGCAAAAACTCACGCCGCGGGTTGTCTCGATCTTCATCAGACATGGGGATGCACCTCATCAGGCATTGATGGTTGTCAGCCGTTTCTGCGAACGGCTCAAGAATTTTCTGGCTGCGACGTGGCCGAAATGACCGGGAGAAGGGGGACGCGTCTGCAACATGATGTGACAAATGGTAGCAGGCTAAGCAACCGGATGAACCGATTCAGCCAAAAAAAGACCGCTTTTCGACCAAGTGAACCGGCGTCTTCACGATTCTTTTACAAGCGCCTCACGGGGATTTGACTGCGAGGCTCGCAAGCTGCGGCCTTCACTGACGAAACCCACACGGTCACCGTAAAGCATGTTCCTGACGCGTTTTTCCTCCGCATTCTGTTTGTCGCTGTTTGCGCTGTTCAGCTGGATTCCCGCTCAGGCCGCGGACACTCCGGCTACCCGTCCCGTCGAGTGGGCGCAACCGGTAGAAGTGCAATACAACCTGTTCCAGATGTCGCCCACGCTGTACCGCAGCGCGCTCCCGGATGACGGCGCGGTACCGTTGCTGAACAACCTGAAGGTGGCCACGGTCATCAACTTCCTGCCGGAAGCGGATTCCAACTGGCTGAAAGCCCCCGGTATCCATCAGGTGCAATTGCCCTATCGCACCAATCACGTGGACGACAGTGATGTGCTCAAGACCCTGCGTGCCATCCAGTCCGCCGAAGCCGACGGCCCGGTGCTGATGCACTGCAAGCACGGCTCCGATCGCACCGGCCTGATGGCGGCGATGTACCGAATCGTGGTGCAGGGCTGGAGCAAGGAAGACGCCCTGAACGAAATGACCCAGGGCGGCTTTGGTGAGAGTGGGCACTTCCGGGACAGCGTGCGCTACGTGATGCAGGCCGATGTCGATAAATTGCGTACCGCGCTGGCCAATGGCGATTGCAGCACCAGCGCATTTGCCACGTGCTCGATGAAGAGCTGGTTTCAGACGGTCAATCTGAAGTAACTCGTCCGGCCTCTCCGTCAACGAGGCCGGCGACCGGCCGGCCGATGAACGCTTCCACCGCGACCAGCAACGGACGCCCCGCACCCGGCGCAAAGAACGTTGCACGAAACTCACGGCCGGTTTGCGCGTTGAACACCCAGTCCCGGCTGAAGCGCTTGAACGCTTCCTCAGCCAGCACGCCCGACCAGACGTAGGCGTAAACCGAAGCGTCGTACTGGGTCACCATGTAATCGAATCCATTGGCGAACCGGTGATCGTCCGGCAGTTGCAGAGGACCCAGGCTGCGCTGTACAGAGGTGCAAACCTCCTCGACCGAGCGCCCATCGCCGTGGGTCAGGTGGAGCTCGAAATCGATCATCGCCCCCATCAGCAACAAGGCCTGTTGCCGGCTGGTATGGGACTGAGTAGCTGACAGTGCCGCGTCGACCCGTGCGGCGCTCAAGCGTTTGCCGGTCTGGAAATGCGCGCCGAGCCACAGCACAAACTCCCGCGACAAACACCACTGCTCGAACAATTGTCCGGAAAACTCCGCCGCTTCATGCCCGAGTTGCAGGATGCCGGACAGGCTGTGATGGGGCGAGCGTGTCAGCACGTGCTGGAGGCAATGGCCAAACTCATGAAACAGCACCCGCATATCGTCGATTTCGAGCCGGCACGGATGGGTGTCGGTGGCCGGTGTGAAATTGCTGTAGAGCAGGGCAATCGGCAGCGCCGGGCGGCCTTCGGCGCTGATCCGGCGGTTGCGCAGTGTGGAGGTGCCGGGGAAGTCCACCGCGTTGTCGCGGTGAAACGGGTCGAGGTAGATGTAGCCGATGACCTGCTCATGCTCGCTGATTTCCAGCAGGCGCACATCGTCATGCCAGTGGCCGCCACCGGACTGCTCGACGATGCGGATCCTGAACATCCGTTCGCAGAACAGAAAGAGCCTGCGCAGGGTGTCCTCGAGCGGGAAGTAATCACGCAGGTTTTCCAGTGCGCCGGGAAACTGCTGCTGGCGCCATTGTTCGGCGAGGAAGTCTTCATCCCACGGCTGAACCCGGTCGATCCCGCGTTGCTGCGCAAAGGCTGCCAGTTGTTTTGCATCCTGCGCGAGGGCAGGTGCCAGCTGCGCCGCCTGACGCAGGAGAAAGCCACTGACCCACGCCGTCGTCCGGGCGCTGTTTTTGGCCAGGCTCAGTTGCGCGGCGTTTTCATGGCCGAGCAAACGGGCTTTCTGCTGGCGCAGGGCGAGCAGTTTCTTCAGCACCGGGCCGTTATCGAAGCGGCCGGCCAGTGGGCCCCGATCGGAGGCGCGGGTCATGTAGGCAACGTAGCATTCCTCTCGCAAGGCACGGTTCTTGGCGTACTTGAGGATGTGCTGGCAGGTGTTCTGGTCCAGCCGGATCAGCCAGCCGTCATGGCCGGCCTGGCGTGCGGCGAGTGCCAGGCGATCCTTCATCGCCGGCGACAGGCCAGCGAGGAGCGCAATATCGTCGACACGTTTGCTCCACGCTTCGGTCCAGCGCTCGAGGTTATCCAGAAATACGTACTCCAACCCGCCGATCTCGCGGTTCAACCGCGCCAGTTCCTGTTGCTGTTCAGCAGGAAGCTCAATGCCCGACTGCTTGAATCGACGCAGAATCCGCGCCAGTGCGATGTTGCGCGACTCATCGAAACTGCCGGCGATCGAGCTCTGCGCCAAACGCTGGTAAGCCTCGTAAAGCGGGCGATTGCGGGTTTTTTCAGCGCGATACTGATTGATCGCCAGATGCGCCTTGGCGCTTTCCACGAGCCAGACCGAATCGTCGGATCTGACCATCGACAACGTTTCGAGAATCGAGCGGACTTCGCCGAGGCGCGCGTCGGCCTCGTCGATGCTCAGTACCAGATCATCCCAGCCGGGATGTTCGGTCTGACTGGCGATCACCTGGGCGATGATTCGTTGGTTGTCGGCAATGATGCGGGTGACGGCCGGCAGCAGGTGTTCGGCGCGAATCGCTGGCCACGGTGGCAGCGTCCAGTGTTGCAGGAGGGGATTGGTGTCGGGCATGGCAGCTTCCTTCGAGGCGTGGCGCAAAAGGCCAGCCTACGAAGCAAGTGCGTGGGGCAGGTGTTAAGCCAATACCACCTTCCACCGACGAATCGGGGAAGGTGGTTGAGGATCAGTGCTGCTCGTCAGGCTTTTTCTTCAACTTCGGATTCGGGAAGAACTGCACCGCCTGAACCGTTTTGTCCGGGGCCGGCTTGAGCGCGCTGGTGTTGACCCGTGTGCCCAGTTCTTTCGGCACCGAAAGCCCTTGGGCATTCAGCGTATCGCTGTAGCCGCACGCCACGCATTCGCGGTGCGGGACATCGTCCTCGCTCCACATCATCAGTTTGTCCGGCTCGCTGCACGCCGGGCAGACCGCCCCGGCGATAAAGCGTTTTTTGGTCTTCACGGGTGCCTCACTCATGCTGCCGCGTCCTCACTCAGGCCGCTGTGGCGCAAGAGTGCGTCAATCGACGGCTCACGGCCACGGAAGTCGACGAACAGCACCATCGGCGCCTGCGAGCCGCCGCGGGCCAGTATCGCTTCGCGGAAGGCGCGACCGGTGTCGGCATTCAGTACGCCATCTTCTTCGAACTTGGAGAAGGCATCCGCCGACAGCACTTCCGCCCATTTGTAGCTGTAGTAACCCGCCGCGTAACCGCCGGCGAAGATGTGCGCGAAGCTGTTCGGGAAACGGTTGTAGGCCGGAGGACGCATTACCGAGACTTCGTTGCGCACGCCTTCGAGCACTTGCGCGACGCTGCGGCCGTCACCGTGGGTGGCGTGCAGTTCGAAGTCGAACAGCGAGAACTCCAGTTGACGCACCATCATCAGGCCGGACTGGAAGTTCTTCGCCGCGAGCATTTTTTCCAGCAGATCCTGTGGCAGCGGCTCGCCGGTTTCGTAGTGGCCGGAAATCAGCGCGAGGCCTTCCGGCTCCCAGCACCAGTTTTCCATGAACTGGCTCGGCAGCTCGACCGCATCCCACGCCACGCCGTTGATGCCGGACACGCCAGCATGCTCGACGCGGGTCAGCAGGTGATGCAGGCCGTGGCCGAATTCGTGGAACAGGGTGGTCACTTCATCGTGGGTCAGCAGCGCAGGCTTGCCGCTGTCGGCCGGGGTGAAGTTGCACACCAGGTTGGCCACCGGGCTTTGCAGCACGCCGTCGACAGTGCGGCGACGGTCGCGAGCGCCGTCCATCCAGGCACCGCCGCGCTTGTTGGCGCGGGCGTAGAGATCGAAGAAGAAGCGGCCGACGTGCTGGCCGTTTTCCTTGATCTCGAACAGGCGAACATCCGGGTGCCAAGTGTCGAAACCTTTCAGTTCGGCGATTTCGATGCCGTACAAGCGCTGAACGATGGCGAACAGGCCGCCCAGCACTTTGTCGATCGGGAAGTAGGCGCGCAGGGTTTCCTGGGCGACGCTGTAGCGTTGTTCACGGAGTTTTTCACCGTAGAAACCGCTGTCCCAGCTTTGCAGATCGACGCAGCCCTGTTCGGCGGCGTAAGCCTTGAGCTGTTGCAGATCTTGGGCGGCAAACGGTTTGCTGCGCTTGGCCAGGTCGCGCAGGAAGCTCAGCACCTGATCGCTGGACTCGGCCATCTTGGTGGCCAGACTCAGCTCGGAGAAGCTGGAGAAACCAAGCAGTTTGGCCAGCTCCTGACGCAGGTCGAGGATTTCGCCCATCACCGGGCCGTTGTCGTTCTGGCCGGCGTTCGGGCCTTGATCCGACGCACGGGTGCAGTAGGCGGCGTAGACTTCTTCACGCAGCGCACGGTCCTGGGCGTAGGTCATCACCGCGTAGTAGCTCGGGAATTCCAGAGTGATCAGCCAGCCATCGAGGCCTTTGGCCTGTGCGGCGGCAGCCATTTGTGCCTTGGCCGAATCGGTCAGGCCGGCGAGGGCGGCTTCGTCGGTCAGGTGCTTGGTCCAGGCCTGAGTGGCGTCGAGCAACTGGTTGGAGAAGCGGCTGCCCAGCTCGGACAGTTTGCTCTGCACTTCGGCGTAGCGTTTCTGTTCGGCTTCCGGCAGATCGATACCCGACAGGCGGAAATCGCGCAGGGCGTGTTCCAGAATGGTTTTCTGCGCCACGTCGAAACCGGCGGCTTCCGGGCTGTTGGCCAGGGCTTCATAGGCCTGGAACAGCTCGCGGTTCTGGCCCATTTCGGTGGAATAGGCGCTCAATGCCGGCAGGCACGACTCGTAGGCTTCACGCAGTTCGGCGCTGTTGCACACGGCATTGAGGTGGCTGACCGGACTCCAGGCAGCGCCCAGGCGATCATTGAGTTCGTCCATCGCCAGCACCAGCCCGGCCCAGGTCGGGTTCTGGCCCTGGGTCTTGAGGATTTCGGCGATGGCGGCGCGGTTGTCGGCCAGGATGGTTTCGATGGCCGGCTGCACGTGTTCGGCACGGATCGCGGAGAACGGCGGCAGGTCGTAGGACTGCAGAAGAGGGTTGTTCACGCTCACGGTTGGCACCTTGGCTGGAAGAAACATGCGCCCATCTTAATTACAATCGACACCCACCGCAGCTATCGGCGACAGAGAGAGAACTAATCGTGTCCCTTCGCAAGTACCAGAATCACACTCCACGCTTGAGCCAAGGCGCTTTTGTCGACGGCTCGGCGGTGGTGATCGGCGACGTCGAAATCGGCGAAGACAGCTCCGTGTGGCCGCTGACCGTGATCCGTGGCGACATGCACCGCATCCGCATCGGTGCGCGCACCAGCGTGCAGGATGGTTGTGTGTTGCACATCACCCATGCCGGCCCGTTCAATCCCGATGGCTTCCCGCTGCTGATCGGCGATGACGTGACCATCGCCCACAAGGTCATGCTGCATGGCTGCACGGTCGGCAGCCGCGTATTGATCGGCATGGGCAGCATCGTCATGGACGGCGCGGTGGTCGAGGACGACGTGATCATCGGCGCCGGCAGCCTGGTGCCACCGGGCAAGCGCCTGGAAAGCGGTTTTCTGTACGTGGGCAGCCCCGTGAAACAGATTCGCCCGCTGACCGACAAGGAAAATGCCTTTTTCACCTACAGCGCGGCGAACTACGTGAAGCTCAAGGACCTGCATCTGGCCGAAGGCTACGACCAGCTCTGACTTTTCTCTCTATTGCCCGGGATTTTTCATGCATTACCAGACCGTACTGTTCGACCTTGATGGCACCCTTACCGATCCGCGTGAGGGCATCACCCGTTCCATCCAGTTCGCCTTGAGCAAACTCGGCATCGATGAGCCGGACCTGACCAAACTGGAACACTTCATCGGCCCGCCGCTGTTGCAGGCATTCATGCAGTTCTATGGTTTTGATGAAGCGAAGGCGTGGGAGGCGGTGAATTTCTACCGCGAGCGCTTCAAGGTCACCGGCCTGTACGAGAACCGGGTGTTCGAAGGCGTCACGCCGTTGCTGGAAACCCTGAGTGGTCAGGGCCGCCAGCTGTATATCGCGACGTCGAAGCCGTGGGTGTTCGCCCGGGAAATCGCCCGACACTTCGATTTCGCCAGACACTTCAAGGTGATCTACGGCAGCGAGCTGGACGGCACTCGCACCAACAAGGTCGAGCTGATTGCCCACCTGATCGCCGAGGAAGGGCTGGATCCGGCCAATACGCTGATGATCGGTGACCGCAAGCACGACCTGATCGGTGCTCGCAGCAACGGGCTGGACGCGGCGGCTGTGGGTTACGGTTTCGGCAGCCGTGAAGAGCTGAGTGCGGAAGCGCCGGCGTATCACTTCGAGACGCTGGCCGAGCTGCATCAGGCGTTTTTGCAGCGCTGATGAGTCAGCCATCGCGAGCAAGCTCGCTCCCACAGTGACCGCGTTTCAGTAGTAGATCCCGGTTTCCTGTGGGAGCGAGCTTGCTCGCGATGGGGACAAAAAGCCGCTCCAGGTTTAAGAGCCTGCCAGCAGTTTCAGAGCCGACTTACGCTCAACGACTGGCAAGCCACCCAACTTCTCGACCTCTGCGTAAAACCTGACCCAATCCCCACCGACCTGCCTGAACAACGCCGTAAACGCCGGCACCCACTGGTCATACAGCCCGAACGGCAACAGCCGTGCGTTGTTCAACGGCGCATTGACCCAGGCGTCATAGCGTTTGTCGCCGGCCCACTGGCCATCGCGCATCGCTCGATAGTCGTGTCGAAACCGTTCGAACTCCGCCGCCTTACGCTCGCGCATCTGCGCTGTCGCCAATGGTTGTGCATAGAGTTTTTCAAGGCGTGAGCGGGTATCGAGGATCAATTGAATGAACTGATCCCGTTGCTTCAGCTTCGAGTCGTTTTCCGGGGGCAAGTTACGAAATGCTCGCCACTGCCGCGTACCTTCCTGCTCGACGAAGGTCGCGAAGGACTCGTTGAACTCGGTGTCGTCCTTCACATAGAAGCGCTGGTGGGCCAGTTCATGGAAGATCAGCGTCGCCAGACGCTCGTCGCCCCAGCCCATCATCGAATTGAGGATCGGGTCGTTGAACCACCCCAGGGTCGAGTAGGCCTCGACGCCGCCGATCGACACGTCCATGCCTTGCAGGCGCTGAATCGCGGCTTCACCCCGCGCCGCGCTCTGGCTGTAATAGCCGCGATAGGCCACGCAACCGGCAATCGGGAAGCAATGGTTCTGTGGGCTCAGGGAAAACTCCGGAGTGGCGAACACATTCCACACGACAAACGGCCGACCGATGTCGGCATAGAGGCGATAGCTTTGGTTGTCCGGCAGATGCAGGTGTTCGCTGGCGAAAGCCCGGGCTTTTTGTGACTGGGCGAGATGAGTGCGCAGTTTGGCATCGCGAGCCGGGTCGGCAATCACCTTGGCCACCGGCTCCCGCGCCCGCAAAAGCTGCAGCTGACCGCTGGCCAGCTGGCTGTAATAGCTCAGGCTTGAGCAACCGTTGAGCAACAAAATCATCACACCCGGAAACAAAACCCGCAAAACGCGATCAAGTAACCCATGGCTTGGAAGCGGCCTGATCAAAATAAGAAATCCCCCCGGAAAGTCTGCCCAAGACTATCCCGCCCATTGGAGCTCCGCTATGCGCATGTTGATACTGACAGGAAGCGTGCTGACGCTGGCCGGTTGTGCCGGATTCGGAATGCCGTCCCCCGACCCCTCGCAAGCCTGGATCGATCTGGATGCCCGTCAACAGGACACAGCGTTGCAGGCGCTGGAAGTCGACAACAAGGCTGCCGTCGATCATCGTTACTTCGAAGTGCAGCCCGGCAGTCATGAGCTGACGGTGCGTTATCAATTCCCGGTCGAGGCGACCAACATCGGCCCGGATGCCGAGCCGCTGTGGCGCGATTGTCAGTTGAACGTGAAATTCAAGGATTTCAACGCTGGCCAGCGTTATCAGTTGCAGGCGGGAAGCATCGGTTTCCGTCCGTGGGCCAAGCTCTATGACCAACAACGCAATGTGGTGGGCCAGGGCACGCCAGCGGGCTGCCAGCGAACCTGATCGGCGTTATGCTGGATGTCCGAACTCACGGACATCCATCATGCGCACGTTGATGCTGTTGCTGGCCGCAGGCGTACTCGCCGGGTGCCAGACACCGTTGCCCCCCGTCGATCCGAACATGGCCTGGGTCGAATTCTCCACGCCTACCCCCGGCGGGAAACTGCTGATGGCCGAGCGTCTCGACAACAGGCGGCTGACTGACGGGCGTTTCTTCCAGGTTACGCCCGGCAGCCACGAGCTGCGGGTGCGCTTCGACTTTGAAGTGTTCGGCGGAGGCGGCAGCCTGATGACCGGCCCCGTTGAGCGGCTGTGCTATCTGACCATCCGCTACGATCATTTCGAGGCGGGCCAGCGTTACTTGCTCGAAGGCCGTTCGCTGGCGTTTACCCCGAGTGCCCGCCTGTACAACGACAAGCGGGAAATCGTCGCCGAGGACCGCGAAGTCAACTGCATCATCTGAGGCGTATCAGCGGTCGTTCTTCTGATAGATGATGGCTTTGGTGCCGTTGTCGCAGGTGCCGACGATCATGGCGATGTCGTGTTTTTCAGCCTCTTCCTTGGAGACTATCTCCAGGGTGTAGGAGGGCACGGCATTCGCCTGAATCTTGATTTCGATCTCTTGCTTGAGTTCTTCGCAGTCTTTGGGCGCTGCGAAGGCCGACGTTGCCAGCACGCCACAGATAACCGCCAAGGCAAAACGTTTCATGGTTGAAGCTCCATCGAAGCAGCGCGCACGAAGATGCGCGAAAGCTGCTGTCATTTATTCGACCACATTTTTGCCTGGCGGGTTCTGATTCGGCTCAATCCGTCAGCCAACCAGCGACGCGTCGAGACTGATCTTCGCATTCAGCACCTTGGACACCGGGCAACCTTCCTTGGCCTTGTTGCTCAGCTCTTCGAACTGCGCCTGGGTCGCTCCCGGAATTTTTGCCTTGAGGATCAGTTTCACCGCAGTGATCGCAAAGCCACCATCCACCTGATCCAGCGTGACCTCGGCCTGGGTGTCGATGCTGTCGGCCTTGAGCCCGGCGTCGCCGAGAATCATCGAAAACGCCATGGAGAAACAGCCCGCATGGGCGGCGCCGATCAGTTCTTCCGGATTGGTGCCCTTGCCGCCCTCAAAGCGTGCCTTGAAGCCGTAGGGCGCTTCACGCAGGACGCCGGTTTCGGTGGAAATCGAGCCGATGCCGGTTTTCAGGTCACCTTCCCAATGCGCGGATGCCTTCTTCACGATAGCCATGTGTGCCTCCTTCAATTCGGGCGCGAAACGCCGCGCCGTCGTGGTTTTTACCTGCAAGGCTTCTGAGGATAGACGCCGGAACAAAGTTCAGCCCAAGTGAATCGTTGACTTTTTTAGTAGGAAATTTCGGATCGGCTATTGAAACTCGGGTATATGCCCTTATTGCACAGAACACGCTTATGAATTGGGCAGGTTTGCGTTCGCCAAGAACAAACCTGCGCCCTCAATCGGAGATGCAGGTTTATGAAGCAACTGTCCGACGTAAAGTTTTCCACCCTTGATCTGGTGCCGGTACGCGAGAACGGCAGCCCGGCCCAGTCGCTGCGCAATTCGCTGGATCTGGCGCAGCATGTTGAAAAGTTCTGTTACACGCGGTTCTGGGTCGCCGAGCACCACAACATGGATGGCATTGCCAGTTCTGCCACCTCGGTGTTGCTGGGCTACCTGGCCGGCGGCACGTCGACCATCCGAGTCGGCTCCGGTGGCGTGATGCTACCCAACCATGCACCGCTGGTGATTGCCGAGCAGTTCGGCACCCTCGAAAGCCTGTATCCGGGGCGAATCGACCTCGGTCTGGGCCGTGCGCCGGGTTCTGATCAGATGACCGCCCGTGCCCTGCGCCGTGAGCGCTCCGGCAGTGCCGATGACTTCCCCGAGGACGTGGCAGAGCTGGTGCGCTTCCTCGGCCCGCGCACCCCGGATCAGCGGGTGATCGCGATGCCGGGCACCGGCACCAATGTGCCGATCTGGCTGCTCGGCTCCAGTCTGTTCAGTGCGCAATTGGCCGGCGAGCGCGGTTTGCCCTACGCCTTCGCCTCGCATTTCGCACCGCGCTTCATGCACGAGGCGATCCGCGTCTACCGCAATCACTTCAAGCCATCGGCGGTACTCGATAAACCGTACGTGATGCTCGGCGTGCCGCTGGTGGCCGCTGACACCGATGAGCAGGCCGATTACTTGGCAACGTCGGTGTACCAGCGAATTCTCGCGCTGATGCGTGGGCAAAGTCTGGTGCAGCGCCCGCCGGTGAAAACCATGGACGGTCTGTGGTTGCCGCATGAACGTGAGGCGGTGGGGGATTTCCTCGGTCTGGCGATGGTCGGGAGTCCGCAGAAAATCCGCGCGAAACTCGAAGTGCTGATCGAACAGACCCAGGCTGACGAACTGATCTTCACCTGCGACTTGTACGAACACGCTGATCGCCTGCATTCCTACGAATTGCTGGCGCAAGTGATGAAGGGCTGAAGTCCTACACCCGTGCAAAAAAAAGCCGACGCATTGCGTCGGCTTTTGCATTTCAGGCTTGATCAGCCACGCTTGTAGACGATTTCCTTCGCACCGCCCTCGCAGGTGCCGACGACTTTGCCGCCACTGGACGCACCCTTGTCGACAATCTCCAGCGAATACCCGGAAACGTTCTTAGCATCCAGCTTGGCCGCAATTTCAGCCTTCAGCTCTTCACAGGGCTTGCCGGCAGCAAACGCACCACCCGCAAGGCTCAACAAACCTACCGCCAACATGAACTTCTTCATCGGTCGCACTCCCTGGTCGGATTAAAAAAGGCGGGCATCGAGCCGTTCGCCCGATGCACTCACCTTGTAGCGCTTTGCCATTCCTATGGCACTCGGCCAGCGCGCAAGTTCAGAAGCGTAGACCAAACTCAGCTGCTGGCAATCCGGAACCCGACTTTCAGGGTCACTTGAAAGTGCGCCGCCTTGCCGTCCTTGATATGGCCTCGGGTTTCGGTCACTTCGAACCATTCCAGATGCTTGATGCTCTTGTTGGCCTCGGCCAACGCATTGTTGATGGCGTCTTCAATGCTGCTGGTGGACGAACCGACCAGCTCGACTTTCTTGTAGGTGTGATGGTCACTCATGGTGTTCTCCTTGAAGTGTGCAATTGAGCCTAGCAGCGATTTGCCGTGTTGATTTCGGCGATCCGGGAGAGGGGAAGTTCAGATTTTCTGCACTTTCCAGAACCCGTGAAGTCCCAACCAACACACGCCACTCATCACCAATGCAGGAGAGCCACCATGGCCAACACCTCGTTACGCAAAGCCTCGTTGCAAAGCATGGAAGCGGAGATCGAGAGTCTGCTCAAGTCGTTGGAAAGCCTGAAGGACGACGCTTCTGACGAGTCGCGCAAGACCCTCAAGGCGCTCAAGGGCAACGCTGAAAGCGCGCTGAAACACTCGCGCAGCCTGCTTAGCGATGCCTACGAAGAAGTCAAAGTCAAAACCCGCGAGACCGGGATCGCCACCCGTGATTACGCGCAGGAACATCCGTGGACGACTGCCGGTGTCGCGGTCGGTGCGCTGGGTCTGCTGGCCGCTTACTTGCTGTTCAAGCGCGGCGAGTGATCCGCCTGGCGCAGCTCGTTCCTGAGCCACTGCGCCAATTGCCGGGCGCGTCCGTCTGCGGCGCGCTTGGGTAGCCACAACGCCAGTTGCGCCGGGGTTTCACTGAAACCCCACGGCGCGACCAGGCGCCCGGCCTTCAAGTCTTCGGTCACCAGCGGTTCCGGCGCGATCGCCACGCCCAGCCCGGCGACGGCCGCTTCCAGCAAGTAATACAAATGCTCGAAACCCTGCCCCAGCTTCAACGCCTTGGCGTCGAGGCCGCTTTGCTGCGCCCAGCTCGGCCAGGCTTGCGGGCGTGAAGTCGTGTGCAGCAAGGGTTCGTCGAGCAGGGCATTGGGCGGCGCCGATTGCAGTTGCTGGTAGCCGCTGAACAGCGGACTCATGACCGGGCCGATGCGCTCGCTGGCCAGCTCGTACACCTGCATGTCTGCCGGCCATGGCGGTTCGGCGAACAGCAGCAATGCATCCAGCCCCGGGCGTCGTGGATCGAGATCGCCTTCTCCGGCTGACAGGTGCAGACGCAAGTCCGGCAGATCGGCATTCAGCCTTCCCAGTCGCGGAATGAACCAGCGCGCGAGCAAGCTACCGGAGCAACCGAGCACAAACGGCGCATCGGCGGTGCTTTGGGTCAGTTCGGCGCAAACGCTGCGCAAGCGGTCGAACGCCTCGCCGCTGGCATCGCGCAGGCGAATGCCGGCATCTGTGAGTTTCAGGCCACGACCGTCCTTGACGAAAAGACTGACGCCGAGATGCTCTTCCAGCACCTTGAGCTGGCGGCTGACCGCGCCGTGGGTGACGTGCAGTTGCTCCGCAGCCTGGCTGACGCTGTTCAGGCGGGCGGTGGCTTCGAAGGCGCGCAGGGCGTTCAGCGGGGGAAGGTCATGGCTCATGATATCTGTGAGTTTTCCTGACAGGTTGTGGCGATCTTATCGGTTTTCAGCCTGGAAGGTCAGGGGTAGAGTGAACGCCATTGTCTTCTCGTGAAATCCGCTGGAGCGAACCATGACCCAGACTTCGAACACCTCCGATCTGCGTAACGGCCCTGACGCCAACGGCCTGTTTGGCTCGTTCGGCGGCCGTTACGTTGCCGAAACCCTGATGCCGTTGATCCTCGATCTGGCCCGCGAATACGAAGCGGCCAAGGAAGATCCGGCTTTCAAAGAAGAATTGGCCTACTTCCAGCGCGACTACGTCGGACGTCCGAGCCCGCTGTACTTCGCCGAGCGCCTGACCGAGTTTTGCGGTGGCGCCAAGATCTACCTCAAGCGCGAAGAGCTGAACCACACCGGCGCGCACAAGATCAACAACTGCATCGGCCAGATCCTGCTGGCGCGGCGCATGGGCAAGAAACGCATCATCGCCGAGACCGGCGCCGGCATGCACGGCGTGGCCACCGCCACCGTTGCTGCGCGTTTCGGTCTGGATTGCGTGATCTACATGGGCACCACCGATATCGAACGTCAGCAGGCCAACGTGTTCCGCATGAAGCTGCTGGGCGCCGAGGTGATCCCGGTGGTCGCTGGCACCGGCACCCTGAAAGACGCGATGAACGAAGCACTGCGTGACTGGGTGACCAACGTCGACAGCACTTTCTACCTGATCGGCACCGTGGCCGGTCCGCACCCTTATCCAGCCATGGTTCGCGACTTCCAGGCGGTGATCGGCAAGGAAACCCGCGATCAGCTGCAAGCTCAGGAAGGTCGTCTGCCGGACAGCCTGGTGGCGTGCATCGGTGGCGGTTCCAACGCCATGGGCCTGTTCCACCCGTTCCTCGATGACAAGAGCGTCGAGATCATCGGCGTCGAAGCCGCCGGTTACGGCATCGAGACCGGCAAACACGCGGCCAGCCTCAACGGCGGCGTACCGGGTGTGTTGCACGGCAACCGTACCTTCCTGCTGCAGGACGACGATGGCCAGATCATCGACGCCCACTCGATTTCCGCCGGCCTCGACTATCCGGGCATCGGCCCTGAACACGCCTGGTTGCATGACATCGGCCGCGTCCAGTACACCTCGGTGACCGACGACGAAGCCCTCGCCGCATTCCATCAGTGCTGCCGTCTGGAAGGGATCATCCCGGCACTGGAAAGCGCCCATGCCCTGGCCGAAGTCTTCAAACGCGCACCGAAACTGCCGAAGGATCACCTGATGGTGGTCAACCTGTCCGGTCGCGGCGACAAAGACATGCAGACCGTCATGCACCACATGGAAACCTCCAAGCAGGAGAAACACTGATGAGCCGCCTGCAAACCCGCTTTGCCGAACTCAAAGAACAGAATCGCGCCGCCCTGGTGACCTTCGTCACTGCTGGTGATCCGGACTACGACACTTCGCTGGCCATCCTCAAAGGCTTGCCGAAAGCCGGTGCCGACGTGATCGAACTGGGCATGCCGTTCACCGACCCGATGGCCGACGGCCCGGCGATTCAGCTGGCGAACATCCGTGCCCTTGGCGCCAAGCAGAACCTGATCAAAACCCTGCAAATGGTCCGCGAGTTCCGCAAGGACAACAGCGACACGCCGCTGGTGCTGATGGGTTACTTCAACCCGATCCACAAGTTCGGCGTCGAGCGCTTCATCGCCGAAGCCAAAGAGGCCGGCGTTGATGGCCTGATCGTGGTCGACATGCCACCGGAGCACAACTCGGAGCTGTGCGACCCGGCCCAGGCAGCGGGCATCGACTTCATCCGCCTGACCACCCCGACCACCGATGATGCGCGTCTGCCAAAAGTGTTGAACGGCAGCTCCGGCTTCGTTTACTACGTGTCGGTTGCCGGTGTGACCGGTGCCGGTGCGGCGACTCTGGAACACGTCGAAGAAGCGGTGGCGCGTCTGCGTCGGCATACCGACCTGCCGATCAGCATCGGTTTTGGTATCCGCACGCCGGAGCAAGCCGCGTCCATCGCGCGTCTGGCCGATGGTGTGGTGGTGGGCTCGGCGCTGATCGATCACATCGCCAACGCGACCACGCCGGACCAGGCCATCGACGGCGTGCTGAGCCTGTGTTCGGCGCTGTCCGAAGGCGTGCGTAAGGCTCGCGTCAGCTGAAGGTAAAGTTCCTGATACAGAGGAATTAGAGCCTCGCGGCACAGACTAATTGAGCAAGACCGAGGGATTCAGAACCACGTTCTGAATCCCTTTTTGCTGTCAGTGCAGTGAGGAAAGACCCGATGAAAATGCCGAAACGTCTGATTGCCAGTCTGGGCGTGCTGATGATCAGCGCGACGCCGCTGCTGGCCAGCGCCGATCCGCGCGACGATCACGACCACGGCGGCCCGCAACAGGGCCACTACGACAATCGCGGTGGTGATCACCATGATTGGCAAAGCAACCATCGCGGCGGCCCGCCGCCTCGGGATTTCGGCCCGGTGCGTCAGGTGATTCGCGACAATCATGGCTACTTCGTTCGCGGTGCACCGCCACCGCCAGGCATCCATCTGGTCCGTGGCCGCCCTCTGCCCCATGGCTACTACGGCGAGCGGCTGGATAACCGGGCGTTGAGTCGTCTGCCGTATTACCCGGGTTATGAATGGCGTCGTGCCGGCGGTGACATCGTGCTGATCGCGGTGGGCAGCGGGGTCGTTTACGAAGTGCTGGATGGCGTTCTGTACTGATCGTCAGGCAATAAAAAAGACCGCAGCCTTTATGGGCTGCGGTCTTTTGTTTTCAGGGCCGTTGTTTTTCAGGGTAGTTCCAATCCGCCCGAGGCTTTGTGCAGTTTGCGCAGATGCTCGCCGATCTGTTTCACGTTGGCCTCGCTGGCCGCAATCTCGGCTGCTCGTTTGGGCTCGAGCAACGCGCGTACTTCTTTATCCAGATCGCCGGTCAGGGCCAGCAACTGCTTCTGGCGCTGGCTGCTTTCTGCTTCCAGTCGGCTGAATTCGCTCGGTTGCGGCAGGCCGTAACCTCTGGAATCGAGCAGTTCTGCCGGCCGGCTGAGGAAGCCGCTGTTGGCGAGAATCTGCTGCAACGTCGCGTTTGCCTTGTCCATGCCACCGTTCTCCAGCTCACGGGCGCCGAGGTAGCGTTGCTTGACCTCATCCTGAGCGAGCAACAGTTGGCGACGGAAACTGGCTTGCTCCAGCAACAACAGCGCGGCGCTGGTGCGCAGGTCGGCTCGCTCGAACCATGGACGACGCTCTTCGGCGGACAGCGAAAGCCATTCTTCAACGGTTGCCTGCTTGATTGGCAATTGCTTTTTCAAGACATCGAACATCGCCTGATAACGATCACGGAACGAGTCGAAGCGATAACCCAGGCGCAACGCCTCTTTCGGATCATCGAGCACGCTGGTGTCCGCCAGGCCTCGCCCCTTCAGCACTTCCAGCAAACCATTGGGCATGATGCTGTCCAGGCCGGTGAGCCGGGCGTTGTTGCTGCCGCTGCGCAACAGTTTCAGGCCTTCCACCGCACAGTTGTTGGAGAGGAAGAAGTAATTGCCGTCGTAGCTCCAGTGCATTTCGGCGGCGTGTTCGACTACGCCCTCGATTTCGCTGCGCGAGAGATTCAACGGCACCGACGCCAGGCTGCGCAGTTCGGTCTTGGTGTATTCGTCGATCACCTGCGCCAGCGGCAACACAAATAGGCGCGACGGGTATTTGCCGACCAGTCCGTCCCAGCTCGACAGCTGTACGTCACCGACGAAGGCGCGGTATGACAGCACCAGATGCTGATCCAGATCCAGTCGGCAGTCCGGCCCGCGTGGTCGGCCCGGTGCACAGATCACCAGACGCAACATGCTGTGGCCCCAACGGCTGACCCAGTTCTGGTTGGCTTCGGCCAACAGGTAATCCACCGCGTACACGCGCTCCGGATCAACCTGGCCCAGGGGCTGTTTGGCAAAGTCGTTGCCGGCATTGAGGAAAGCGAAGGTTTTGGCGCACTCATCTTTCGCGGGCGGTGCCCAGCCAAAGTGTTCCTGGTAATAGCGATAAAGCGCCGGGCGGCGGCAGGCATAGCTCGGGTCGAGGAGGAAATACTCCATGTTGACCGCGACAAACTCCTTTGGGCTGGAGATTTCGTAGAGGTCGGGGCTGCGGGCGATCTGCCGGTTGTGCTGTTCTCGCTCACCCCGGCGCCCGACGTATTGCTGCCAGCCGGCGAGGTCGAGCAGGCGTGGATCATCGCTGAGGGTGAAGCGACGACCGTTCTGGCCACGGCATTCATCTGGAATACCGATCAGCCCGGCGCTGTTGTTGCGCCGGGTACAGCGCTGGATCAGCGTGCGTTCGGCCGCTGGCCACAAGCGCGCGCGATCGTAAATGTGGGTGATTTCGTGCAGCACCGTGGCCAGCAATTCCCGGCGTACGGTGCCGTGGGGGCGATTGGTTTTTTGCGTGGCCGCGCTGCCGTCGGTGAGGCTGGCGAGCAGTTTGCGGTTCAGGTCCAGCTCGGAGACGAGTGTCGCCTGGCCGTAGGCGTTGCCGGGCATGTCGTCGGTCCAGCCGACATCGATGCGCCGGTCCAGGCGTTCGATGAAGCTCGGCGGCAACGCCTGCATGGCTTCATCGAGCAGTGCCTGGCTGGCCTGTTGTTGGGCGGGGCTCAGATCGTCGGTCTTGAGCCGCAATTGCAGGCCGGCGTGGGCGCTGTTGCCAAGCAGCAACAACGCCCCGGCCAGCAGCCAGGCGCCGAGTGACTTCACAGTGCGAGGATGGCTTCGGCGAGTACCTGATCACTGGCGTCGCGAGCTTCCGGCACGCGGGTGCGCAAGGTGTTGAAGGCGGCTTCCAGGTTTGCACCACGGATATCACCGTCGCTGGCCACGAAACTGGCGGCGTCGTCGTGGGCTTCGCGGATGATTTTCGAATCGCGAATCGACGTGGTGGTGTCGGAAGTGAAATCGATGGTGCGCTGGGAAGCGCGGACGATGATGTTACTGGTGGCTACCAGGGTGTGTGCCTGGGCCATATCGGCCAACAACAGCAGGCCAAGGGCGGCAGCAATCAGCGGGCTACGCATGGAACGACTCCGAAAAGACAGGGATGACTATTGGACGAGAATTGCCTGTGCCAGTTCAAGGTCGCTGACATGAAGTTTTGGCCGGCTCTTGCGCAGGTAATGCAGGGCGGATTCGAGCTGTGCGCCGCGCATCTGGCCGTCACTGGCAACGAACGCTGCGGCATCGTCGTGCGCGGCGATGATCAGTTTACGGTCGAACGGCGCGGAAGACACCATGCCGGTGGCCCAGACGCTGACAACGGTGTTCTGCGTGGACACATCGAAGGCGTCTGCAAGAGGAACCCAGCAGGCGGTGATCAGGATAGAAGGGATAAGCAGATTTGTAAGAAAACGCATGGGACTCGGCAGCTGTTGGCGAGTCCCAAGGCTAGCGCAATGCCCGGACTAGAGCCAGCGCCGAAACATCGGGACACGACCGGCGTGTCCCGCGATGCCTCTGTCGCTTAGATCGTCAGAATGGCCTGGGCCAGCTGTGCGTCGGTCGCGTTCAGTTGTGGAGCCTGATGACGGATGTGATCCAGTGCACTCTCCAGTTTCACGCCACGGATTTCGCCTTCGCTGGCCACGAAGCTGGCAGCGTCGTCACGGGCGGCGAGCACGATCTTGTCGTCACGGAAGGACGAGGTGACATCGGAGGTGGCATCGGAAGAGGACTTGAGTGCGCCAACCACGGCGTCGGTGGTAACGATGAAGCTGGTAGCGCTGGCGTTGGCAGCTACGGCCAGCAGAGCGGCGGCGCTGAGCAGACGAAGACGGGACATGGGAGAACTCCTGTGGATAAACCGTATTGAGAGGTGGCTCGGTGTCTGAAGGTCAGACGCCAGTCGCACAGCATTCGCCACGTTCTGCATGGATCTTAGGCCTCCGTTGCGAGTTCGCACAGTGGTCAGGATGCTGGCCTGAACACATTTTACGCAACTGTACTTGTCATTAATCTATTTAAAGAAACTGTACCTGTCTGGTGTTTCAGGCTGGGTATTCAGGTTTTTCTGCCCTGAAACGACAAGACCCGTCGCGGTTTCCCGCGACGGGTCTTGTGTGTTCAATTCGGGTTGCTGGCGGTGGGTCTAGCGACCAGAGCCAGCGACGCTGCTTAGCGCCAGAACGGCTTGCTCAGCTCTTCGTAGCGTTGTGCTTCGCTAATCCCGGCGTCAGCCAGCAGACGCGAATCCAGACGAGCCAGTTGATGGCGGCTGGAGATGCGGCGCTGCCAAAGCATCAGGTTGGCGATAACGCGCAGAGGCAGGGAAGCCTGGGTGTTTACAGCTTTGTCTTCGAAGAACAGTTCGGAACTGAGTGTACGTTCCATGGTTGACATCCTTCCGCTTGTGGCGGGATTAGGTAGTGGTTTAACTGGTGCCCATGATCCTCTCGTTTGGCCAGTCTCTCTAGATACAGTTCACCTGTATTGTGAGTGACCAGTTAACTGTTTATAGGGGGTGTACGGGTCAAAATTGCACAAACTGTACCTGTATGCGCTTATTTGGTGCATTTTTACCCAATTCGATGATTCGTGTAGGTAAAAGCCGTAGGAAAAGACCGGTACAGCAGTACAGTTTTTGACGGTTGCAGAGGTTTTCAGAATCCCGCTGGCGAAACTGTGTTTGCGCCAGCGGAAAATCTGTGCGGATTACACCGCCTGCATGCGTCCGGTTTCTTCCAGATTGATGTGCCAACTCAGGGCATCACGCAGAATATGCGGGGTGTGGCCGCCAATGGCGCAGGCTTTGTCGAAGTAGTCGTTCAGCGCCTGGCGGAAATCCGGGTGCACACAGTTATCGATGATGACCCGGGCGCGTTCCCGTGGCGCCAGGCCGCGCAGGTCGGCCAAGCCCACCTCGGTCACCAGGATGTCGACGTCATGCTCGGTATGGTCGACGTGGCTGACCATCGGCACCACGCTGGAAATCGCGCCACCCTTGGCGATCGACTTGGTCACGAACACCGCCAGGTGTGCGTTGCGCGCGAAGTCGCCCGAGCCGCCGATGCCGTTCATCATCCGCGTGCCGCAGACGTGGGTGGAGTTGACGTTGCCATAGATGTCGAATTCAAGGGCCGTGTTGATGCCGATGATGCCCAGGCGCCGCACCACTTCCGGGTGGTTGGAGATTTCCTGGGGACGCAGTACCAGCTTGTCCTTGTACTTCTCCAGGTTGCCGAACACGTCGCTGTTGCGCCGCTCCGACAGGGTGATCGAGCTGCCCGAGGCGAAGCTCAGCTTGCCGGCGTCGATCAGGTCAAAGGTCGAGTCCTGCAGCACTTCGGAGTACATGGTCAGGTCTTCGAACGGCGAATCGATCAGCCCGCACATCACCGCGTTGGCAATGTTGCCGATCCCGGCCTGCAACGGGCCGAGCTTGTTGGTCATGCGCCCGGCATCGACTTCCTGCTTGAGGAAGGTAATCAGGTGATCGGCGATGGCTTTGGTATCGACATCCGGCGACGACACGGTGGACGGCGAGTCCGACTGCTGGGTGATGACGATGGCGACAATCTTCTCCGGCGGGATCGGGATCGCGGTGCTGCCGATGCGGTCGTCGACCTTTACCAGCGGAATCGGCGTGCGGGTCGGGCGATAGGTCGGGATATAGATGTCGTGCAGACCTTCGAGGTTGGCGTTGTGTGCCAGATTGATCTCGACGATCACGTGTTTGGCGAAGATCGCGAAGCTCGCCGAGTTACCCACCGAAGTGGTCGGCACGATGTGGCCCTGTTCGGTGATGGCCACGGCTTCGATCACGGCAATGTCCGGCAGCTTCAGCTGCTGGTTGCGCAGTTGCTCGACGGTTTCCGAGAGGTGCTGGTCGATGAACATCACTTCGCCGGCGTTGATCGCCTTGCGCAGGGTGCTGTCGACCTGGAACGGCATACGCCGCGACAGCACGCCGGCTTCGGTCAGTTGCTTGTCGAGGTCATTGCCCAGGCTGGCGCCGGTCATCAGGCTGATCTTCAGCGGCGTGACCTTGGCTCGCTCGGCCAGCGCATGGGGCACGGCCTTGGCTTCGCCGGCGCGGGTGAAGCCGCTCATGCCGACGGTCATGCCGTCCTCAATCAGCGCAGCGGCGTCGGCGGCGCTCATCACTTTATCCAACAACGAAGGCAGGCGAATACGGTCACGGTACATGGATTATTTTCTCGGGCAGCGAGTAGCAGGATGCGCAGTCTAGTGAATTTCGCGAGCGCCTGTCCCGCTACCAAGGTCGCAAACGAGGCGTCTATTTAGCGGGTTTCAAGTAAAACACCGTTACTGGATCTGCAACAACGCGGCAAATTGTCCGACGTTTTGCGTAAACAAAAACGCCCCGACAAGTCGGGGCGTTCGGTGTTGCCGGCGAGGGTTACTCGACTGCTTTGACCATGTCTTCGATGACTTTTTTCGCGTCGCCGAACACCATCATGGTCTTGTCCAGGTAGAACAGTTCGTTGTCCAGACCGGCATAGCCGCTGGCCATCGAACGCTTGTTGACGATGATGGTCTTGGCCTTGAACGCTTCGAGGATCGGCATGCCGGCAATCGGCGATTTCGGATCGTTCTTGGCAGCCGGGTTGACCACGTCGTTGGCGCCGAGCACCAGCACCACGTCGGCCTGGCCGAACTCGGAGTTGATGTCTTCCATCTCGAACACCTGGTCGTACGGCACTTCGGCCTCGGCCAGCAGTACGTTCATGTGCCCAGGCATCCGACCGGCCACCGGGTGGATCGCGTACTTCACCGTCACGCCATGGTGGGTCAGCTTCTCGGTCAGCTCCTTCAGCGCGTGCTGTGCACGGGCCACCGCCAGGCCGTAACCCGGAACGATGATCACGGTGTCGGCGTTGGTCAGCAGGAAGGTCGCGTCGTCAGCCGAACCGGATTTCACCGGACGGGTTTCCTTCTCACCGGCAGGACCGGCATCTGCTGTATTGCCGAAACCGCCGAGCAGTACATTAAAGAAGGAACGGTTCATCGCCTTGCACATGATGTACGAGAGGATCGCACCGCTGGAACCCACCAGCGAACCGGCAATGATCAGCATCGAGTTGTTCAGCGAGAAGCCGATACCTGCCGCCGCCCAGCCGGAATAGCTGTTGAGCATCGACACCACCACCGGCATGTCGGCGCCGCCGATCGGGATGATGATCAGCACGCCCATGACGAACGCCAGGGCCAGCATCAGTGCGAACGCGGCGAGGTTGCCGGTCAGCATGAAGGTGACGCCGAGGATCAGTGTCGCCAGACCCAGTACCGCGTTCAGCTTGTGCTGACCGCTGAACTGTACTGGTGCGCCCTGAAACAGACGGAACTTGTACTTGCCAGACAGTTTGCCGAAGGCGATCACCGAACCGGAGAAGGTGATTGCACCGATGGCTGCGCCGAGGAACAGTTCCAGACGGTTACCCGCCGGAATCGAGTCGCCCAGTTGTTTGACGATGCCCAGCGACTGCGGCTCGACCACCGCAGCAATGGCGATGAACACCGCTGCCAGGCCGATCATGCTGTGCATGAACGCAACCAGTTCCGGCATCTTGGTCATTTCAACGCGTTTGGCCATGATCGAACCGGCGGTGCCGCCGATCAGCAGGCCGACGATCACGTAACCGATGCCAGCAGTCGCCAGCTCAGCGCCCAGCTTATAGATGAGGCCGACAGTGGTGATGATTGCCAGCGCCATGCCGAGCATGCCGAACAGATTGCCGCGCCGCGACGTGGTCGGGTGCGACAGGCCCTTTAGGGCCTGGATGAAGCAGATCGACGCGATCAGGTAGAGCGTCGTGACGAGGTTCATGCTCATTACTTAGGCGCCTCTTCTTTTGCTTTCGGGGCTTTCTTCTTGAACATCTCAAGCATGCGGCGGGTGACCAGGAAGCCACCGAACACGTTGACCGCGGCCAGTGCCACGGCGAGGGTGCCCATGGTCTTGCCCAGCGGGGTGACGGTCAGTGCGGCCGCGAGCATGGCGCCGACGATCACGATCGCAGAAATGGCGTTGGTCACCGCCATCAAAGGCGTGTGCAGCGCGGGTGTAACGTTCCAGACCACGTGGTAACCGACATAAATCGCCAGCACGAAGATGATCAGGTTGTAGATACCGGGGGAGATAAGCTCTTCCATCGTCTGAATCCCTGCTTAGGCGTTTTTGCGGATGACTTGGCCGTCGCGGCACATCAGGCACGCGGCGACGATGTCGTCTTCGAGGTTCACTTCGAACTGGCCTTCTTTGGTGAAGACCAGCTTCAGGAAGTCCAGCAGGTTGCGTGCGTACAGCGCCGAGGCGTCTGCGGCGACTTCACCGGCGAGGTTGGTCGGGCCGACGATAGTCACGCCGTTCTCGATCACGACCTGATCGGCCACGGTCAGCGGGCAGTTGCCACCCTGGGCTGCAGCGAGGTCGATGACCACCGAGCCGGGTTTCATTTGCGCCACGGTGTCCGCGCTCAACAGCGTCGGCGCCTTGCGGCCCGGGATCAGTGCGGTGGTGATGACGATGTCAGCCTGCTTGGCGCGCTCGTGCACGGCCTGGGCCTGACGCTGCATCCAGCTCGCCGGCATCGGGCGTGCGTAACCGCCGACGCCGACCGCGCATTCGCGTTCTTCATCGGTCTCGTAAGGCACGTCGACGAACTTGGCGCCGAGGGATTCGATCTGTTCCTTCACGGCCGGACGTACGTCGGACGCTTCGATGACGGCACCCAGACGTTTCGCCGTGGCAATCGCCTGCAACCCGGCCACACCAGCCCCCAGGATCAGCACGCGCGCCGCTTTCACGGTGCCCGCAGCGGTCATCAGCATCGGCATGAAGCGCGGATAGTAGTGAGCGGCGAGCAGCACGGCCTTATAGCCGGCAATGTTCGCCTGGGACGACAGCACGTCGAGGCTCTGGGCCCGGGAGGTACGTGGCGCCGCTTCCAGGGCGAACGCGGTAATCCCGCACTCGGCCATCTTCGCGATGGTGTCGTTGTTGAACGGATTGAGCATGCCCACCAGCACCGTGCCGCGCTTGATCAGCGTCAGTTCGGCATCGGTTGGCGCGACCACTTTGAGAATCAGCTCGGCGCCAAACGCGTCATTGGCACTGCCAATGGTTGCGCCTGCCGCTTCATAGGCACTGTCGACAACGCTGGCTTTAACGCCGGCGCCGGTTTGCACAGTGACCTTATGACCTTGGCTGATCAGCTTTTTAATGGTTTCCGGGGTTGCAGCAACCCGTGTTTCACCGGTCTGGGTTTCGAGAGGAACACCAATGTGCACGTCAAATCTCCTGCGTGATCTTATTGAGTAAACCCATGCACTACGGATGGTGCGACTGGGGCGGCCGATCAGCACGATCCCGCCAAATCAGGGCGGGGCGCGGCATTTTGCAGGCGAAGTTTATGCCCTTCAAGGGATTATGACGGGTGACGGAAAATTAACTACAAGTCATCCCGTGACCGAATGTCGCAGATGGCCAGTTGAATCCCTTGCAGGCCGTGCCTTTCAAGGAGTCTGGATGAATTTGAAGAATTTTCGCATCGGTGACGTGAATAGGTCGCAATGAGTCGCGAATGAGGGCGCAAAGCCACGTCGGCAGGCGCTTGTGGGACGTCTGTACGACTTTCGGATACAGTCTGTCTATTTGCGACAAATAGTTATATCTGTAGGGCTTTGATTTTCCTGACTACGGGGTTAGTAATCGCTGAAACCCTTTAGCCTTCTAAGTTGTAGCTGTGTGCCTGGTTCACCAGCCAGTCACGAAAAGCTTTGAGTGACGCCGATTCGACCTTTCGCTCCGGAATCATCAGGTAATACGCCTTGATGCTGGAGAGCGCGTTCGGGTTGGCAATCACCAGGCGCTTCTCGGCCAGTTCGCGCTGAATCAGGAACGGTGGGATCAGCGCGATGCCCATGTCGTGCATGGCTGCCTGGGCGAGCATGGAGAATAGCTCGTAGCGCGGACCTGTCATGTCGCGGGGGATGTTCAGGTGTTGCGAGTTGAACCACTGTCGCCAGGCGTAGGGGCGGGTGGTTTGCTGGAGCAGCGGCAGATCGGCGATTTCATCGGGTGTCAGATGCGTCTTGTTGCCGAGCAGGGCGGGACTGCATACCGGCATCGGATTCTCGCCCATCAACCTGTGGGATTCGGTACCGGACCAGTCGGCATCGCCAAAGTAGATGGCGGCATCGAAGTCGGTGTCGGCAAACAGGAACGGGCGGGTGCGGTTGGTCAGGTTGACCGTCACTTCCGGGTGCTTGAGTTGGAAGTCCTTCAATCTTGGCAGCAGCCATTGCGTGCCAAAGGTGGGCACCACGGCGAGCTCGATCACATTGGTGCCTTGCTGACCCATCACCGACAGGGTGTCGCGCTCAACGGCGTCGAGTTGGGTGGCGACCCGACGACTGTAGGAAAGGCCCGCTTCTGTCAGCTTCACCCCGCGACGCGAGCGTCGGAACAGTTCGACGCTGAGGAAGTCCTCGAGGCTGGCGATCTGTCGGCAAATGGCGCCCTGGGTGAGGGAAAGTTCTTCGGCGGCCTTGGTAAAGCTCTCGTGACGGGCGGCGGCTTCGAAGCTGATCAGGGCGGTGGTGCTGGGTATCTTGCGGCGCATGTACGTCAACCTCACTAATACATCGCTTAATCGGCATTTCGCGACGTTTCGGAGTGAGAAATTAGCACAACAGGATGCGAAATCCTCGTTTGCCGGGATGGCGAAGCGGGCCTAGGATCAATGCCACGTTAATTCACCCGATTTGCGAGGACTCACTCATGGGCGGTAAAGCTAGCTTCAACTGGATCGATCCACTGTTGCTGGATCAACAGCTGACTGAAGAAGAACGCATGATCCGCGACACTGCCGAGCAATTCGCCCAGCAGAGCCTCGCGCCACGCGTTCTGGAAGCCTTCCGCCATGAGAAGACCGATCCGGCGATCTTCCGTGAAATGGGCGAAGTCGGCCTGTTGGGTGCGACCATTCCCGAGCAGTACGGTGGCAGCGGCCTCAACTACGTCAGCTATGGCCTGATTGCCCGTGAGGTCGAGCGTGTCGACTCTGGCTATCGTTCGATGATGAGCGTGCAGTCTTCGCTGGTGATGGTGCCGATCAACGAATTCGGTACCGAAGCACAGAAGCAGAAGTACCTGCCGAAACTGGCTTCCGGCGAGTGGATCGGCTGCTTCGGTCTGACCGAGCCGAACCACGGTTCCGACCCGGGCGCGATGATTACGCGTGCACGCAAGGTCGACGGCGGCTACAGCCTGACCGGTGCCAAGATGTGGATCACCAACAGCCCGATCGCCGACGTGTTCGTGGTCTGGGCCAAAGACGATGCCGGCGACATCCGTGGCTTCGTTCTGGAGAAGGGCTGGAAAGGCCTGAGCGCTCCAGCGATTCACGGCAAGGTCGGTCTGCGGGCTTCGATCACCGGCGAAATCGTCATGGATAACGTGTTTGTGCCGGAAGAGAACATCTTCCCGGACGTGCGTGGTCTGAAAGGTCCGTTCACCTGCCTCAACTCTGCACGTTATGGCATCTCCTGGGGTGCGCTGGGCGCGGCCGAGTTCTGCTGGCACACCGCTCGCCAGTACACCCTGGATCGTCAGCAGTTCGGTCGTCCGCTTGCCGCTACTCAGTTGATCCAGAAGAAGCTGGCTGACATGCAGACCGAGATCACTCTGGCGCTGCAAGGCTGCCTGCGTCTTGGTCGCATGAAAGATGAAGGCACTGCTGCGGTTGAAATCACTTCGATCATGAAGCGTAACTCTTGCGGCAAGTCTCTCGATATCGCTCGCATGGCGCGTGACATGTTGGGCGGCAACGGGATCTCTGATGAATTCGGTGTGGCCCGTCACCTGGTCAACCTGGAAGTGGTGAATACCTATGAAGGTACTCACGACGTTCACGCGCTGATTCTCGGTCGTGCGCAGACCGGCCTGCAGGCGTTCTATTAATAGGAGAGCGACCATGGGCGCGCTGTCGCATCTGCGGGTACTGGATTTATCGCGAGTGCTGGCCGGCCCATGGGCTGGTCAGATCCTGGCCGATCTTGGGGCGGAAGTGATCAAGGTCGAGCGCCCGGGCAATGGTGACGACACTCGCGCCTGGGGGCCGCCCTTCCTGAAGGACGCTTACGGCGAGAACACCAGCGAGGCGGCTTATTACCTGTCGGCCAACCGCAACAAGCAATCGGTGACGATCGACTTCACGCGTCCCGAAGGTCAGAAGCTGGTTCGCGATCTGGCAGCCAAGTCCGACATCCTGATCGAGAACTTCAAGGTGGGTGGGCTGGCGGCCTACGGCCTGGATTACGAGTCGTTGAAGGTGATCAATCCGGATCTGATCTATTGCTCGATCACCGGCTTCGGCCAAACCGGACCGTATGCCAAGCGTGCGGGTTATGACTTCATGATCCAGGGGCTTGGCGGGCTGATGAGTCTGACCGGGCGACCTGAGGGTGATGAGGGTGCCGGGCCGGTTAAGGTGGGGGTGGCGCTCACGGATATCCTGACGGGGCTGTATTCGACCGTGGCGATTCTGGCAGCACTGGCTCATCGTGATCACGATGGCGGCGGGCAGCATATCGATATGGCGTTGCTGGATGTGCAGGTAGCATGCCTGGCCAATCAGGCGATGAACTACCTGACGACGGGCACTGCGCCAAAGCGGCTGGGGAATGCACATCCGAATATCGTGCCGTATCAGGATTTTCCTACGGCTGACGGCGACTTCATTCTCACGGTGGGCAATGACGGGCAGTTCCGCAAGTTCGCCGAAGTGGCGGGGCAACCGCAGTGGGCGGACGATCCGCGTTTCGCGACTAATAAGTTGCGGGTGGCGAACCGTGCGGTGCTGATTCCGTTGATTCGCCAGGCGACAGTCTTCAAGACGACCTCCGAGTGGGTGGCTCAGCTGGAACAGGCGGGTGTGCCATGTGGGCCGATCAATGATCTGTCGCAGGTATTCGAGGATCCGCAGGTGAAGTCTCGCGGGTTGGCGATTGAGCTGCCTCACGCGCTGGCGGGGATGGTGCCGCAGGTGGCCAGTCCGATTCGGCTGTCGCGGACGCCTGTCGAGTATCGCCATGCGCCTCCTTTGCTGGGCGAGCATACGTTGGAGGTTTTGCAGCGGGTGCTGGGTCTTGGGGCTGGAGCGGTGGCTGCGATGAAAGAGGATGGAGTGCTCTGATGGTTCTCTCTATATAGAAGGGGTACTGAATCCTTCTTCTATATAGAGGGTATTGAGTGTTTTTTGGCCTATCCGCAAGTTATTGAAAGAAAAGCGAAATTAAGGGTTGACGGCAGATTTTGAGTCTCTATAATTCGCCCCACTTCCGGCGCAGTCGAAACGGAAAACTCCTTGAGATTCAATGAGTTAAGTAGGT